>JAMCWJ010000066.1:0-47082 GCA_023475105.1 Nitrospirota bacterium
TCTCAGCGACCTTTTTACCTTATCTGCGGCGAACCTCCGCATCACTTGCGTCGCGGAAGAGAACAAGATAAAGAGAGTGGTCGAAAGCGTGGTTACGGTGGGCGGGGTAATAAAGTTCTGGAAAGAGATGTAGAATCGGCGGGCGATCTGCCCGTGAAAAAGGGAAATGAGAAAAGCGTCACTTCTTGACCTTCATGAGAAGGACGGCGTGCTGTCGGGAGATAGGTATCTCTTCACCGGAAGCTCCTATGAGTTCGAAAGAGCTGTCCGATATCCGGACGAAAGCGCCTCTCCGCAGGACACGTCGGAGGCAGGGGAAGTTTCCGTAAGCCTTCCCCTTGAACTCCTGAACTTCAGGACCCTGAAGCTGCCTTTTTCCGACAGGGAAAAACTGGCAAAGGTGGTGCCTTTCGAGCTGCAGGGGCTGATGCTCGAAGGCGCAGGGGATATCGTTTTCGACACGGTCGTGCTCGGCAGCTCGGGGGATGAATGGGAAGTCCTGGTTGCGTATATCGAAAAGAGTGTTCTCGGCGAGATCCTGGCGAAACTTTCCGAGTCCCGGATAGACCCTCCGGCGGTGACCTCCCTCGAACTCCGGACCGTTCTGGCGAGCGGGAAGGACGACCTTGCTTCACGTCTCCTGGGTCCCGTGATGATGACGCCCGAAGAGAGGATGGAGGCGGTCAGAAGCGAACTGCAAAACCCCACGATCAACCTGAGGACCGGCGCCCTTGCTTATACGAAAGACACGGAAAAGTCAAGGAGGATGCTCAGGACGACGGTCATCCTCTCGGTGCTGCTTGCGCTGCTTATCCATTCCTATCTCGGCTTTGGCATGCTCACGACAAAGACACGGGCTGCGGCGATGAAAAAGGAGTTGCGGGGCATCTATACCGGCCTTTTCCCCAAAGAAAAGACCGTTTCCGATGAACTCTACCAGATGAAATCGCATCTGAAAGAGATCCGGGACAAGGGAGACGCCCTGATCGGCGTCGCTCCACTCAGGCTTCTGCTCGAACTGTCGCATGCGGCGCCGCCCGGGGTGAGCTTCAGCGAGATGGGGATCGAAAGGGACCTGTTTACACTGAAAGGGGAGGCCTCTTCGATGGCCGAGGTCGAAAAGACGAAGACGAGCCTTTCCGAGGTCCTCAAAGACGTCACTGTTTCCGACATACGACCGTCGGCGGGCGGAAAGACCCTCTTTACCGTGGTCGCAAAGGGGTGGAAATGACGATGCCGGCATCGAGGCGCAGGGCTCTCATCGCGGCGATCGTCGCCGGACTCTATCTCCTCACGGTCCCGGTCTTTTTCGCGGGGCGCTCTGCGAAGAAGGAACTCGAAGCCCTGAAGGCGAAACAAAAAGAGATGGTGCTCCTGAGCCGTGAATACCGGTCCCTGAAGGGGAGCGTCGATGCCGTGGAGCAGCGGTCCACGCTCTCGCAGATCACGGGTGTCGCCCAGGCGATCGAAATGATATCTTCTTCCCTCGGCCTGAAGGCGAAGATGAAGTCCGTGAAGGCAGTCGGCAGCAGGGAGATACCCGGACCGATGACGGAGGAAAGCGGCGAGGTGCGGTTCGAAAAGGTCTCCCTGAACGAACTCGTGAACCTGTTCTACAAGATTACGGATGCGCCGATGATACTGTCGGTCAAGCGGGCGACGGTGAAGAAGTCATTCGAAAACCCGGAGCTCCTCGATGTCACGATGACGGTCGCGCTCTTTAGCAAGAAGTGAAAAAACCCGCTGCCGCCTTGCTCATCCTGCTTGTCCTGGCCGGCGGTCTGTGGTATATTGCGATTCCGGCAAGCCTGATGTCAGACCTGATCGAGAACTCCCTCGGCAGGGACTACCTGTATCTCCGGACCGAGGGACTCGATAAGGGTCTTTTCTACAGTTTCAGCGCTGCGAGGGTCCTGCTCGAAAAGAGGGCTTTGGACGGAGGCCGGGACGTTGCGCTCCTGAGCTTCAACGACGTAGAAGGCAGGCTTGAGCTCCTGTCGCTTCTGATGCTGCGGCCCGAACTGAGTTTTCACTGCAGCATGAACGGGGGCCGGGTGAAGGGCCTCGTAAGGCTGACAGGGAAGGACCGTCTTCTGATCAAGGCCGACGGGGTGCACATAGGGGGAATCCCTCTCTTCGAGCCTCTCGGGATTTACGGCGACGGCATTCTTTCCGGAAAGCTCGTCGTGCGCAATATTTCAGGCGAGTTGACCTTTTCGGTGAAAGAGGTGAGACTCGGGAGCGCCACCCTCGGCGGCGTCTTTCTCCCGCTCGACCTCTTTCATGATATCAGGGGGGCAGCCGCATTCAAGGGCACGCTCACGGAGGTGAAATCCTTTGCCATGGAGGGGACCGGGGTATACGCGAGGGTGAGGGGAAACATGCGGGGCGCCGATATGAACATGAACCTGGAACTGATGACGGATTCGAGCTTTCAGCCCGGGCCTCTCTTTCAGACGGCGCTCGAAAGGTACAGGGTGTCTCCCGGCTATTACGCGATTCCGTTAAGAGGCGGTATGCCGTTGGCTGCCGGAGGAGGATAAGGTGATAAACGCGGAAGACGTGAGGCGGGCGCGTGAACGCATCAGGACCTTTGTCCATGAGACCCCCCTTATCCGTTCAAGCTCCTTCAGCAGGATGAGCGGCGCCGAGGTCTATCTCAAGGCGGAAAACCTCCAGAAAACGGGTTCCTTTAAGGTAAGAGGCGCCTTCAACAAGATGGCCGACATCGGGGCGGGGAGGGTCGTCGCGGCATCAATGGGCAATCACGCCCAGGGTGTGGCGTACGCCGCCGGCAGACTTGGAGTGGCGGCAACAATCGTGATGCCGGTCACGGCGCCGATCGTAAAGGAAGAGGCGACGCGGGGGTACGGCGCCGAAGTCGTGCTCTACGGCGAGAGTTTCCGGGAGGCCCTGGAATATGCGCATGAGCAGAGAGACGCCCTCTTCATCCATGCCTTTGACGACGACAGGATCATCGCGGGACAGGGGACGGTCGGACTCGAGATAATCGAAGAGATGAAGGACGCGGACGTCGTCCTCGTGCCGGTAGGGGGCGGGGGGCTCATCGCGGGGATCTCCGTCGCCGTGGCGGCTCTTTCACCGAAAACAAAGGTCATCGGAATCCAGACCGAGTCGGCGACCTCCGCCTGTGCGTCGTTCAGGGAGAAACGGCTCATCGAGAAGAAACCCCTCCCGACGCTGGCGGACGGGATAGCGGTCGGCAGGATAGGCGAGAAGACGTGGGAAATAATGAACCGGTGCGTCGATGACGTGGTTGCGGTGAAGGAGGATTCGATCGCGATGGCGATACTCCTCTTCCTCGAAAGAACGAAGCTCGTCGTGGAAGGCGCAGGGGCCGTCCCCCTTGCAGCGCTCATCGAAAACAAGGCGAGATTCCGGGGGAAAAAGGTCGTCCTTGTCGTGAGCGGAGGCAACATCGATTTTACCCTGATCGACAAGATAATCCACAAGGGCCTCGTATCGAGCGGTAGGATCGGGGTCTTCGAAGTGACGGTGGATGACATCCCCGGAAGCCTCTACTGTCTGACAGGGGTGATCGCCTCCCTCAGGGGAAACGTTCTGAATGTGGTTCATGACAGGCTCGCAGGCGATCTGCCCGTCGGTAAGACGAGGGTCAGTTTCACCGTCGAGATGAGGGGGCCGGGCCAGGTGGACGAAATCCTGGCGCGCCTCTCGGCAGAGGGATTCGAGGCAAGGAAGCGGCCGGCGGGCTAGTTCGCTTCTTCATCAGTTTCCTTTGTATCAGGAGAGGCATCCGTCTCTCGGAGGATCAGCGCGGGTGTTCCCTGCGGTACACTTCCGGCATCTCTCTCGGTCCTTTTTCCCCCCATATGCCGAGCCCCTTTCCCCTTGCGCAGCGCTGAGCGCTCCTGAGTTCGGCCGCGTAATTCACGTTCGGGGGAAAAGTGAAAAGGACTGCGTAACCGTCTCGCATCATTTCAAGGTTTATCATTTTTCCGTCTTTGTTCCGGAGATAGGCGAGGAGCCTGCCGTATTTGTCTCTCTTATCGACATCGAATTCGAGGGTCAGGCTGCCGCCGGAACGGTCGAGGAGTTCTTCGAGGTGTCTCTTCGCCCTTGCCCCCCACGGCCTCTGTCCCATTTCGGGAGCGTCGATGCCGATCAGTCTCACCTTTTCCCATTTTCTTCCGATCAGGACACTCACCGTATCGCCGTCGTGGACCCTCATCACCCTTGCCGGGACCGAAGACTGCCCCGGAGCTGCGGACAGGTATCCGTCAAGCAAAGCATACGATGCGACGGCCAGAAGGATGGCGATTCCGGAAAGAGACCTCAGAGGTCTGATTCTCATAACCTCATTATAAACTATCTCGCGGCGGGCAGCGCCTCACGCAGCACCGCATGCCCGCTACGCAACCGCAAAGGCCCCCGCACGATTTCCGGAGAAACACGCGTTGTACCGGTACCGCGGCGCAAAGGCGGGAAATATCTGATATAATTTCAGTGAAATCGATCCTGAAAAACGAGGAGTCCTTGCATATGGTCATCGGGGTGCCGAAAGAGATAAAAGAAGATGAATTCAGGGTGGGCATGACGCCCGCCGGGGTGGAGGAGCTCAAAGGCGACGGGCACACGGTCCTCATAGAGAGCGGCGCAGGCGAGGGGAGCGGCTTCTCTGACGAGGAATACCTGAACGCGGACGCCGAAGTGGTCGATCGCGAGACCGTCTTTGCAAAAGCGGACCTCATTGTGAAGGTGAAGGAGCCCATCGGACCTGAATACGGCCTGATAAGAGAGGGCCGGGCCGTCTTCACCTTTCTCCATCTTGCGCCGAACCCCGAACTGACCCGGATCCTTCTCGACAGAAACGTGACCGGCCTCGGATATGAGACGCTGGAGAAGGACAGCAGGCTCCCGCTCCTTTTTCCGATGAGCGAGATTGCGGGACGAATGGCGCCTTTTATGGGCGCGTACTACCTCCAGAGTTTCCGGGGAGGAAAAGGAATCCTTCCGACCGGGACGATCGGGGTGAAGCCTGCAAAGGCCCTCATCCTCGGCGCAGGGGTTGTCGGCTCCAACGCCGCCACAGTCTGCACGGGCCTTCTCATGGAGACTGTAGTCGTCGACAAAAGAATGGAGGCGCTCCAGAAAATAGACGAGATGTTCCTGGGCAGGGTGAAGACGCTGCCCCCGAGCGCGCAGAATATGCGCAACGAGATAAGGGATGCGGACATCATCATCGGCGCCATCCTCCTGCCGGGCGGGAAAACGCCCCTCCTGATTACGAGGGATATGCTAAAGCTGATGGGCAAGGGCACGGTGATTGTGGACGTCTCGGTCGACCAGGGGGGGTGCATCGAGACCTCGCGGCCAACGACCCACGAGGAGCCTGTCTATGAGGTCGACGGCATCATCCACTATACGGTCGCGAACATGCCGGGGGCGTATCCGAGGACCTCGACCCTTGCGCTGACGAATGTGACCCTTCCCTATATCAGGACTCTTGCGAGGGAAGGCATCGAACGGGCAATCAGGGAAGACGATGAAATAAGGTCTTCTCTCAACACGTACCGCGGAGAGATCGTACACAGGGCACTCGCTGAGTCGATGGGAGTCAGGGCAAAAACCCCGGGGAAATTGCGCCGTAGCGGTCGGTCTTAGGCGCGGTTGCAAGGCCTCGTTGATACGAGGTTCCACGTCTCTTCGTCGATCTCGTCGGCATATTCGGACAGCCTGAAATCTTTCCCGCATTCCATGCAGCGAAAAAAGACGAATCTTCAGCCGAAGACAAGTCTCAATTGACCGCCGCAATTTCTGCACTTTATTTCACGCATCGTGTCCTTTCTCCCCATAGTATATCACGCCGGACGGTGCGCCGAAACGACCGGCTATCGCCCCCAATCCGCCATCAATTGTGCGTGAGGAGGCATTCGAACGGCTTCAGCTGGCCGTATCGCCTCACTTTTCAGGTGAGACGGGCCGGCGCCTCGGAGCGAAGCGAGAGAATGACGTTCCCGCGCAGTACTAGTTTTTCTTGATGGTGGATTGGGGAGTGCGCGACTCAGGACATGGAACCGGACTCCCTGTACACAAAGAGGGTGAAGTCGTCCCCGGCCGCGTCGTGCGTCAGTGAGACGAAGGGGGAAAGGTCTTTCACCGCGAAGGCAAACATATCCTCCGGAGAGGCGTAATGGAGCGCAAAGTCTTTCCGAGGGGCACGCGCCGAGAGCGCATTGAAGGCGAGCGCGGTTCTGCAGTGGGCGAAGAGCTTCTTCAATGTGGTCCTGATCGTCTCCTCCGTTCCCTGCACATTCAGGTTGAAGACCCCGCAAAGGAAGATATAGTTGAAATCTTCCGCGAGGCTTTCCTCCTCGATATCGAAGACCCTGAAGAAAACATCCCGATGTTTCTCCCGCGCTGCGGCAATCAGCTTTTCATTGAGGTCGAGGCCTGTGTATCGGACAGGAATGCCCCGGTCTTTCAGGAACTGATAAAAATCTCCTTTTCCGCATCCGAAATCCAGGACCTTCTTCCCTCTGATCTTCCCGATCCCGAGAAGGGCTTCGTAGCGCAACAGCTGTCCCTGCGACGTCCAACCGAGGGCCTCGGGCCTGTCTCCGAACATTCCGAAGGTCTTATCGTAAAAGGAGATCACATATTCCCTGGCGAGTTCGTCCATACGTCACATTATATCATATGGAGGAACGAGCGCTCTATCCTGTAGCAGAGGGCGTCCCTCCCTTATTTTCTTCTTGCAAAAACGGGCTCTTTCGGAGTATCATTTCAGGCAGCAATGCTGAGAAAAGCGCTGACAGTCTACCTTCCGATCCTGCTCATAGGCATGCTGTTCTGTCATCTCCGGCCCGGACCTGAAGACGTCTTCGCAACCACCGTAAAAGTCGACAGGGTACTGGTGATCAAGGGGAAACGGCTCATGATGCTCATGAAGGACGGCGAGATCTTCAAGACCTACAAAATTGCGCTGGGGAAACAGCCCAAGGGGGCGAAGATAATGGCAGGAGACCGGAGGACGCCGGAGGGGAGGTATGTCCTGGATTCGAGAAATCCGAAGAGCAAATTTCATCTCGCACTCCATATCTCCTATCCCAACGAATCCGACGTCGTGAACGCCCACAAACTCGGCGTACGTCCGGGAGGGGATATCATGATCCACGGGTTGCCTCTGGGTTCCGGCGGAGTCGGAGAAATGCATAGTTTTCTCGACTGGACGGACGGCTGCATCGCGGTTACCAATTCCGAGATGGAAGAGATCTGGCAGTTCGTCCCCGACGGCACGCCGATAGAAATCAAGCCTTAGACATCGGATAACGCGGCAGGGCGGTCCGTCAATAAATCAGCTTGAGCAGATGTTCCGCGCTCTTTCTGTCGAGTTCTTTGAGGATAAAGTATTCCTGAACCGCGCTGTCCTTGTCTCCTGCAAGGACCGAGGCGACGCCGAGATTGAAATGGGTCTCCGCATTCTTCGGATCGAGCCGTATCGACTGCCTGAACGCATCGAGGGCCTTCGCGTATTCCCCGAGTATGACATAGGTGGCGCCGAGCTTGTCGTAGACCGAGTGATTGCCGGCCTGAATCGTGATCGCTTTCTTGTATGCTTCGACGGCCTCGGCATACCTCTCCAGTTTGTAATACGCCACGCCGAGGTTCACATATGCCTCTCCGTAATCCGATTTCATCTTCACCGCCCGTGAATACGCCTCAATCGCTTCCCTATAGCGACGCGCCTTGTCATAGGCGGAGCCTGCCTGAAACGCGCTTTCCGCAGTGAGATATTTCCCTTCCCTCTGCTCCTTCGTCAGGGAGGGAACGAGGGCCTCGGGAAGTTCCCTTTCCGGAGAGGCGGGAGGGGCCGAAGGAGAGAGAAGGAGTTTTTCTATCAGGGCCTTCAGCCTGGCGAATTCCTTTTCGATCTGCCTTGCCGGTATGACCGCAGGCTGATTCTGCTTCTTCGCAGGGAGGAAAGTCGCGACCCCGATCACCTCTCCTTTCTTATCCAGCACAGGGCTTCCGTCGCGGGCTACGGTGATAGGCGCCGAGAGCCGGGAGAAACCGTTTTTCCGGTTTACGGCCTTTATGCGGGCCGCCTTTACTCCTGCGGCGGGACCGGCCATTGTGACCAGGGCCACTTCCTCTCCGGTTTTCGGGACGCGGTCCGCAGCGAGTTTCACCGCAGGAAGCCCTTTCCCCCTGATCTGGACGAGAACGATATTATTCCTGCAATTTTCCGAGAGAAGATTTTCGACAGGGAACGATGAGCCCTTTTCCGTTTCGACCTTGAGCGAGTTCTCGACCTTTTCGAGCCACTTCGGGATGACGTAGCAACTGGTCGCGACTATCCCTCTTTCATCGACGATGATCCCCGTCGCGGACACAATATGCGCTCCCTTCCTGTCATCGACGTAAACCGCAACAACCCCCTTTTTCGCTGCCGGCGCAAGGTTCGGAACTCTTGCGTCGACCGAGTGGACCATTACGATCAGGGATACGGCAAGGGAGAGAAACCCTGTAGCTAAAAGCGCCTTCTTTCCTGTCCTCATATCGGAATTCTGATTACAAAAAGTATTTCTATTATAGTTCCAACAAAGGTCTTTTTAAAAGACGGGGAACCCTCCTGAGCCTGCGAAAACTGGTATAATGAAGGGCGGCTGTTCATGCATGGTCGTCTCATCGGCAAAAATTCGCGGAAGAGGAGATAAGAAAATGGCGGAGACAAGGGCTGTCATCGAAACAAGGTTGGGGAACATAGAGTTGAAGTTCTTTCCGGATGTCGCCCCTAAGCATGTGAACAATTTCATAGAGCTCGCGAAAAAGGGGTTTTATGACGGGACGACATTCCACCGGGTGATCCCGGGTTTCATGATCCAGGGCGGAGATCCCAATTCAAAGGACCCCGACAAGTCGAAGCACGGCATGGGCGGGCCCGGGTATACGATAAAGGCCGAGTTCAGCGTGAGGTCCCACAAGAGGGGGACACTTTCGATGGCAAGGGCAGCCAATCCCGACAGCGCGGGATCGCAGTTCTTTATCTGTGTGGCTGACGCACCCTTCCTCGACAGGCAGTACACGGTCTTCGGTGAAGTCGTTTCGGGGACGGAAGCGGCGGACGCGATCGTGAACCAGCCTAGGGACGGGAGGGACAACCCGAACGAGAGAATCGAGATAAAGGTGACGGTCGTCGAGAAGTGAGCCGGGCTCATGTCCCGGCGGCGCTTCCTCGGGCGAAGGCCTTCCTCAGCTCCAGTGAACCGACGGTGCAGACCGTTACAAGGGCAACGAGCGCCAGGCTGACGGGGTTCACGGCGGCGAGGCTGAATCGGACGTTCAGGAACGGCAGATAGACGGCGAGCACGAGAAAGGCGACTGCGGCGAACGCCCAGATAGTGATGATTCTGTTCGTGAACAGCCCGAGAGAAAAGATGGACTGCTTCTCCGAACGTGAAACCAGGGCGAGGACGATATGACCGAAAAGCCAGGCTGAAAACGTGAAGGTCTGGGACTCGACGAGACTGAACTTCCGGAAGGAGGTGTAGAAATACACCGCCATCACCGAGGCGAACAGGACCACTCCCCTGACCGCGATATCCCTCACGACGCGGGCGTCCATTATGCTTTCTTTCGGATCGCGCGGCGGCCGGGAGTAAATATCTTTTTCTTTCGGTTCGGACACATATCCTGCCGACGCAGCGAGGTCCATAAATAGTTCGAGGAGGATTATCTGGATCGGCGCAAACGGCATGTGCGAGCCCAAAAGCGCCGGGAGCAGGAAGATCAGTACCAGGGCGAATTTCACCGAAAGATAGTACTTGAGCCCCTTTTGCAAATTGTCGAAAAACTTTCTGCCTTCGAACACGCCGTTGGTGATCGTGACATAGTTGTCGTCCGCCAGGACCACGTCGGCCGTATCCCGGGCCACATCGGTTCCCCTGATGCCCATGGCGACGCCTATATCTGCGGCCTTCAGCGCCAATACATCGTTTACGCCGTCCCCTGTCACTGCGACGATCTCTCCGTTTGCCTGGAGCGCTTTCACGATCCGGTATTTATGCTCCGCCGTGGTCCTTGCAAAAACCGAAGCTGATTTTACGAGCTCCCGCAGCCTTTCCCCTGTCATGCCGTCCAGGTCTTTGCCGGACACTACGTTGCTCCCGTCGGTCAGGATGCCGACCTGCTGCGCAATAAAACCTGCGGTCAGAGGGTGATCTCCCGTGACCATGATCGTCCTGATGCCGGCTTCGGCGATCTTTTTCACGGTCTCCGCCACCCCCTCCCTCGGAGGGTCTTCGAAACCGATCAGCCCTGAGAAATCGAGCCCGGTTTCGAGCCTCTCAAAGTCGAGGTCTTTTTCGTCGGGGGATATCCCTCTCGAAGCGACACCGATGACTCTCCTGCCTTTCGAGGTTTCCCTTTTCAGTGCGTTTTTTGCGTCATCGTCCAGACCCCGGCAGTGTGCAAATATCTCTTCGGGTGCGCCGCTCATGAACAATTCATAGCGGTCCACGGTTTTTCTCATCACAGACCTGGACTTTCTCCCGTTGTCGAAATTTCTCTCGCGGACGATTTCCCGGCAGGAACCCGCCACCTGCATTTCCCGGGTCCTGCTGTCGATCTCCTCATCCAGCGGCGAAAGGGAGTAGGAGGAGAGGGCGCAGCAAGCCTTCCGAAGGACCTCTCTTTCGTCTCCGGGATAGACCGAAACGATACGCATCCTGCTCTCGGTGATCGTCCCTGTCTTGTCGGTCACAATGACGGTAGCATTTCCCAGTATCTCGGCGGCTTTGATCTTCTTTACGAGGAACCTGTTTTTCGAAAGGGTATACGCGCCGAGCCCGAGCACCATGGTGATGACGATCGGGAGTTCTTCCGGAATGACCGCGAAGGAAAGGGCAAGACCCGTCAGGATCATCTTTTTCAGGTCTTGTCCCCGGAGGATGCCGACGACAGGGATCAGGACGGAGAAGAATACCGCAAGATACACCAGTTTTCCTGCCAAAGACTTCATCGCAAGCTGCAGCGCTGTCTTGGGAGGTTTGATCGCCTTGAGCGTAGCGGCTGTTCGGCCGAGCCGCGTATCCCCACCCGTTGCAGAGACCTCCGCCTGCCCTTCTCCGGCGACGACCAGGGTGCCCGCGTAGATTTCTTCGCCTTCTTTCTTCTCCTGTGGGAAGGACTCTCCGGTCAGTGCGGATTCGTCGACCTGCAGACCGAGGGCCTTTTGCACTCCGGCATCCGCGGCGATCTTCGTCCCGGGAGTCAATATCAGAATATCTCCGGGAACCACCTCCTCGGAGCCGGTCTCTTCAACCCTTCCACCTCTCAGGACCTTTGTTTTGGGTGTGGCGATCCTCTCCAGGGAGGCAATTGCCTTTTTCGCGCGGAATTCGTTGTACACCTCGGCCAGGACGAGCAACAAAATCACCGCGAAAATCGTGATGGCATCGTCAAGCTTTCCCCAGATGCTGTAAAAGAAGCCGACGACCAACAGCAGGAGGATCATCGGCTCCGTCACTTCGTGGCTTGCGATTTTGAAAAAACTGATCTTTGCAGGTCTGAAGATCTCGTTTGGACCGAATTCTGAAAGTCTTTTTTCCGCCTCTTCCGCAGTAAGGCCCTTGCTGTCTTTCACTTCCTCATCTCCTGAAAGGTCGACGACCCGTTCGATCTATCTCCGTCTGAAAATGAAGGCACTATAATCTTATCAAAAAAGCATTTTTCCAGGAAGACTTGCAGGGAGGAGCGAACCGTGCGGGATATTCTGAAACGAGAAAGAGAGGTTGCAGTTGCGGGCCGATAGTGCGATACTGTTGTCATGCGATGTGCTTGGACAAGAGGACGCCTGTGCGCGGGCCTGAGAACTCTTGCGCAGCGCCCGGACGGCGGGAGAAAGGCAACGCAGATTTTTTTTGCCGAGAGATCGTGTGAAAGGACGGAGCGATGAAGCAGAAGGGATCCTGGAGGCGCGTTGACAGGCTTTTCATTGCACTCGCGGTTCTTGTACTTCTTCTCGCAGGGGGATGGTTCTTCTGGTTTCAATATCGACCAAGTATGGTGAGGGCGCGATGTGCTGCCGAGGCGGAAAAAAGGGCGGACAAGGACGAATTCGTCTATGAGATCATCTATCGGCATTGTCTGAGAAAATGCGGGATCGAATACACCGGGCAGAAAGAGGACAAGAACTAGACATCGGGCCGCCCTCACCCCTCAGCGGGGTCTGTGCGCCTGCGGCCGGTAGGGAACGGAAAGAGGTTCCGGCCCAACTCCGGCAAGTCAACCTTATCTCTGCTCAGCCGTTCCCGGAATTCCCGATTATCCGCCGACCCGCTGCATTACGATGCTGTGGCGGCCGGTATCGAGCATCATCCGGTCCCTGTCGAACCTGAACCTGGCGTTGATGACATAGTCGGGTTTGTTGATGATCAACGTGGAGCCGACGATGCGGTACCGTTCGGTGTCGGTTTCGACCCTTCCGTCATCATACGTTCTCGTCGTTACGACATAGCCATCCGGCCTGAAGTGCGACACCAGCGATTTGTAATGGTCCCTCGACGGAGGGACTACGCTTATCACCTGCCAGGTCGTATGGGCGAGGGGCCTGGTCTCATCCTCCCGGAGGGCCTGTCGCCTCGCGGCCTCTTTTTTATCCTCCTCGTTCCCGATGAGGTATCCGATACCCGCGCCGACCCCGGCGCCGACGAGAGCGGTAGCTCCCCAAGAGCCGTGCATATTGGCGAGGCCCCCCGCGAGCGCGCCGACGCCTGCGCCTGTGAGGGCCCCTGTCTGGCCCTGCGTTGCGCAGCCTGCGCCCAGCACGAGAGTGGAACAGAGTGCAATGATACAGACAGCTGCGGTCACGTTTCTTCCGCGTTTCATGTCAGACTCCTTTCGAACAAACATAGTATTACCTGACCGATCTCCCGACCCCGTCGCCGACCTCCCTGACCCCTTCGGCAAGGGCGTCACTCAACCCTTTGGCAAGACTGAGGAAGGTGCGGTCTTCGAGTTTCACCTTTTTTGAGAATGCTTTTTCATACACGCTTTTGCCGTCAGGGGAGATGAGGTCGACGTCAAAGGCGAGTTCACCGTACGAGAGGTCTCCGTTGTCCAGGCGTTCGAACCGCTTGAGATCGATCCTGAGCGAGTAACTTCCCCCCGGGACCAGGTGGGAGACCCGCACGTCCCTGAAAGCGCCGGAGGAGGAAAAGGAATCCCTGAAGGTCTCTTTCAGTATCTGCTCGGGCGCGGCGTCCCATTTTGCATAGCGGGATATCGTCAGCTGGTAGGGCGAATTCCTGAAGGCGATGTAGGGCTGCATGAGGTATCTGGGAGCATTGACGAATATCGTAAGCTCGGCGTCCGATTTCGGATTTGCCGCCCCGTTTCCGTCAGGGACGGAGAGACTGTAAATGCGGGTCTCCGGCATGGCGCATGAGGCCAGGAAAACTGCGAGCAGGCAAACGATCATCCTTTTTGGCATTTATTCCTCCTTCCCTTTGCCTTCTTTATACACGACGCTCCAGGGTTTGTTCTTCATCTCCTGGAGCGCGTCGCGCAGGTCTTCTGTCGTGCTGTTCAGCGTGTTCAGAAGATTATCGATGTTCTGCGACTGCAGGTCGATGGCCCTGTCTGCGGTCTGCATCGTCTTGTTCGCGCTCTTTGCGGTCTCCTCGATCGTCTTGACCATTTCCCCTGCCCTCTCGACTCCCTCGCGCGCCTTTCTTATGAGTTGCGCGATCTCGGTCCTGTTGTCTTTTACCACGCTTTCGACTTCGCCGAGGACGACTTCGAGCTTGTTCGTGGTGTTCCTGAGCGCCGTCGCCACCTTCTCCAGGTTCGATGAGCCGGACACGATGGCGGTATTTGCGTTCCTGAGAAGATGCTCGATCTCCGCGATGTTCTTGTCGCTGAATATCCTGTCGATGTCTTTGATCAGACCGTCCACTGACTGCGATATGCTGTCGAGTCTCGCCATCAGCACGGTGAACTGCACTTGTTCATCGGAAGGGATGGTATCGCCGGGCTTCAACTTCTCGCCCGTTGTCTTGTCTATGGCGAGGAGGAGATAGAGATCCCCCACAAAGCCGGCCTGGCTGATAGAGGCCTTTGTCCCCCTGTAAAGCGGTGTCCCCCTTTTTATTCCGACCTTGATGACGACCGGCTTGCCGGGCAGGTTCGGGGCGGCGATGGCGAGAACCCTTCCGACCCTCACTCCGCCGAGTTTCACCTGGGTGCCTTCCTCTATGCCGGCGGCATTCATCACCTTCACGTAATAGGGGTCGAGTTTCTGGAAGGTCTGGGTTCCGCCGACGAGAATGACGAAGGCGCTCAGGATAAAGAACGAGAGTACGACGATGATGCCTGCCTTGATCTCTTCTTTCAGAAATGCCACGGTCCCTCCCTCTTCAGTTACCTGCAATAAACCTGAAATAATCTTCCGGAGAATACGTTTCCGTTTCGGGTCTCCTTTCGAGAAACATACGTATCCTCTCGTTGCCGGATGCCTTCAGTTCTTCCAGAGACCCCGCAAACAGCACCTCGCCACGGTCAAGCATAATAACACAATCGGCGATCATGAATACACTGGGGAGCTCGTGGGTCACGACGACGATCGTCATCTTGAACACGTTCCTCAGGTTCACGATCAGCTCGTCGAGACCGGCGGCGGTGACGGGGTCCAGTCCCGCCGAAGGCTCGTCGAAAAAGAGGAATTCCGGATCGAGCGCCATCGCCCTCGCAATTCCAGCCCGTTTCTTCATCCCTCCCGAGAGCTGCGAAGGATAGAATTTTCCGAATCCGGAAAGGCCGACCAGGTCGAGCTTCATCCGCACCATGATCTGTATCGTCGAGTCCTCGAGTTTCGTATGTTCTCTCATCGGAAGGGCCACGTTCTCCTCGAGGGTCATCGAATTGAGGAGCGCCGCGCCCTGGAAAAGGACCCCCATCCTTTTCCTGACCTCGTTGAACTCGTCTTCGTTCATTACGGTCGTGTCCTTCCCGTTGATCAGTATCTTCCCCGACGTTGGCTTCAGAAGACCTATGAGGTGTTTCAGCAGGGTGCTCTTGCCGCAGCCGCTTCCCCCGAGGATCACCGTGTTCTTGCCTCTCGGTATCGCGAACGATATCTTCTTGAGGACCACCCTGTCCCCATACTGCGTGACGAGGTCGGTCACTTCTATCGAGTTGTCCATATTTCCCATTTTCATGTTCGCTCGTCTCTACGTAAAATAGTAAAACAGGGTCGTGAAGAAAAGATCGAAGACGATCACAAGAAAAATCGAGGCCACGACCGATGCGGTCGTCCGTTTGCCCACTTCCTCGGCGCCCCCCTCCACCTTGAACCCCTGATAGGAGCCGACGATCGTAATCACGACGCCGAAGGCCCACGCCTTCACGAGGCCCGTCAGGATGTCCTTCACGAGCAATGAGTTTATCGTCTGCTGAAAATAATTTACCGCGTTAATGTCGAGAAGCATGTTCGAAAGGAGCAGGCCCCCGAAGATGCCGACGAGGTCTGAAAAAATCGTGAGTGCGGGCAGCATGATCATGAGCGCGATGAGTTTCGGCGTGACGAGAAACCTTACCGGATTGATGCCCATGCTCACGAGGGCGTCGACCTCCTCGGCCGCTTTCATCGAGCCGATCTCTGCGGCAAAGGCGGAACCGCTTCTGCCCGCCACAATGATGGCGGTGAGAATCGGGCCGAGTTCCCGCGTGATCGAAACGCCGACAAGGTTTGCCACGTAGATCAGGGCGCCGAATTTTCTCAGCTGATACGCTGCCTGAAGGGCGAGAATGATGCCGACAAAGAAAGAGATGACCGCAACGATCGGCACCGAGTTGTATCCCGTTTTGACCATCTCGGAAACGGTTGCCCGTATGCGGACAGGCTTTCCCTTGAAGGGCGAGACGAAGGTCCAGTAAAACGTATTGTTGATCAGCCGGGAGGCATCGTGGACGTTCTTCAGAAGAGAGACGGCTCTTCTTCCGATGAAGCCGAAGACGCTCTCAGCTGTTGACGGCATCACTCATTGTCCCGTGGATCTCGAAGACTTTGTCGAGCTTTGCGAAGGAGAATATTTCCATGATCCGTTCGGGGATGCAGACAAGTTTCATTTTTCCGCCGTACCCCATCATGCCCTTTAGCCCTTCCACAAAGGTTGCGATCCCGGAACTGTCGATATACGAGACGCCCCTGAAGTCGACGTAGAGGGGGGTGATCTTCTTCTGCACCAGGTGCATCAGCTCTTTTCTCAATTCCGGCGATGTGTACATATCGATGTCGCCTGAAATGGCGATTACCCGCATTCCCTTATTGTCTGCGATCTCGATCTTCATTGTCCTCTCTCCTGTGTCGTATTAATCTCAGTCTGTTGCCCTTTCTTTTCCTTCCGTCAAAAGCGAAGACGTCGAAGGCCCGCGTGATGAAATGGATGCCGAGTCCGCCCGGCCTCACCTCCCCGAGGTCTCTCCCCGCGATCAACTCGGGCTTTGCCTTCACACCGTTGTCTTCGATCACCACTTCGAATCCCCTCTTCAGGATGAATTTTACTATAATTGTCTGGCTTGTGTCTCCCCCGTAGGCATGACGGATCACGTTCGCGCAGGCCTCATCGACGGCGAGCTTCAGCTCTTCCACGACCTTGTCGGCCATCCCGTATAGCTCCGCCATGGCGGCCGTAACCGCCCGTATCACTGAGAGATATTGCGGATTCGAAGGGACGGTGATCACCGCGGCTTCCTTCATTGCCGCTCAGGCGCTCCACCGCATTTCGACCATGGTGAGGTCGTCCGCCCTGTCGGTGCCCCGTGAAAACTCCTCGACATACTCGACGACGCGCCGGGCGATCTGCTCCCCGGAGGCATTCGCCCTCACGCACTCGATGATTCTTTCGAAGCCGATTCTCTCCCCCTCCCGGTTCTTCGCGTCAAAGACCCCGTCGGTCACGAACAGCAGCGCGTCGCCGCCTTCAAGCGACAACGTCGTAACAGGATATTCGGCAGGCACAATGCCGAGGGGGGGTCCGGACTGGAAGGACATCACTTTCACCTCTCCCTTTGTGAGCCGCAGGAAGGGAGGGTGTCCCGCGACCGAGATTTCGAGGCGTCCCGTCTCCGTATCTATGATCGCATATATTGCGGTGAGGAACATCCCGAGGGGAGCCCCGGAGGCTTGGGCATTAAGACGGTTGAGTGCGACGTCGGGTCTGTCGGTCAGGAGAGAAACGTGGCGGAAATCACTGATAAACTTCGCCATGTACAGAGCGGCCGAGATGCCTTTGCCCGAGACATCGCCGATCAGGACTCCTGTTTTCCCGCCCGGCAGATCGATGAAATCGTACACGTCGCCGCCGACCTGGGATGCCGATATATTCACTGCCGAAAGACGCAACCTGCCTTTTGTGAGGTCGGGCGAATCGGGAAGGAAGCTTTTCTGGATAACCGCGGCGATCTCGAGTTGCTGCCTGAGCCTCTCCCGCTGCAGGGATTCCCTGTGAAACTGCGCGTTTTCGATCGCTATCGCGAACTGCCTGCAGAGGAGCTGGAATATCTCATGGTCGAATTCCGTGCTTTTGGGGTTGATCACCTCTGCAACGCCGATCAGTCCGCTCCTGCCGATGAGGGGGACGGCAATAATGCTCCTCGTGACAAAGCCCGTCTGCTTGTCTGCGCCGCCGAAGAATCGGCTGTCCTTCCGCACATCATCGATCACGAGGACTTCCCTGTTCTGAGCAACCCAGCCCGCAATGCCCTGGCCCATGTCAAGGGTGATCTTCTGCCTGAGGACCTCGGAGGCGGAGTCTTCGGCGCAGAGGGCGACCTCGAACTCGAGCTTGTCCGTTTCCCTGTTATAAAAGAGGATCGAACATGCCTCGGCGTCCATCATATCCTTCGCCTTTTCCATCACGAGGGGCATGAGTTCATCCAGCTCCAGCGTCGATGATATGATCGGCGAGACCTCGAGGAGAAGTCTCAGCTCGTTTACTTTCTTTTCTGTGTCTCCGGGCCGCTTTTCGGAACCGGTCAGCTTCGCTTCCTCACCCATAGCTTCTATTAAATACGGACATGACGGGAATTTTCAAGGAGAAAATGGCCCTATGCATGTTTCGGTCGGCAGCCGATGGTCGACGCAACGCTCTTCCGGGTCGGAGGCATCGTCACTGACTGTGTCTCCCTCACGATATCGGACCAGGTGTCATGACGGCTGAGAGCGTACCGGGTCCTCCTTTCCTGCGTATGGGGACAGGTTTCTCCGGACTCAAACGCCTGGAGGAGCATGCGGCCTTGTGCCTGTTGCAAGGGATGCCCTTCGATGCGTTTTGGCGGCCGCTTTTTCTTTTTCGCCGTTTCAGGAGTTACAATATTAGGATGAAAGATCCGGGGAAAAGACGCAGTGGAAGATGTCTCGTCGATATCGTGAATGCCGATGTCTCCCTCGGCGGCCGGAGGATTCTTGAGGGAGTCTCCTGGCAGTTGAAGGAAGGCGAGCACTGGGCGGTGTCCGGAGGCAACGGGGCAGGCAAATCGACATTCCTGAAATTGATACGCGGCGATTTATGGCCCGACCCTGAAACGCGGGGGCTGAGGATGTATGCCTTCAACGGAGAGAGACAGCAGAGTCCGATAGGCATAAAACAGCATATAGCCCTCATCTCACCCGAGGGACAGGACGTGTATTTCAGAAACGGCCTGGACCTGACCGGCGAGGAAGTGATCTGCACGGGCTTCTCCGATAGTCTCTGGCTCTATGAAAGGCCAAGGGCGGACCGGGCGGAATATGCCGAAGAGATCATCGAACTGCTGAAGGCAGGGGGTTTGCGTAAGAAGAGCATACTTATGATGTCGGAAGGCGAAGCGAGAAGGGTTCTGATCGCCCGTGCACTCGTTGCGCGTCCGAGGCTCCTTCTCCTGGATGAGTTCTGCAGCGGACTCGATATCATTTCAAGAAAAGAAATGCTCTGTCTGATCGACGGGATTGCGCAGAAAGGCACACAGATAATCGCCACCACGCACAGGACCGGAGAGTTGATCCCCTCGATCTCCCATGTTCTTTGCCTCGAACAGGGCAGGGTGGTCCGACAGGGAAAAAGCGAAGAGGTGCTCAGCCGTGCGAAGTTGCGGGGGGGCACGGGGAATGCTCCCTCCGGAATACGGGAAGTGGCCGGAGGTCCCTTGCCGGGCAGAAGGATGCCGAACGGCAAGAGGGCGAGCCTGGTTGAGATAAAGAATGTCGATCTGTTCCTCGATCAGAGAAAAATACTGGAAGGGATCAACTGGAACATCAGGAGGGACGAAAACTGGGCCGTCCTGGGGAGAAACGGCGCGGGAAAATCGTCGCTCCTCAAACTGATACAGGGCCATCTCCATCCTGCGCCGGGAGGTGTGGTACGGAGGTTCGGGAAGGCAGGGGGGGAAGACCTCAGGGAACTCCGGAAAAGGATCGGCTCTCTCTCTTCAGAACTTCAGGGTACGTACGACTACGACCTGACGGGGGAAGAGGTCGTCCGGTCCGGGTTCTTCTCGAGCATCGGTCTCTACGATGAAGTGAGCCGAAGGCAGAAGGCGATCGCGGGGAAATGGATCAGGTTTTTCGGCGCCGAAGGTCTTTGCGGGAAGAACATCTTCAGCATGTCTTACGGGGAGTTGAGGAAGATACTCGTCATCAGGACGATGGTGAACGACCCCGATCTCCTGATCCTCGATGAGCCCTGCAGCGGTCTGGACGTTCCTGCAAGGGCCGGTTTCTTCGCCATGCTCGAAAGGCTGTCGGGCACAGGCACGGGGATCATCCTGGTTACCCATCATCCCGAAGACCTGATTCCTTCCGTCACGCACGTATTGGTCATGGATGAGGGAAGGATTATCGCCGGGGGCAGAAAAGAGAAAGTGCTCGGGATGAAAGACGTGTCGGCGCTCTTCGGCGACCTTCACCGGTGACCCGATTTCTCATCGGCGCGAATAAGGTCATCTCTTGCGCGCCGGACTCACGGCTGCGCGCTGCACAAACTCTACCCTCCCGTGGACGCGCTTTTCCAAACAGTAACGGTGTTGCTTCCGTAATTTGCCACCCACACATTACCCGAGGAGTCTATGGCGATGCCGGCAGGATTGTTTTCGACTGCGAACGTGCCGAGCGTTGTTCCGCTGGAGCTCAACTCTGTAACGGTAGTACCGGGAACGGCGGCGGTGCCGTAATTCGTTACCCACACGTTACCCGAAGAACTTACGGCAATGCCGAATGGCGCAGTCCCGACGGTGAATGTGCCGAGCGCTGTTCCGCTGGAGCTTAGCTCAGTAACGGTGTTGTCGCCGGAGTTTGTTACCCACGCATTACCCGAGGAGTCTATGGCAATGCCGGTCGGATTAGAGCCAACGGGGAATGCAGAAGAGGAAGTCACCGTGAGAGTAGTACTGCCCGCAACACTCCCTAATACGGCAATAACGACTGTGGTGCCTCCTGAAACGGCTGTGGCAAGGCCGCCATTGGTGATTGTCGCCACCGATGTGTCGGACAGGCTCCACGTGACCTGAGCGGTTATGTCGGACGTCGTGCTGTTCTCATATTTGGCGGTGGCGACAAACTGCTGGGTGGTCCCCTCTTTGAGGACCGGATCGGCGGGCGTCACGGCAATAGAGACAAGTTTGCCGGTACCCGACACGCAACTCATGAATGCCACAGACATTATAGAATACAGAGACAGCGCCAACACAATCTTGATTCCCCTCTTCATTTTTATTTGACCTCCTCCTATGTGCGTTCGCTGCTACGGAAAAGGATACACCTTTGGTCCCGGGTTTTCAAGTGCGGATTAACCGGGGGAGGCCTAAGGGAAGATGAAAAAGGCGCCGGTGTATTTCTCGTTCTCTGCCTTTCTCTTGCGTTATCACGGCAGGAAGTCTATGCAGAGAGGGGAGAGATAGTCGTCTCTGCTGCGATAAGTCTGAAGAATGCAATCGGCAACAGGGAGGTTGTCCCGTCAATAAACGATACTGCGGTCAGGCGTTAATCTTTTCGAGGATATTCCCCTTTTCGTCAAACTTGCAGGCGTTCATGAAAGGGTCATGGTAGAAGGTAAACCATGCGCCTTCCTTCACGCCTTTCGCTTCGAGTTCCTCCTTCCGCCTGATCGCGTCCAAGGGAAAGTTGTCATACGCCATGACCCAGAGTGGGTTGAAATGCGCGTGGGTGGGGAGGAGATCGGCGAGGTGCAGCGCTGTTTCACCGCCCGATTCGAGTCTCACAATCTGGTGGCCCCTGTTGTGTCCGCCCGTCCGGATAGTCTTCACGCCTTCGGCCACGTCCGCTTCGCCGTCGATGAGTTCGAGTTTTCCTCCCGCTTTCAGGACCTCATAGTTTACGGGCCAGAAGGTATTGATCGAACGCATGTTCGGATGGAGCACATCTTCCCACTCCGTTCTCTGGACGATATGCCTTGCGTTTGGGAAAGTAAGGGTCAGCTCTCCTTTGTCATCCCTCATGACGACCCCGCCTGAATGGTCGAAGTCGAAATGGGTGAGGACCACGAAATCGACCTCCTCCCTGCCTATTCCGAGGGCATGCAGGTCTGCGGGAATGTTCCATTCCTGACCGACCCTGAATATCTGTTTCTGTTTGTCGGTGAGTTTGTTCCCCAGCCCCGATTCGATGAGGATGAGGGCCTTCGGTGTCTTCACAAGGATCGGCGACGCAGCGAGGGGAATATAATTGTTTTCGTCGGAAGGGTATTTTTTTGTCCATAGCACCTTTGGCACTACGCCGAACATCGCCCCGCCGTCGAGCTCGAACCTTCCCCCATGGAGCCAGGTCAATTCAAACGCCCCCAACCAGAGCGATTTCATACAACTCCTGCGAAAAGGCACGGTCTCAAAGCTTCTTCGCGAGAAGTTTATCGACGGACCAGCGGCCTCCGCCTCTTATGATCAAGGCCAAGGCGATGGCGATGGCCAGGAGGTGATATTCAAAACCTTCACCGGTCTTGTTGCCGAACCAGTTCATAAAGAAGCCGTTGTGAATGTGCACCATGAAGATTGCGACGACCATGTTCGTGGCGATGCCGAGGGCGGATATCCGCGTCAGGAACCCGGTGAGCAACCCGAGCGATCCGAGCGATTCAGCCATGATCGCCAGAAATGCGAGAAAGGCGGGGATGCCCATCTTCTGGGTAAAGACCGCCATCGTTGCGGGGTAGCCGTCGCCCCCGAACCAGCCGAGCAGCTTCTGGAACCCGTGGGGAAAAAAGACGACGCCGAGCATCACCCTCAGTACGAGGGAGGAAATGTCTCCGTTTGTTTCGAACAGTTTCCTCAGCATTTGACCTCTGTAATCTATTTTAGCGCGTTCCGGGAGCTCCTGCAACCGCGCGGCTGCGAAGTCGGAGTATCACACCGGCTCCTTCTGCTCTGAGTGTCCCTCCTTCGATTTCCAGGGGGGGTATAGTATAGTTAAGGTAGCTCGCGTCGGATGGATCAGGCGCGCCATGCAACTACTTTCATGGAGGTCTTTTGACAGAGAGAGCAGACGCCTCAAACCTGACTATGGGGAATCTCTGGGCAAGTATCTGGAAGATCTCCTGGCCCATGCTCCTTATCATGGTCTTCTATTTCTTCGTCGGCTTCGCCGACATCTATGTCGCCGGTCTCATCAGCCCCGAGGTTCAGGCCGCTGTCGGCTTTGTCGGACAGATATACTTTCTCGTTATCATCGTCGCAAACGCCGTGAGCATCGGCACCCTCGTGCTCGTCTCGCGGGCGGTCGGTGCACGCAATCTCGAAAGGGCCCTGGAGGTTGCGAGGCAGTCGATCGCTTTCAGCCTGATCATAGCTGCGGCGCTCACCATAGCGGTCCTGCTCTTCAACAAGGAGATAATCGCCGTCGCCGGTTTCCCTGCGCAGATCAGGGGGATGGCGGAGAATTTCCTCAGGATTTTTGCCCTTTCCCTCGGGCCCTACTATGTACTTATCGTATCGAACGCCATATTCCGCGCAAGCGGCGAGGTAAGAAAACCCCTTCTGACGATGTTTCTGGTTAGTCTTGTGAACATCACGGGAGATTTTGTCCTGGTCTTCGGTATTTTCCCCTTTCCGGAGATGGGCTACATCGGCATCGCGATTTCGACTGCGATTTCGGTGACTGCCGGGATGGTCGTGAGCCTCGTCTTTTTCCGGTCCGGCCGCTGGCGCTCTTTCTATTCGCGGCCGTGGGGGATCTCGAAAGAAACAGTCATGAAAATCGTCACCTTCGGATGGCCTGCGGGACTGCTCCAGATCGCGTGGAATGCGGGGACCATTGTCCTCTACCATATCCTCGGTCGTCTCGGCAGCGCAAGCATCACCGCTCTCGCGGCCCTCTCAAACGGCCTGAGGATCGAGGCGGTCATATACCTGCCCGCTTTCGCCCTGAACATGGCCGCCTCTGTGCTCATAGGCCAGAACCTGGGCGCCGGAGACCCGGCAAGGGCGGAGCGGGTCGGATGGAAGATCGCTCAGGCGGGGGTCTTCCTCATGAGTCTGATGGCCCTCGTGATCTTTATCTGGGCGGACCGGTTTGCCTCTGTCGTGACACGGGATCCATCCGTCCTCGCGGAGACGACGCGGTATCTCAGGATCAATATGTTTTCCGAGCCTTTCATGGCCCTGAGTTCGATCCTCGGAGGCGGACTTCAGGGCGCGGGCGATACGAAAGGGGCGATGCGGGTGATCGTTACCGCGATGTGGCTCATCCGTCTCCCCCTCGCTTTCTTCCTCGCCCTGGTCCTCGGCTACGGGGCGACGGGCGCGTGGGTGGCGATGATCTCCTCGATGACCGTCCAGGGTGTTCTCATGGCCCTCAGGTTTTACAAGGGGAAGTGGAAAGGGCTGAAGGTCGATTGATCGGCGGGAGGAAGGACCCGCCGCTTTCTGTGCCCTTCTCACGGAGGGGTTGGCTTTGTCGGGAAACCTTAATCTCTACGTCCTGACACTCCACTGCGGATTCCTTCAGAAACTCGGTGATTCGGCTTTGTATGAGACGCGCCCCGTCGAGGTCTTCAGTCGATGAAATCCGTATCTTCCCGTCTCTGCCCGTAAGCTATACCCCAAAGGAAGCGAGGTGGTAGCCTTCAAGAATCGCGCTGTCATCTTTGATCTGAACAACCACGTGGTTGTCGAGCCTGTATGTTCTGCAGCGGGCAAATCCCATCAGTTTCCACGATCATGGAAAGATTGGACGACAATATGCTGAGAAGGGTTTTCGGCGGCTTGGCACGGAGTGATCATTCATGATCATGGTAAAATAAGTTCCTGTGGACATACACCATCTCAGGGTATTTGCATCTGTTTTCAAACATAGAAGCTTTTCAAAGGCTTCCGAGGAGCTGCACCTGACTCAGCCGACGGTCAGCGATCATATCAAGGCGCTTGAAGAGGAGCTGAACTGCAGGCTTTTCGACAGACTCAGCAGAAAAATTATCCCTACAAGAGAGGCCGGAGTTCTTATCGGACGCGCCAGTGAGATCATTGAGAAGGTTGAGGGCATTCAAGCACTTTTGGGGGAGCTCAGAAAAGAGCTTGCCGGTCATCTCATCATCGGCGCAAGCACAATCCCCGCAACGTATATCCTTCCGGGTCTCACCGCGTCATACCGGAAAAAGTATCCCGGAGTTTTTTTCGAGATAGTCGTTTCAGATTCGCGAGGGATAATAGATAAAGTTGCAGGGCACGATCTCCTCGTCGGCGTGGCGGGGGCCAAGCTGGATAACGGGCAGGTCCATTACAGCCCTTTTCTTGACGATGAGCTGATAGCGATCGCAGCGCCTTCCTTTACCCGGAGCAGGAGTCTTGCCCTCAGGGAGGTCGCATCGCTCCCCATGGTAATGCGCGAGCAGGGCTCGGGCACAAGGAGGGAGTTTGAAAAGATACTCCTCAAGGAGGGCATCGATCCTCAACGGCTCAACATTGTAGGCATGTTCGGTTCTACCGATGCGGTGAAGCAGGCGGTAAAGGAAGGGATGGGTGTCTCGGTTATTTCCCGCCGTGCAGTGCGGGATGAGTTTGCGTGCAGCCTGCTTCGGGAGATCAGGATAAAAGATGCAGACATGAAACGGCACTTTTTCATTGTCACCCACAGGAAGAGAACACTCCCGCATCTCTATAAAGGCTTTCTCGAATATCTTTTTTCGAACGCGGGATAGCATTTCGGCGTATTTCCCGGCACAATTCCCTCAAAACCGGCAGAGAGCCAATCCGTTCGACCTATAAGTGTAAACGCATGGATAGAAATTATCTATTTGTAATATAGGTAGCCAGGTTTTATGCTTTTGTTAGTTGCGGTGTCAGGTAATCCCGGAAATGGCGATAGACGCCAAAGAACATCCGGCGGAGAGAATGCATAACACGATGAGATACAGAGGCTATCCCTGAATGGGGGGCAAGGGGTTGGCGCCCCTCCTGGTCTGCAAAACCAGAGGTATGGCCGAAAAAAAGGCCATAGTGGGTTCGATTCCCACTGCCCCTCTCCATCGAAACTTTCACGTCTCAGGGCATCTAATCTCATTTAGGGAGGGTATATCATGGTTATCGACGCAAGAGATCAAGGCTGTCCGAAGCCCGTCATGATGGCTGAAGAAGCCCTTTCGAAAATCACTGAAGGCATCGTCGAGGTCATTGTCGACAATGAGGCCTCGGCGGATAACCTTGCGCTATTCGCGAAGAGCAGTGCCTTCTCTTCAGAGGCAATCAGGGAGGGTAAAGACTGGCGGGTGAAGATCCTGAAAGGCTATTCATGTGCCCCTGCAACTGCGGCGGAAAAAGCGCCGGAGACTGAAAAAGACCTGCTCCTTGTGGTGGGAACTGATACGATGGGCAAGGAAGAAGCGCTCGGCAAGATTCTTATGAAGGCCTATTTCGAAACGATGAGGACATACAAACAACTCCCTCACACGATAGTTTTTCTGAACGCAGGGGTAAAACTCACGACGATAAACGATGAGACGGTTCCGATTTTGAAAGATATCGAAGCCATGGGAGTCGAAATCTACTCATGCGGGACATGTCTTAAGCATTACAACCTCGAATCGCAACTGCAGGTCGGCCGCAGGGGGACGACGAACCATATTGTGGAAGGAATGAAGGATTTCTTAAGGACCGTTTGGATCGGCTGATTACCTCTGTCGTTGCGGCGGCGCTCACGTTTGGCCCGCTATTCGAGCCGCACCAGCGTATTTTCGGGAAGCCTCGCCAGAAGTGAGTGAACGGACTCGTCCAGCAGGTTCCGGGATCTTGATTCGGCAGTGACGATGATTCTGTATTCGGCACTGTCCAACTCAGGATACGAGCCAAAGGCCACTTCGGCGTTTTCGGCAACGACCGCGTTCAGTATCTCCGCAATATCCGATTCGTTTGCGTTGAGAAAAATACGCCTGAGATAAAAAGCGGATGAACGGAAGCGCTCCCTGATGGCGGAAAACTTCTCCCTGAAATATCGCGGAATGCCCGGGAGAACGAAGACGTTCCTGAAGGAAACGACCGGGAAGCCCGAAGTCCCTGAATCGACAAGTTCGGCGCCTTCCGGGATTTCCGACATTTTCATGACTGCAGCGTTCGTCCGTTCGCCGTAGTATTTCCGAAACCGCTCTGCAAGCACCGGGTGCCGTTTCGTCCTTATGGAGAAGCCGCGAGCTATGCCTTCCATGGTGATGTCATCGTGGGTCGGTCCGATACCCCCCGAGGTGAAGACGTAATCATAGGTGCGCGAAAACAACGAGACCTCTTTGCCTATGAGCTCTGCGTCGTCCGGTATTACCGAGATGCGAGCAAGCTCCACCCCGAGGCTTCGCAGTTCCGAGGCGAGATAAAAAGAGTTCGAATCCCGGACTTTGCCCGACAGTATTTCGTTGCCGATGATGATGAGTCCTGCGGTCTTAGCCGTTTCCTGCTCCATGATAATAATGGTAACAGAAAGCTCCCGGTTATGTCTCCGGTCCGGGGAAATGAGGCGAAAAGCGGGAGCGGGTAAGCAGGGGGCTTCAGCACGAAAGGACAAAAAATCCCCCGGCATTTCTGCCGGGGGGAAAGGGGAAACGTAAACCGATGTTATTCGATCTCGATCTTCTTGCTTCTCTTTGCGGCCTCTTCCGACTTGGGGATCCTCACCTCAAGCACTCCGTTTTCGTAATGAGCCTTCGCCTTGGCGGTGTCCATGCCTATCGGCAACTCAAAGGTGCGGGTGAACGAACCGTGGAAGCGCTCGAAACGATAATAATCCTCGCCGCTCGCCTTCTCTTCTCTCTTCTTTTCTCCCGTGATCGTCATCAAGTTTTCAACGATATCGATCTTGATGTCTTCTTTTTTGCAGCCGGGCAGGTCTGCCTTCACGACCAGCTCATTTCCCTCTTCATAGATATCGACTGACGGAGCCATCTCTTCTTCCGCTATTTTTTCAGGCCACAGAGGTGAACGGAACAGGGGGAAAGGCCTTGACCAGACATTCTCAAAAAGCCGTTCCATCTCGTCAAAAGGAGACAGCCATCTCGGCCTTTCACTTTTTACGAGCTCTTTTGATCCTTTGACAGCCATAATTCTACCTCCTTTCCTTCTTTCAGAATAGAACGCTCTGAGGCAAATTACAAGGTCGGAAATCGCCTTTTTCGGGCAAAATATAGCGGCTTTCAGAAAAAGAAGAGGGATCTCCTCCTCTTTCTAGGAAAATCTTCCTTCTCTGTCCGGATTGACCGTTATTCGAGGAGGAGACGGAAGGTCCTGATCAAAAGCCGTTGAAAACACAGGGAAAAAACCGGTTTGACACCTTCTATCCCGGATTATTCCATCCATTCAAGGCGTTTCGGAAATTGAGAAAACGGCGGGATAAAGTATGATAGGGATGGAGGTCCTATGGTGCGTGCGGGAGTCGCATGAAAACGCTGAACTTTAGCCTTAAGCCCCTTGCACCCTTCCGCCTTGATCTTACGGCCTGGGTGCTGCGGCGCCGGCACGACAACCGTATCGACCGGTGGGATGGAGAACGGTATGCGCGCATCCTTCCCTATAAGAACCGGCCCTTAAGCGTTACAGTCTCCCAAGGCGCGGCCATTGCTCGTCCCCTGATCCATGTTTCCGTCTCAGGGAAAGGGAATGCCCCCGAATCTGAAATCAGGACGTACGTGACGAGTTTCATCGAAAAGGCGCTGGGGATAAGGCTGGACCTGACCGGCTTCTATGCGATGGCAGCGCAAGATAAGTATCTGAGACCTCTGGCTGAACGTTTTCGAGGGGTGAAGCCGCCCTGTTTCCCGACGCTCTTCGAAGCCCTCGTGAACGCATTTGCATGCCAGCAGCTTACCCTCACCCTGGGAATAATCCTTTTGAACCGATTGACCCGGCAGTACGGACTTCCCTTCATCGAAGGAAATGAGACCTCTTATGCATTTCCCCGCCCCGAGGATCTGTGCAGGGCTAAGCCCGAAGAGATCCGCTCGCTGGGCTATAGCACGCAAAAGGGCAGAGCGATCGTTGAACTCTCCCGGCAGCTTGTCGACGAGGGGCTGAATTTGAACGATCTCGAAACGATGGAGGATGGGCGCGCGCATGAATACTTGATGAGGCTGAGAGGCGTGGGACGCTGGTCCGCTGAATATGTGATGCTCAGGGGCCTTGGCAGGATACGGTATTTCCCCGGAGATGACGTGGGGGCGCAGAGAAATATCCGTGAGCTTCTGGGTCTCAGGGAAAAACCCGACTACGGGAGAATCAAGAAGATCACGGGACGGTGGGACCCTTACCCCGGATTTGTCTACTTTCATCTCCTGCTTGCCGACCTTGAAAGAAGGGGCTTCCTGTGAGAAGCACCTCTCTCGTATACAGCATCGGCCATTCCACAAGACCCATCGGAGAATTCCTCGCGCTCCTGAAGGCATATCAGATAGAAGAAGTGGTCGATATCAGGACCGTACCCCGCTCGCGCCATAATCCGCAGTTCAACGTTGACGTATTGCCGGGAAGCCTCGAAAGAGAAGCCATTGAGTACCGCCACATGAAGGGCCTCGGCGGACTCCGTCATGCCCTCAAAGATTCACCCAATATGGGATGGCGTAATGCATCCTTTCGTGGATTTGCGGATTACATGCAGACACCGGAATTCGAAGAAAGCCTGGAGCTGCTGGTAAAGGAAGCGCAAAGAATGCTCATAGCACTCATGTGTGCGGAAGCGGTCCCCTGGCGCTGCCACAGGTCTCTCGTTGCGGACGCGCTTACCGTGCGGGGTGTGAAAGTTGAACATATTATGAGCGAAACGTCACATCATCTCCACACCATCACCCCTTTTGCGAAAGTCAGGGGAAGCCGGATTACTTACCCGCCGGAGCATTAATCGCCCCCTTAGGTCTGCCTCCGTTCAATACGGCGAGGATGTTCTGAGCGGCATCGAGCTCGATCTCGCGCCGGATTTCATCCACTGCCGAGCCAAGGTGAGGGGTAAAAAGTGTCTGCTCCTTATTATCAAGGAGGGCGGAGGCAATCGTTCGCGGACGGTCGGCCCTTGCCCAGTCCTCGGTCTCGAAGACATCGGCGGCATATCCGGCCAGATGACCCGATGCGAGCGCCTCCGCCACCGCGGGCTCGGCAACGACCGAGCCGCGGCAGGTATTCACGAGAAAGCTGCCGCACTTCATCCTGGAGATGGCCTCCGCATTGATCAGGTGCGTAGTCTCGGCCTTCAAGGGCGCCGCCAGGACGACAAAATCGCTCTCTGCAAGGAGCTCTGCGAGCGAGACATGCGTGAATCCGCATTCCTTTCGGATGGTGTCGGTGCAGATCACACGCATCCCGAAGCCGAGGAGTCTTTCGGCAACGGCCCGGCCCAGCGCGCCCATTCCGACGACGCCCGCCGTCTTTCCGAAGAGGCCGGCGCCGTACAGCGAGGGACGCCAGCCCCGAAATGCCCCGGAACGCACGAACCTGTCCCCTTCGGCGATCTTGTGGGCAAGGCCGATAAGGAGGCCGACGGTCAGCTCTGCGGTAGGGACGGTAAGAAGATCTGGAACGATCGTAAACCAGATCCCGCGGCGCGTGCAGGCCTCCACATCAAAATTGTCGTACCCTTTGAGGGCGGCGCTCACCACTTTCAGGGCAGGGCAGGCATCGAGGAAATCCTCGTCGATGGTATCAGGCATAAAGACCAGAATCGCCTCGGCCTTTTCCGTTCTCTTGAGCACCTCCTGCCGGGAAAGGGAGTCCCTCGATAGGTTTGGAACGACCTCGCACGTTTTTCCGAGGAGGTCGATCACTTCAGGATGCACCCAATGGGTGACGACGACACGCGGCTTTGCCATACCCCCGTTCCTCTTCCTGCCCCGGCCGGGGCTTTTTTCTCTTACTATGCACGGAGACGGCAGAAATTTCAATCCGGGAAAAGTTGCAGGTCTCCCTTTTTTGTGATAAAGGGTAAAGTGAGTGATGCGGTGGCGCCGCGTCGCAGAAATAGGTCCGGAAATGCCTGAGGGCTTCGGCGGGCAGATGTACCAGAAGTTCGGTTTATTCGAACCTTACCAGAAATATACGAAGAGCGAAAAGGTGGACGAGGGACGATTCGCCGTCACGAAAAACGAGAGCGACAAGTATGTATTCAAGGTGCCGGTCCTGAGAAATGTGGCGATGACTCCGCCCTATTCTCATGACGGCTCCGTGGACAAGATGGAAGAAGCAGTCTGGATAATGGGCAAGATCCAGCTCGGCAAGGACCTGACGAAGGAGCAGACCGGCGATGTCGTTGCGTTCCTTCATTCTCTGACGGGAAAGATCCCGGATGAGGTGATGGTCGTTCCGGTGTTGCCGTCGAAGGAATAGGGAAGGAGGCTGCATGAAGGCGATCCGTGTCCATGAATTCGGCGGTCCTGAAGTGATGAGGCTCGAAGAGGTCGAAGATCCGAACCCCGGCGAAGGAGAGGTGCTCGTCAGGATCCACGCGTCCGGGGTGAATCCCGTCGATACTTATATACGCTCAGGGACCTATGCCATGAAACCCGCTCTGCCCTATACCCCCGGTATGGACGGCGCTGGTGTTGTCGAAACGGTCGGAAAGGGTGTCAACCGTGTAAAGGCGGGAGACAGAGTTTATCTGGCCGGCACAGAGACCGGTTCGCATGCTGAAAAGGCTCTCTGCAAAGAATCGCGTGTGTATGCCCTGCCGGAGAAGGTCACCTTTTCGCAGGGAGCAGCGGTAGGGGTGCCCTACGCAACGGCGTACCGTGCACTGTTCCAGCGCGCCCGGGCATTGCCCGGAGAGGTCGTTCTCGTCCACGGCGCAAGCGGAGGTGTCGGGGTAGCAGCGGTGCAGTTTGCGCGTGCAGCGGGAATGCACGTGATCGGGACTGCCGGCACCGGGGAAGGGAGAAAGCTGGCGCTCGCGCAGGGCGCCCATGAGGTCTTCGATCATCACGCGTCCGACCATATGGAAAAGGTCTTCGCGCTTACCGGCGGTGCCGGAGTCGATGTGATCGTCGAGCTTCTGGCGAACGTGAACCTCGGGAAAGACCTTGGTATTCTCGCGCAGAACGGAAGGATCGTTGTGATCGGCAGCCGGGGCACGGTCGAGATCAACCCCCGGGATGCAATGAGCCGCAACGCGGCCATCCTTGGGATGGTGCTTTTGAACACCCCTGAGCATGACCTTTTCGAGATTCACGCAGCCCTCGGTGCGGGGCTGGAAAACGGCATCCTCCGTCCGGTAATCGGAAAACAGTTCCCCCTTGCCGAGGCGGCTGCGGCGCATCATGAGGTGATGGAGAAAAGCGCGCATGGAAAAATTGTGCTGATTCCGTAAAAGCACCGAAGGAAGTCAGGACAGGCATTCATGGATGTTCAGCGGGGCTATTGATTTATCTTCCTTATGTATTTATAATAGTTTCTAATTACCCCAAGCCGCCTGCCCATCCCCCCCCTTTGAGTGGCAGGCGGCTCCCCCCCCAAACCTTCCCGTTGCGGTCTGCGGGAATCGCTTACCCTCTAAGACCCGAAGAGGTCTTCCAGTCTCTCCTTTTTCCGATAGACCGTTCCCTGAAAGAGGGCGACGGCGTCACCTCTTTCATCCTCCACCCTGATCTGGTATGTGGCCAGTTTGGGGTTGACCGAGACCTCTTTCGCTTCGGCAAAAACCGTGCCTTTTCTGAGCGCCCTGAAATAGGATATCGAGGCATCGATGGCGACTGCCAGTGTCCCGTGCGAGTTCGAGGCGACGGCAAAGACGGTGTCTGCGAGCGCAAACGTGGCGCCCCCGTGAAGGATGCCGGCGCTGTTGAGGTGGTGCGGAGCGATTTCCATCTTTGCGCGCGCCTTTCCCGGCGAGTACTCCAGGACTTCTATGCCGAGATGCCCGGCGAACTGATCCCTCGCGATAAACCTTTCGATTACATCCATAATTGATGCCCTCCCTGAGAACGTAGTTGCCTGCCCGTGACTGCGCCGCTGCGCAAGGAGAGTTTAAATGATTTCTGGATAAGATGTGAAGCACGGGCCTTGTCCTCTCCGTTTTCTTCGCTCCCGGAGAAGATTCCCTCTTACTCGAAACTGATGAATCTCTTCGGGTCGGTCCTTTTTGCGACCTTCGAAGGGATGATTGCCGCTGCAAGGGTAGTCAGGAAGAGTGCCGCCATGACGGCGGACAGATACAGCGCGGGAACCGTGAAGCGGATCTCCCATCCGAAAGAGAGCGTGTTGATCACATCGATGAATATCACACTCATCAGGGAGCCGAGGAGGATGCCCCAGAGTATGCCGCTCGCCGCGACGGTCCCGGCAGCGAAGAGGAGAAGCCTCCGGATTTGTTCCCAGCTGCACCCGAGGTATCTGAGGATGCTGATCTCGCGCTTTCTTTCGAGGACGAGGGCAAGGAGGGTGTTGATCACACCGAGCAGCGAAACGAGGATCGCGATCAGCTCGATCGCATAGGTGATCGCGAAGGTCCTGTCGAAGATGGCCAGGACCTTCCGCCGCAGCGTTTCGTTGTTCATGATCTCGAGGGCATAGCCGCCGGGAAGCCGCTCCTTCAGCGCTCCGATGAAACGGTCCGCATCGACGCCTTTTTGGAGGGTGATTCCGAGTTGCGTGGCGTCGTCGAGCCCCCAGTACTTAGTCAGGACTTTTCTGTCCAGATAGAGGAAACCGGAGGTGGTGGAGTAGCTGTTGAAGACATCGCCGACGACGAAGGTTTGCCTGCCCTTTGGGGTCTCCAGAGTGAAGGCGTCCCCTTTTTTCAACCCGTATCGTATGGCGAGGTAGCGTGAAATACCCGCGATGTTATCCCTTGCCATGGTCTCCCTCAGTCCGAATCCGGCCACCACTTTTCTGCCGTGGAAGTCGACGGAAAGGGCCCTGAACCTGTCGATACGGGCGACGCCGGGAATCGTCCCGACCGTTTTCAGCACGTCACCGGGCAGAGGGAAGAAACAAAAATTTGCTCTGCAGGAAGCTGCCTTGATATATACGTCCGCCGCAATATTCCTGTGTATCCACTGAATGAGGGAATGCCTGAAGGAGAAAATGAGCGTAAAGAGCGCAATAATCAGCGCGCCGCTAATGGCGACGCTCATCACCGCGACGGAAAAACGGTAGAGGTTCCCGGAGATATCGCCGAGCGAGAGCTTTCCGGTCATCCCGAATACCCTCTCCGGGACGGCTGCCGCGATCTTCAGGACCGACGAGAGATAGGACGGGGAGATAAAGGCGAACCCCGCGATGATCAGGACGATCCCGCCGTAGGACAGAAAGGGGAATTCGAAAGGCATGAGCCGGTAGTCGGCATACGAGGCGAACCCTCCGGCAGCGATGCAAAAGAGACCGAGCAGGGAGAGGACCTTCCTCTGCGTGCTGTACCGGCCTTCGAAGGAACCTTCCCTCATGCTCTCGTTCGGCCTGATCCTCGAAGACTCGAAGGCGGGTAGCGCCGAGGCGATGAGAGAAACGACTATCCCGATAAAAACTGCCGGCGCCGCCTCGCCTCCCGAGATGACATAATCGGAAATGGAAAGGGGACTATAGATGGCGGATACCGTCTTTTCGACAGCGAGCACCGAGACATAGGCGGCCGCCTGGCCGAGAAAAATCCCGAGGACGGAGCCTGCGAGACCCATTGCAAGGCCCTGGACCATGAAGAGCAGAAGCACCGTATTCCTTCCCGCACCGAGTCCTCTCAGTATACCGATCTCGGTCCTTCTCTTTACGACGGAGACGAACACGGTGTTGTAGAGAAGGAATATCCCCACAAGGATGGCGATAAGACTGACGAACTGGAGGTTGTACCGGAAGGATTTCAGGAGCGCCTGTCGGTTCCTGATCACTTCTTCCTTCTTTTCGATTGCGAGGTTCGGGGGAAGGATCTTTCCGATCTCCCCGGCCTCCCGCGCGCTTGCCGGGAGGTCTATCTCCGAGAGGTATCCCGCTTTGCCGAAATACTCCTGAAAATTTCCGAGGTCCATCAGCACGGTATTCCCCGGGAGCCGCTCGGCCCCGATGACGCCGGCGACCCTCAGCTGGTAGCGCCTGTTATAGACAAGGGCATCGAGCACATCTCCTTTCTTCAGAGAATGGTTCCTCGAGAACTTTTTCGTAATGAAAACGCCGTTCAGGTCCCTGTAGAAATTCCCCATATCGCCGGGCCCTGTTGAAAAAAGAGAGAGAAACACGCCGGCCCTGGGAGTGTAGATTCCTTCTATCGTGATGCCCTCTTTCATGGCAGGCAGATATCCGTTCGCAGTCAGGAAAGGGAAGGCGTTTTCCTCGATCCGGCGGACAGCGGGATATATCTCCTCTCTGAAATCGATCCCCGAGAGATCGGCGATTTCATAATTCGCATGGCGGGCTACCCCTCTGATGTCGGCATCGAAGGAGGCCATGGCCTTGTCGGAGGCGACCTTCACTCCGGTAAAGAGGCCGATCCCGAGGGCGATGCCGACGACGGAAAGGGAAGTGAGAAACTTCTCCTCCCTCATGTGTCGCAGGACAAAGAGTCTGACGAGTCCGAGGAATTTTCTCATACGATCGACCCGTCCCTGATCCCGACCTCGCGCTGCGCATATGCCGAGATATGCGCCTCGTGCGTGACCAGTACGACTGTCTTGCGCGTCTCACCCGCCAGTTCCCTGACGAGGTCCATGATTGCGGTCCCCGTCCTGCTGTCGAGGCTCCCGGTCGGTTCGTCTGCGAGGATTATTTCCGGATCGTGAACGAGCGCCCTCGCAATCGCGACTCTCTGCTGTTCGCCTCCCGAGAGCTGGTAGGGATACCTCCTCTCTTTTCCCTCAAGCCCGACGCGCGCAATATACCTGCGCACCGCCTCCTCGTCGCTGATTTCATTCAGGAGGAGAGGGATGCGGACATTTTCGAAAACGGAGATGTTCGGAAAGAGGTTGAAGAACTGGAAGATGAACCCGATCTTCTTTCTTCTGTACAGCGTCAGTGCGTCGTCCGTATACGCGGTGATGTCTTCTCCGCCGACGAGGATCTTTCCGCTGTCCGGCCTGTCCATTCCGCCGATGAGGTTCAGGAGCGTCGATTTCCCCGAGCCCGAACTCCCGGTGACCGATAGAAACTCGCCTTTCCGGACCTCCAGGGTTATCCCTTTGAGGACGTGAGTGTCACCGTAATTTTTTGCGACATCTTCCAGAATAATCATCTGCTGTGTGCGGGTGCTGTTCAATATCCCGTCAACTCCACATAGGCCCTGCCTGTTGCGCTTCCCTCCACTTTGCAGGCGCCTTCCCAATAGTGATTTCCCGTCGAATGTGCGGCGATGAACTCCTGGTCCCGGATGAGCGGCGTTATCGTGAGCGCGAGATGCTCCGAAGGGATCGCGACCTCCCATCGGGAGGGATACTCTGCGCCGGTCTTCTTCGACCGGTATCGAGCCGACGCCGTGACCTTGAAATCGCCGAAGGTAAGATGCCGGTATGAGCCGTTCGGATACACAAACGTTCCTGCCGAATATCGGTCCGGAGACCCGTCCTTCTTCCTTATGAGATAGAGCATGATCTCCCTGCCGTCATCGAGCTGCAGCGAAAACCAGTCCCAGCCTGTTTCATTTGCACTCAACTCCCTGGAGGAGAGTTCCCTGTCGAACCAGCTCTTGCCGGCCACGGAAAACTTCGTATCGCCGATCTCCAGACTGCCCGTCGTTTTCAGGTCGGTCAGTGAGAAATAGAGCGAGGCGAAGAGCGGGGAGTCTTCCGACTTCCTCGAATAGCCCTTTTCCCCGTTCAGGACAGGGGGCTTTTCCGGCGTAAGAGTCAGGTCAAGGGCTTTTTCCCCGTCCGAAGCCCTGATATGCATACGCGTCACTGAACCGTCCAGGATGCTGTTGCCGACCCGGACGTTTAGTTCGCCGTCCTTTGCGCCGGCGAGACCGAAGGCCTCCGAGTCGGTTTCGTCGGAAAAGCAATAGCGTTTCTCCTGCACGTCGGAAAGGGCAAAGTGAGAGATATAGAGCGAATTCACACCGAAGCGCGAAGTATAATGCCTCTTCTGGACGCCCACGACGAAGAAGGTGAGTTCGTATCCGAACTCGCGTCCCTTCGCATCGAAGAGATGCCCCGTGAAATACCACCACTGGACCCTGAAATCTTTCCGGTAATAATAATCCGCAGGGAAACTCAGCCTGGAGTCGGGTGTGACGTCCCGGAATTCCCCTGCCCAGGAATGAGAAAAAAGCGAGAGTGTGATCAGACAAACCGACATCCAGCATCTCTTCATCACTAATAAAGTATCACGAACAGTGACGCTTGAACAGCGCACATTCGCTCCCGCCGTGCGTTTTTCGGAATCCACCGTCAACTCTGCGTGAGGATGCGTTCGAACGGTTTCAGCGGGCCGTAGGCCCGGTGCCTCGGAACGGAGCGAGAATGAGAGAGAATGCCGTCCTCACGCAGGTATCAGTTCTTCGTGACAGTGGATTCAGGGCTCCCATTCAGGTTGACAACATTTCAAAACTTGATAGAATCTATTTGAATACAAATGCGGAAAGAAGGGGAGCATGGCGAATATCGAAGAACTCGAAAGAATAGCAAAACTCATCCGGTATTTCAGTCTCGTCTCGACTACCGAAGCAGGATCGGGACATCCTACGTCCTCTCTCTCGGCAGCGGATCTCATGACGGGCCTCCTGTTCGGCGGTACCTTCAGATTCGATGCCGACCTGCCGGAACATCCGAACAACGACCGCCTCATTTTTTCGAAGGGCCACGCCTCGCCCCTTCTCTATTCCCTTTGGGCCGCGGCGGGAACGGTTTCGGAGCAGGAACTGATGAGCCTCAGGAAATTCGGAAGCCCCCTTGAGGGCCATCCGACAACCGCCTTCCGCTATACCGAAGCCTCCACGGGTTCCCTTGGACAGGGGCTTCCGATCGGCCTCGGCATGGCGCTGAACGGAAGATATCTCGACGCGCTTCCCTACAGGACCTATGTCCTTCTGGGGGACAGCGAAATGTCCGAGGGTTCCCAGTGGGAGGCGATGGAACTCGCCGCATATTACCGGCTCGACAACCTCGTGGGTATCATCGATGTAAACCGCCTGGGACAGCGGGGCGAGACAATGTACGGGCACGATCTTGCCGCGTATGAAAGGAAGGTCTCGGCCTTCGGATGGGAGGCGTTGGTGATCGACGGCCACGCGATGCCGGAAATCCTCGCGGCCTTCGAAAAGGCCCTGGAGGTGAAGGAACGCCCGGTCATGGTCATTGCGAAGACGATAAAAGGGAAGGGAGTATCATTCATCGAGGACAGGAACGGCTGGCACGGCAAAGCGCTGAAGAAAGAAGAGCTGGCGCGCGCCCTTGAAGAACTCGGGCCTGTCGATACCTCACTGCGGGGAGAGTTGAGGAAGCCTGAAGATCTGAAGCCCGGGAAGCCGGCTTCCGGGAAGGCGGAGGAAGTCTCCTATGATGCCGCCAAGCCGGTTGCGACGAGACACGCTTACGGCAATGCCCTCGTCAGGATATTCCCGCATTTCCCCGATGTGGTGGTTCTCGATGCGGAGGTGAGCAATTCGACGTTTGCCGAGGTCTTCAAAGCTGCGCATCCCGGGCGGTTCTTCGAGATGTATATCGCGGAGCAGAACATGGCAGGCGCGGCGCTCGGCCTTTCACGGAGAGGCAAGATCCCTTTTGTTTCGACCTTCGCCGCATTTCTTACCCGAGCTTTTGACCAGATACGGATGAGTCAGTATTCGGAGGCCGACATCAAGTTCTGCGGCTCCCACGCAGGGGTGTCGATCGGCGAGGACGGTTCTTCCCAGATGGGACTCGAGGACATAGCGATGTTCAGGACCCTTCTGGACAGCGTGGTGCTTTACCCTTGCGATGCTGTGGCCACCGAGAAGCTCGTCGAAGAAGCGGCGAGGTATAAGGGAATCGTGTACCTGCGCACAACGAGAAGAGACACGCCCATCATTTACGGCAACGACGAAGAGTTCACGATCGGCGGCAGCAAGGTGGTCAGGGGCGGCGAGGACGACAGCGTCACGGTTATTGGGGCCGGCATTACCCTTCATGAAGCGCTCGCGGCATATGAAGAGTTGAAAGAAGAAGGGATTTCGATTCGCGTCATCGACCTGTACAGCATAAAGCCTGTCGACGTGAAAACCCTGAAGAAGGCGGCCCACGCAACGCGGGCGATCGTCACCGTGGAAGATCATTTTGCGGAGGGAGGAATCGGGGAGGCGGTGCGAAGTGCGATGGCCGATGTCGACGTGCCGATCCATACCCTTGCGGTGCGGAAGATGCCGAAAAGCGGAAAGCCAGATGAACTCCTCGAGTACGAAGAGATTTCCCGGAAGGCGATCGTCGGGAAGGTCAAGGTAATCCTGGAGCGGTCCTGACGCCGCAGGCCGTGACGTCGCTTTCCCGTGCGGCGGATGCTGGGAATACGGAAATCGAAAAAGGAGGAAAGCTTCCGAAGGTGAAGATTGTTCCGGCCGTTCTTGCAGAGAGGTTTGACGATTTCGTCGCGAAACTGCGGCAGGCGGAAGCAATCACCGACTACGTCCAGATCGACATCATGGACGGCCTGTTCGTCGAGTCGGCGAGTTTCCCTGTGGAAAAGATAAACACGGTCCTTACGCCTCTTTCCTTCGAAGCGCACCTGATGGTGGAGAATCCCCTGTCGTTTCTGTCGAAGCTCGGCCACCCCGGACTGAGGAAAGTCATTTACCACTTCGAAAGCGTGAAGGACCAGCGCGAAGTGATCTCGGGGATCAGGGAGAGGGGGCTTGTCCCTGGGATGGCCCTCAGGCCTGAAACGGGGGTCAAGGAATTCGGCGGGATCGCCGAAGATGTCGACACGCTGCTCTTTCTCACCGTTGACCCCGGCTTCTACGGAAGTCCTTTCAAGCCCGAGGTGCTCGCAAAGGTGAGAGAAGCGCGGAAGGCCTTTCCGGAGAAAACGATTGCCGTCGACGGCGGTGTCGCGCTCGACAACATCGGGGTGTTTCTCGATATCGGCGTCGATTATGCATGCGTGGGAAGCAGGATATTCGCCGACGGGAACCCGCAGGAGAATTACCGTCACTTCGCGGAGAAGATTCGCGACCTGGAGCGGGTATGAGGCATGTGAAGACGTTCCTCCTTATTCTCCTGCTCTTCAGCGTCATCGGAGCTGCGGAGACGCGTGCGGGAGGCGCGGCGTCCGGAAGCGCCGGTCTGGATGAACGTCCGGGGAATTATGTCCCCTCCGATCTCGTCTTCCATGATGAGAACGGCAATGCGGTCGCTCTGAAGGAGCTTATGGGACAGCCTGTCGTCCTGATGCTCACCTACTTCGGCTGTTCCCATATCTGCCCCCAGATGCTCGGGAGCTTTGCGGTAGCGCTGGGCAGCCTGCCTCTCGAACCGGGGAAGGACTATCGCGCGATCACCCTGAGTTTCGACGAGACGGACACGCCGCGTGATGCGCAAACGCTGAAGGCGAATTACCTCAGGGCCGTCAATAAACCTTTTCCCGGGGACGCGTGGAAGTTTCTGACAGGCGACAGCGACTCTCTCAGGAGGATGTGCGAGGCCGTAGGAATAAAGGTGAAGAAGGCGAACCATGGATTCGTCCATCCCGAGGTCTTGATCTTCCTTTCACCCGAAGGGAAGATCACCCGGTACCTGCACGTTTCGAAGTACAGTTACGGCGTTGCCTATCCCATCGCGTTTTCCGAGCTCGACCTCACGAGCGCTTTTGCGGAGGCGCGGCGGGGGAAAGTCACCGCAGCGACGAACAGGGATCCGCTGTACTGTTTTCTCCATGAGCCGGAGCAGCAGAAAACGTTTTTCACAGTCCTGAGGCTGTCAGGCGTGATAACCCTTGCCCTGATGCTCCTGCTGTTCGTGTATTTAAAGACCAGAAAGGGTTCGCAGGAAAGGAGCACGCGCAGTGGAAGATAATGCCTCCCGGGAACCGTATTACGTGAACAGGGGGAAGTACAGGGGAATTCTGTCATGGCTGATGTCGACCGACCACAAGAGGATCGGGATCCAGTATCTGATAGCGCTCCTGACATTCTTCTGGATCGGGGTGCTTCTCGGACTGCTGATACGTCTCAGTCTCATCATGCCGGGAAAGATCCTCAGCCAGGGGACTTACAACCAGGTTTTTTCAGTCCACGGGATCATCATGATCTTCCTCTTTATTATCCCCGGCATCCCCGTCGCCTTCGGGAATTTCTTCCTGCCGATCATGATCGGCGCGAGGGACGTCGCCTTTCCCCGTCTCAACCGGTTCGCATGGTGGCTCTACCTGACCGGCGCGGCACTGGTGGCGCTCTCCCTCTTCGTCTCGGGGGGCGCCCCTGATACGGGATGGACTTTTTATGCGCCCTACAGCATACGAACCCAGGCGAACATTACGATGGCCGTTTCAGGGGTGTTCGTCCTCGGCTTTTCCTCGATACTCACCGGGCTCAATTTCGTCACGACGATCCACAGGCTCAGGGCGCCGGGCATGACCTGGTTCAGGCTTCCCATGTTCGTCTGGACCGTGTATGCGACCGGCTGGGTCCAGATGCTCGCCACCCCTGTGCTGGCGATTACCCTCGTCTTCATCATACTCGGAAGGGTCTTCGGCGTCGGCTTCTTCGACCCCTCGAAAGGTGGAGACCCCATACTCTATGAGCACCTCTTCTGGACTTACTCCCATCCCGCGGTGTACATCATGGTGCTTCCGGCCATGGGCGTCATCAGCGAAGTTATCCCCGTCTTTGCAAGAAAAACGATATTCGGGTACAAGGCGGTCGCCTTCTCGGCCGTCGGCATCGCGAGCGTCGGATACTTTGTCTGGGGGCATCACATGTTCACAAGCGGCATGAGCGACACGGCGCGGATCATCTTTTCCTTCATCACCTTTCTTGTCGCGGTGCCGAGCGGCATAAAGATATTCAACTGGGTGGCGACCCTGTACAAGGGGTCGATCGTGCTGGATTCCCCCCTGATTTTTGCGCTCTCCTTCATCTTCCTTTTCTCGATAGGGGGGCTGACCGGCCTCATCATCGGAGCGCTCGCCCCGAACCTTCATCTCCACGGGACCTACTTCATCGTGGGGCACTTCCACTATGTGATGTTCGGGGGCGCCGGCTTCGCGATCCTGGCAGCCCTGCACTACTGGTTTCCGAAGATGACGGGGAAAATGTATAACGAACGGCCGGCGAAGATAGGCTGGCTCATTCTGTTCGTCGGCTTCAACTTACTGTATTTCTCGATGTTCGTGCTTGGATACGAGGGCATGCCTAGGAGATACTTCGATTACCCTCCGGAGTATTACACCGGTCATCTCATTTCGACGATAGGATCATGGATACTCGCGACGGGACTGATAATCATTTTCACCAACCTGATCCGGTCCGCCTTCAAGGGACAGGAGGCTCCTATGAACCCCTGGGGGGGCAGGGGCCTCGAATGGACGATCCCCTCTCCTCCTCCCGAGGAAAACTTTGAAGAGATCCCGGTGATCGACAAGGCGCCTTACAGGATGGACGGGTAGAGCGACAGGCTATGGGAGACAGCGAAATTCATAAAGACCGCATGGCGGCGAAATACGGCATCTGGTTTTTTCTCTTCACGGAGATTCTGTTTTTCGGCGGCATGTTCCTCCTCTACTCCATTTTTCGCTACCGGAACGCAGGGGCCTTCCATATCGCGGCGGCGCAGGAGGACCTGCTGCTCGGGTCGATCAACACGGCCGTGCTCCTGACGAGCAGCTTTTTCATCGCCTCGGCGATCTCGGCCGTAAAGAGGGGAAACAACAGACTGGCGATCCTGCTTCAGGGGCTGACGGTCCTTCTTGGGGCCGTCTTCCTCGTGATCAAGTATTTCGAGTGGATGGAGAAGATCGTGAGGGGCATCTACCCCAATTCGCCCGTGCTTCTGAAGCTGAGCAGCGGGGAGGTCCTGTTCTTCGGGCTCTACTATGTGATGACCGGGATCCACGGACTCCATGTCTTCATCGGCATCACGGTCATCAGCTTCATGATCTATTTCACGGCCACGGGGAACATTACCCGAAAGGATTACGCCAAGCTCGAAAACACGGGGCTTTACTGGCATTTCGTTGATATCGTCTGGATCTACCTGTTCCCGCTGTTTTATCTGATTACGTAGGAGGCATATGGGAAAAGAGCAAACAGGAACGGAAGAGCATATCGTGAGCTACTCGACCTATGCGTACGTCTGGCTCGCGCTCCTCGTGCTCCTCGGGGCGACCATCGCGGCGGCGCGGATCGAATTCAGCAGGTACAGCGTGCTGATAAACCTCCTCATCGCAACGGTCAAGGCGCTGCTGGTCGTCGTCTTCTTCATGCACATGAAGTACGAGAAACGGTTTCTGCGCGGCCTGCTCATTATGTCGCTTCTGACGCTCGGCTCGATCATCGCACTCACGTTTTCCGATGTCTGGTACCGGTGAGGAGACGAAATGTTTCTGGGACCATCGAACATTGCGGGGAAGATAGAGACCTCGTTCCTCATTATTGTGGCGTCCTGTGTCATACTCCTGGCCCTCGTCACTATAACCATGCTCGTCTTTCTTTACCGCTATAACAGGAAGAGAACCCCCGTCGCTACGGAGATACGGGAGAACCTCCCCCTGGAGGTCGCCTGGACCGTCCTGCCGACGGTGCTGGTCATCGCGATGTTCTATTTCGGGTGGGTGGACTTCGATTATATCCGCAACCCTCCCCCGAACGCCATGCCGATACACGTTACCGCCCGCCAATGGTCATGGGGCTTCTCCTATGAAAACGGAAAACAGAGCGATGACCTCAGGGTGCCTGTCGGAACGCCGGTGAAACTCATTATGACGTCGGAAGACGTGCTCCATTGTCTCTTTATCCCGGCATACAGGGTGAAGGAGGACTGCGTGCCGGGGATGGAGACGCACCTGTGGTTCACCGCGACCGAGACCGGCACGTACGAAATATTCTGCACCGAATACTGCGGGCTCGAACATTCGCACATGCGCTCCCAACTGATTGCGATGAGGGAGAGCGATTTCAATTCCTGGTATGCGGCGAAGGAGAAGGCGGTCGCCACACCCGAAAGCAGAGGGAAGGAACTCCTGCAGTCCAAAGGGTGTCTCGGCTGCCACACCACCGACGGGACGAAAAAAGTCGGACCGACCTTCAAGGGACTGTACGGCAGGAAAGTGACGGTCATGACGAACGGAAAAGAGAGGACGGTCACCGCGGACGACGAATATATAGAACACTCGATAGAAGACCCGAAGGCGGACATTGTGAAAGGCTTTCCTCCCATCATGCCGGCGATCCCGGCGACGGACGAGGAAATGAAAGACATCATCGCGTATCTCAAGACTCTGAAATGATAAGGAGACAGGCATGAGGGCCCATCTCGAACTCTGCAAGGTGAGGATATCCCTGTTTTCCGTCTTCTCTGCGGTGACGGGCTTCCTCCTCGCCTCTGGCGGACTTCATCCGCAGATGCTTCCCCTCGTTGCGGGAGTCCTGCTGCTCTCCTGTGGTTCCTGCGCCATGAACCAATATCAGGAAAGGGCGATAGACGCCCTTATGGAAAGGACGAAGGGGAGACCGCTCCCCTCGGGGAGAATCGCTCCGCGGTCTGCGCTTTTCTTCTCCGTTTCGCTCATCGCGGCGGGCCTTGTCTTGCTCCTCCAGCTGAATACCGTCGTCGCCGCAGCGCTAGGAACTTTCGGGGTCCTTTGGTATAACGGGGTATACACCCGTCTTAAGAAAAGTACCGCCTTTGCCCTGATCCCGGGCGCCCTCGTCGGCATGATTCCTCCGGCGATCGGCTGGGTCGCGGCTGGCGGAGTCATGACGGATCCCCGGCTGCTTTTCCTCTGTTTCTTTTTCTTCATGTGGCAGGTCCCTCATTTCTGGCTCCTCGTCCTCAGGTACGGAGATGAATATACGAAGGCAGGGCTTCCGGCGCTGACCACGCTCTTCACGAGGGCGCAGCTCGTACGTCTCGTCTCTCAGTGGATTTTTTGCGCCGCGGTGAGTTGTCTCCTCATTTCTCTGTATGGGATGATACACACCGGCGCCACGAAGGCTTTCCTGATCGGAATCTCGCTCTGGCTTGCCGGGACCGGGATAGACCTGATGCGGTCGCATGGGACAGGAACTGCTCACCCTCGCACCTTCAGGATGGTCAACCTTTCGATGTTTTTCTCGATGGTTCTCCTGTCTGCCGACAGCTTGATGGGCTAGGGAAACAATGAACGCGTCCGCCGGCAGGGGAAGGGCTCGCAATGAAAGAACCCGTCACCGTATGCAGTCTTGAATATCTGACCGGCACCCTTGCCACAGCTTACAAGGGGCTCATCACCTCGCTCGTCGCAAAGGATTTCTGTATGACGAGAGAAGACGACGTCATCGTCCTGAAAGGGACGGTGCTCTCGATGCCGGAGAGGAGTTATCAGGCGGTCCTCAAGCGCGGAGGCCTGGAAGCCTCAAAGGTGGAGCTGCGGAGCGGCTCCTTCGAGCTAAGGGCGGACAGTGCGCTGGTCGGGGCCGCACGAAATCTCCAGATCGATATCACCCAGGGAGCGCGGCATATAGGGACCTTTCTGCTCAAGAAAGAGAGAGAGGATGAATGTTTCGTGTCCGCGATGGAACTGTCTGAAGAACTCCGGGGCGTGAACTTCAGGCGCCTCACCTTTCTTCTCGAGGAAAAACCCGGTCTCCTGAAGGCTGCAGAAGAAATCGTTGCGGCTATTGCGTCCGCAAAGAAAGACTTGAAAAAACTTTCCGAGGCGATACGCCGGTTCTCGAAGGACCTCTTCTGGTACGTGCGGGATTCCTATAGCGCCTGGTTCGGGGTTCTGGTCGCTTACTCGATCAAGGCCTGCGATAGACCGGAGGCGACATTCCGGGAAAGGGCCGTGGCGAATGTCCTGTCTCTCATAGAGCTGCCGCTTGAAAGCGATTCCGACAGTGAGCGTGTGCGTATGCCGGCGGAGATATGGCTGCGCGAGACAGGGGCATCATCGGTTCCCCTGGGATACCGCTTCTTACAGGCGAGGCGGGTCCTCACACAAATCCATGAGCGTTTTCCGGGGGCTGACGCGGAGGCCGCCATGCAGGCCCTTCTCTTCTCGTTAAGAGGGAGAGTGACGGCCATGCCCGCGCTTAACGACCGCATCCTGAAGGCGTTGGGAGAACATATCGGAGATGAAGACCTGCTCCTTCTGAGCAAGTACGGAGAGCGGAACAGGCAGGAGCTCGTCTCGCGCCTTGCCGCAGCGGAGGCGATGGTCCGAAACAAGGAGGTTCCGGCTGCCTTCGAAGTGCTCGGCGACATCGGGGCCGTTCTCGAAAGCGAGGGCGGGATGGCCGACACTTTTTTCGGGGTCGTACAAAGGAATATCGCCGCTCCATCGGCCCGGAGATTTTCGGCAATCGTATATGAAGCGCTTTCCCTTCAGGAAGGATTGCCCAGGGAAACATACGAAAGGATGATCGGGGGCGTCACCGGATTCGTACGATATCTGCTGGCCGGGGGTATGGTCGATGCCTGCGCAGATCTCCTCGCGCGCATCCGGGAAGGGAGACTTGCGCTCAGGGAGAAGATCGTCCTGGCTCCCGGGATCGCGTCGGCTATCCTGAATTCGGGCACGGGAGGGCTTCTTGAGTCGTACGCGGATATCGTGAAAGAGATCGTGATACCCGCCCCGGCGATAACCGGCTTTTCCGATGAGACCTGGGCCGAGATCGTCAATCCCCTCCACATCGAGAGGCTTTCAAGCCTCCTCGGAATCATCAGCCTCGACAGCATCGCCTTCCGGGAGGTCCTGGTCCGCGTCATCTGCAACCTCTTCCTCACCGGGGTCTTTATCCCCGACGAGAAGATCTTTCAGCGCGAGGTCTCGTCCTATCTGAATTCGGCCGCCCCGGGGAAGGACTTCCTCCTCCATTACCTGCTGCTGAAACGACTGCCGGTATACCACAGCGAGGTGGGCGCTGCCGGACGGATACGGGAATTGACGACTGAAATAGATATGTGGAGCAACGATCAGGTCCTCTATTTCCTGAGGAAACAGACCCATGCGAATGCGAGCAACCTCAACATTCGTCTCGTCGGAGAGATCATCACATCCTGGGTCCGGAACGATGCCGGTCCTTTGGGGCAGGTTGTACCAGGGGACGTAATGCAGAGGGTGAATGCAGACCTCCTGGCGCAGTACCATGCGGCGATACGGCCCTTCTTCGAATCCGTCGGCGTGCTCGATACGGGAGGCCTGCGCCTCGAAAGGATCGTGGCGATACCCGGGGCCGACCTGGAACGGAAACTGAAAGAACAGGGCCTGTCCGAAGAAATACAGCGAAAAGTCTTTCTTATCTGCCGGATCTATCAGGAGATTGTGAGAAAATATTCTCCTTCGGCAGGAGGCGCCGGGCAAGGAGACCCCTATACGACGCTTGCCCGTTCGCTGAGCGTTATGGGGGAGCTTAAAGCGAGGATCGTTTCCCCCGCGAAGACTGCCGCGACAGAGTCGCTTTACTTCAAGCGCCACATCGCCTTCGGAATTCCCTCAGTGATGGGCACGTACCATGAACCGAAGTTCGATGCGATGGGAGAACTGCTCAGAAAGGAGGAGGAGTTCCGGGCCCAGGAT
>JAMCWJ010000066.1:47092-49569 GCA_023475105.1 Nitrospirota bacterium
CCGATCTTTCCGGGGCGCCCTTGAAACGATAACCTCGGCGATCGAAGGAGGGGGAGCGGACTTTTCGCCCGGCGATGTCCCCGCCTGGATAGACTGTCTCGAAAACGTGAATACCCTCTTCGTCCTGCATGATCTCGCAAATTTCCAGGTGGACGAAGTCCTCGCCGTCCTGAAGACGAACAGACTCCGCATATCCCAGGTCATGGACCTTATCCGGATCTGGCAGAGAGAACTCGCATGGATGGTCGAATCGCTTCACAGAACCTTCTACGGCCCGCTCGCGGAGCTGCTCAGGAGGTTTCCCCGGGACGAGCTTTCCCCGCATCTCAGAGGGCTTGCCGCAAGCGGGGAGGATTTCGTAGACAAGGCGGCAGACATCGTCTTCAGGGATATGATGAGCAGCATTGCGGGGTTCCTCGAACAGGACAGGCTTTTGAACGGGCTTATAAGTGTGATACGCCGGCATACCGCATCCGGCGCGGATGAAGAAGTCGCGGCTGCGGAGGCGCCCCAGGGGGAGTATTTTGTCCTGCCGGGACTGCCCGACCCCGAGGCGATGCGGCTCGGGCCTCTGATCGGAGGCAAGGCAAAGAACCTTGTCTACGTCAAGAACGCAGGACTGAGGGTGCCTCCGGCCGCCGTGCTTTCCTCCCGAATGACAAGCCGATATGATGAGTACACGGAAAGCCGGCAATTTTCGGAACTCCTGAAGCGGGCCGTCGGGGAGATCGAGGCGCTGACCGGCGCCACCTTCGGCGGCAAAAAAGACCCTCTCTTTCTTTCCGTGAGGAGCGGCTCCTACATCTCGATGCCGGGCATTCTCTCGACCATTCTTTATTGCGGGATCAACAGGAAAACGCTGGAAGGGTTCATTGCGGCGAGCGGAAACGCGTGGCTCGGATGGGACTCCTGCCGGAGGTTCACCGAGCAGTACAGCGCGGTAGTTTACGGTTTGGAACGGGGCATCCTCGAGGAAAAGGCGGAGACCTTCATGAGGGGACGCGGGCTTTCCCGGCGGGAGGACCTGAATGCTGATCAGATGGCGGAGATCGTGGCCCTGTACGGTACCGAACTGGAGAAGATAGGACTGAATATACCGGAGGACGTGTATGAACAGTTGAAGGAGTCGGTGAAGGCCGTATACCGCTCGTGGTATACCGAACAGGCAGTCCAGTTCAGAAAGGCGATGAATGTCTCGGAGCACTGGGGCACGTCAGTCATGCTGATGCAGATGATCTACGGAAACGACAGCGGGTGCGGAGCCTCAGTATTCTTTACGCGGAACCCTTCCGCCTTCGAAAAAGGGGTCTATGGCGAGACGCGTGAGAGGGCAATGGGAAGCGATATCGTGCTGGGCCGGAGCCTGAACACCCCGCTTTCGAAAAAGCAGGCCTCGCCGGGGCAGAGGAGTCTCGAGGAGAGCGACCCGGACCTTTTCTCGATGCACGAGAGGCTTGCGCAGGGGATCGAAGAGGCGATGAGAGGACTGCCGCAGGAAGTCGAGGCGGTCTATACAAGAAGACCCGGTGGGGAGCGGACCATCTCTACGCTCCAGACCAGACGAATGGAAGTGCACAGGGGGTTCACGAAGATGTTCCACGACGTCTGCAATATGCAGGCGCACATAATCGGCCGGGGCGCCGGAATTCACGGAGGGGCATTGAGCGGGGTAGCGACGTTCTCCGAAGGGGTGGAACGGATAAGGGAATTACGGAGGGAGTCCGGACTGCGGGTCATACTCCTCAGGAAGATGGCGAGCACGCAGGATGTCGCCCTCATGCCCGAGGTGGACGGGATCGTCACCGCTACGGGAGGGGTCGCCTCCCATGCAGCGGTCCTTGCGCAAAAGTTCGATCTCGCCGCGGTGGTGGGCTGTTCGGCCGTCGAAATCAGGACCGGCGAGAACGGGGAACCCTATGCGGTGATCGGAGATTACACGGTCACCGAAGGAGCCCCGATCAGCATCGACGGATCGACGGGCCTTGTCTATTCGGGACTCTGCCTTATGACCGTCGAGAAGAAGGGCTGAACGTGTCATGACTATCCGACATCCCCAGGGGGAAAGGTTATAGAGAAATTCACGGAGGAAAATACCCACCGGAAATAGTGGTAACCTGTCTCTTGTCATGGTTCGAAAATTGAGATCGCTTATCTGCACATAGGCACACCTGTTGTCAAAAGAACCATGTCATTGCGCGCACCGCAGGTGCGCCTGAAAACTAATAGGTATCGAAACTCTCAACTGGTGAGAGTTTTCCAGAGCAAGCGCTGAGTCTTTGGGCCATCTAAGTTTTTCTTAAGTGAAGTTTGAACCAGACCGCGCGAGCTTTTTCCCGCACCCGCGCGGGGTGCGACGACAGGACGGCGTATGAGGAGATATTCGGACAGGGGTTTCAATCCACGCACCCGCGCGGGGTGCGACAGGCCGCGATCGAGGAAGGGGCGCATCTATTTGAGTTTCAATCCACGCACCCCGC
>JAMCWJ010000056.1 GCA_023475105.1 Nitrospirota bacterium
TTTCTCTGTCATTCCGGCTTGTCCGGAATCTTTCCGAAAAAGAAGGATTCCCGACGCGCTTCGCTTGCAGGAATGACAAGTGAGAGGAGTTCACTTTTTGTGAGTTCCTCACTTGCCTGTCCAATCCCATGGAAACCGGCTATGTACAATGCTTTGCTGAGTTTACTGTGCAAATTTTTTGCAACGTTAAGGTTAAGTTTGCGGTTTGTGAGCTTCCTTGCGCCTTGCCCTGTGCGCTCTCCTTGTGCTCCCTGCTTTGCTAGCTTGCAGGCTTGTCAGCTTGTCGCTTGCAAACTGCTTGCCCAAAGTGAGCCGTTTGGTGCAAAATATCCGATACACCTGATGAAAGGGGACAGATGCCGCTAAAGGTCGCAGTAGTGGGGGCGGGATATCTCGGGCAGCACCACGCAAGGATCTATTCGGAGCTTCCGGAGGCCGAGCTTGTGGGCGTGGTCGATACCGATGAAGAAAGGGCGAAAGAGGTCGCCGCGAAATACGGCGCCGGGGCGTACAGCGATTACAGGGACATTCTCGGGGGCGTTGCCGCGCTGAGCATTGCGGTGCCGACGACGCGCCATTTCGAAATCGCCCTCGACTGTATCCGTGCGGGCAAGGACCTCCTTGTCGAAAAGCCCTTCACCGCCACCCTGCCCGAGGCGGATGAACTGATGGCCGAGGCGGAAAAAAGGGAGGCCATACTGCAGGTCGGACATCTCGAGAGGTACAACCCAGGGTTTGTCGCGCTGTCCCGGATGGTCGAGGGACCACGGTTTCTCGATGCTGTGAGGCTTTCTCCTTTCCTCGACAGGTGTTTTGACGTGGATGTCACCCTCGACCTGATGATACATGACGTCGACATACTGCTGTCTCTGGTCGCCTCGCCGGTAAAAAGCCTCGGGGCGTTCGGCTTCTCGCTCGTAACGAAGAAGATCGACGAGGCCAGGGTCTGGATAGAATTCGAAAACGGGACAAAGGCGTCGCTCGTCGCGAGCCGCATTGCACCGCACAAACAGAGGAGGCTACGGGTGTTCCAGGGGGACTCGTTGCTGGAACTCGATTATCAGACTTCCGCTGTCGAGCGCCGTTCACTTCGAAACCGCCTCGATCCGGAGCGCTTTCAGCCGGAACACCGCGAGCCGCTGAGGGAAGAGCTGAAGGATTTCATCCGGTGCGTTGCGGGAAGGGAAAGGCCCCGGGTCTCCGGCAGAGAAGCGAGGAACGCACTGAAGGTGGTGCTCGAAATAAATGCTGCACTGGAGAGGCGCTGATGATACCTATGGTCGATTTGGGAAAACAGTTCGGAGAAATAAGGGAAGAGGTCCTGAAGATGATGAACGAGATACTGGAGAGTTCCCAGTATATCCTCGGCCCGAAGGTGCACGAATTCGAGAAGAAGATCTCAGAGTACACGGGAGTCTCCGATGCCCTTGGCGTCGCCTCCGGGACGGATGCGCTCCATCTGTCGGTCGAGGCGCTCGGCATAGGTGAAGGCGACGAGGTGATCACGACGCCCTTCACCTTTTTTGCGACGGCCGAGGCGATCATCTATACCGGGGCGCGGCCGGTCTTTGTCGATATAGAACTCGACACCTTCACGATCGATTGCAGCAGGATCGAGGAAAAGATCACCCGCAGGACCAAGGCGATCCTGCCCGTCCACCTCTTCGGCCACCCCTGCGACATGAAGGCGGTCATGGCGATCGCGAAAAAGCATAACCTCTTCGTGATCGAGGACTGCGCGCAGGCGATCGGCGCCGGAGTGAACGGGAAAAAGGTGGGGAGTTTCGGCAATACCGGGTGCTTCAGCTTCTATCCCAGCAAGAACCTCGGCGCTTACGGCGACGGAGGGTTGATAACCCTCAATGACCGAGGGCTCTCCGGGACGCTCACGAGCCTTAGGAACCACGGCTCGAAGGGTTCCTACATGCATGATTCAGTCGGGTTCAACAGCAGGCTCGACGAACTCCAGGCGGGCGTGCTCCTGGTCAAGCTCGGAAGACTCGACGAATACAACAGGAAACGGAGGCAGAAGGCCTCCCTCTATAGGGAATTCCTTTGCGACGCGGCCCGCTGTCCTTCGGAAAAGAAGGGCGCATACCACGTCTACAACCAGTACACGATCCTGTCGGGGAACAGGGACGGGATACAGAAAATGCTCAGGGAAAACGGGGTATCTTCGGTCGTCTACTATCCGAAGCCCCTTCATCTCCAGAAGGCGCTCGGCTATCTTGGCTGCAGGGAGGGCGACTTCCCCTGCGCTGAGCAGGCCTCGCGCGAGGTGCTCTCCCTGCCTATGTATCCCGAACTCGACGCCTCGGATATCGAAAAGATCGCGGAGATCATCAGAAAGGCTGCCTGATGAAGACCGTCATGATCGTTGCCGGGGAGAGTTCCGGTGAGCTCTACGGCTCGCTTCTCGCGAAGGCCCTGAAGGCCCTCTGGCCGGACGTGAGGCTCGTCGGCATAGGGGGCGAGCGGATGAAGGAAGCGGGGGTCGAGCTCCTTTCCGGGATATCGAGCTCCCTCGGGTTGACGGAGGTCCTCCAGTCTTTTTCGAGGGTCCGCGAGTCCTTCAGAAAGACGGTGGCGGCCCTGACGGAAGTTGCCCCCGCAGTCGTGGTGCTCATCGATTATCCCGACTTCAATTTCAAGGTCGCGAGGCTCGCGAAGAGGCGGGGGATAAAAGTGCTTTACTACGTGAGTCCCCAGGTGTGGGCATGGAGGAGGGGAAGAGTCAGGACGATGGGGGAGATCACGGACAAGATCGCGGTGATCCTTCCCTTCGAAGAGGAGATTTACAGGAAGGCCGGGATACCCTGCGAATTCGTCGGGCACCCGATCATGGAAGAGATAGAGGCATACGAAGCGGAAAACCCTGAGCGCGGTCCGGCGTCCGAAGTCCAGGGCCCGGGAGAAACAAGGAAGAGCGGTCCGACGATCGCGCTTCTTCCCGGGAGCAGGCCGAACGAACTGAAGAGTCTTTTGCCCGTGTTCGTCGACTTTGTGGGAAGGGCGAAGGAAGAGTTCGGGCCGTGCAGGTGCGTCATGCCTCTCGCCCCGAACGTTGAGACGGAAAAATTTACGGGGGCCCTCGGAGCTCTCGGGAAGCTGGGGGTGGAGTGTACGAGGGGAGGGGCCACGGCGGTCCTCGCTTCCTCGGACATGGCGGTCGTCGCCTCCGGGACCGCTACGCTTCAGGCCGCGCTGCTCGGCGTGCCGATGGTCGTCGTCTACAAGGTATCGCCCCTTACCTACTCCATCGGGAAGAGAGTGCTGAACGTGAAGCACATATCGCTCGTGAACATCGTCGCGGGCGAAGAAGTCGTTCCCGAGCTCATCCAGCGCCGCGCCGACGCAGAGAGTATAATGAAACAGTGCAGAAAGATTTTGTATGATGAAAGCTGCAGGGCTTCGATGAGTTCCTCCTTCAGAAAGATACGTCGTCTCTTTTCCGGAAAGCATCCGTCGCGCAGCGTGGCAGGCATCATAGGCGGGATGGCAGGGTGGGCTCCGCGCGGAACGGGAGACCTCCCGGGGGAGAGCTGATGGAAGCACTGAAAAGGATACTTGTCCTCGTCAAACCCTATATCGGACGTATGGTCCTGGCCGGCCTGTGCAGTTTTGCCGTCTCGGCCACCAACGGTTCTCTCGCCTGGCTCGTGAAACCGGCGGTCGACAGGGTGTTCGTCGACAGGGGGGCTTCGTATCTGATGCCTCTGAGCGCTGCGATCATGCTCGTCTTTCTCGGAAGGGGGGTCTTCTCATTCCTCCATAACTATCTTATGGGCTCCGTGGGGGCAAAGGTCGTAAGGGATATACGGAACCACATGTTCCGGCACATGCTCTATCTCCCGATAAGCTTCGTCCAGAAGGACTCGACGGGCGCCATGGTCTCGCGCGTGCTGAACGACGCAGGCATGGTCCAGGCGGTCCTCACCTATACCGTGAAGGACCTCTTTGTCGAGGGAGGCTCCGTCGTTGTTCTCATCGTCGTCGCCCTGTACCGGCGCTGGGACCTCACCTTGATCGCGATCGTGGTGCTGCCCCTCGCTTTCTATTTTGCAGCCCGCCTCGGCAAGAGGCTGAAGAGGGTGAGCGAGCGGACGCAGGAAAAGATCGCAAACCTCACGGAGATGCTCTCCGAAGGGTTTTCCGGGACGAAGATCATCAAGTCCTTCTGCCGGGAGGAGGATGAGGAGAAGAGATTCGGTGAGAGAAACCAGAGCTTCTACCGCGAGCTGATGCGCTCCACGAGGATCTCGGAGGCGACGGGCCTGATGATGGAGTTCGTCGGAGGCGTCGGCATAGGGTTCGTCGTGTGGTATGGGGGTAGCCTCGTGATCGGCGGCAAGATGACGGCCGGTGATTTTTTCTCCTTCCTCGCGGCGATCTTCCTGATCTATACGCCCGCAAAGAGACTGGCGGCGGCGCAGAACAGCCTCCAGCAGGTGAGGGCGCCCCTCGAAAGGGTCGACCGGCTCCTGGCCGAGCCGATGGAAGGGGGAGGCGATACCGCCCTTGAAGGGTTCAGGGATGAGATCGTTTTTGACGAGGTCTCCTTCAGGTACGAGGGAACGGACGACGATGCGCTGAACGGCGTTTCCCTCGCGGTGAAGAAGGGGGAGATCGTCGCGCTGGTCGGAAGGAGCGGAGCGGGGAAGACGACCTTTGTCGATCTCATCCCGCGCTTCTACAGGCCCGTCGGGGGAAGGATCCTGATGGACGGCATGGACGTCTCGAAGGCGACGCTCAAGTCTCTCCGGTTCCTTATCGGCATCGTGAGCCAGGACGTCATCCTCTTTAACGACACGGTGAGGGCGAATATCGCTTACGGGAAGCCCGGGGCCTCTGAGGAAGAGATCGTGAGCGCGGCGAAGGCCGCCTATGCCCATGATTTCATCCTCGAACTGCCGAAGGGCTACGACACGGTGATCGGTGAAAGGGGGATCAGGCTTTCCGGGGGCCAGAAGCAGAGGCTCTCGATCGCGCGTGCGATACTGAAGAACCCGCCCATACTGATCCTCGATGAGGCGACCTCGTCCCTCGATACAGCCTCGGAGGTCATGGTCCAGCGCGCCCTCGAAAACTTGATGAACGACAGGACCGCCTTTGTGATCGCGCACAGGCTCTCGACAGTGAGGAGGGCGAGCAGGATCATCGTGATGGACAGGGGCAGGATCATAGAGTCCGGGACGCACGAGGAACTGCTTGCCTCGGGGGGGATGTACCAGAAGCTCCACAGCCTCCAGTTCGACGATGCCGCGCTCCCGGAGCTGACAGAAGACAGTCTTGCGCCCGGGGAACGCGGTAGCTGAGATGTTTGTCCTCTATAGTCTCCTTTACTCGGCTGCGCTTCTCCTGCTTCTGCCCTTCGAGTACTTCAAACGGCCGCGAGAGCTGCGCGGGAGGTGGCTCAGAGAGAGGATGGGTTCCGCCGGGGCGGCATCTGAAGGCCTGGATTCGAAACCCGTCTGGATCCATGCGGTCTCCGTGGGCGAGGTGATCGCGGCGGCGCCCTTTATCGCGGGACTGAAGGAGAGACACCCGTCACTTCCCGTGGTCCTTTCGACGGTCACGGACACGGGGCAGAAGGTGGCCCGTGAAAAGCTCGCAGGGGCCGCGGAAGTCTTCTACCTTCCTTTCGATCTGGTCTTTATCGTCAGACGCGCGATGAGGAGGCTGAGACCCGCCCTCTTCGTCGCGATCGAGACCGAGCTGTGGCCCAATATCTTCAGGACCTGCAAAAAGGAAGGCGTCCCCGTCCTTGTGCTGAATGGAAGGCTCTCCGAGAAGTCTTTCAGGGGCTACAGGAAGATACGCTTTTTCATCTCGCGCGTGCTTTCGCGCGTCGATCTCTTCTGCATGCAGGAGAAGGTCTATCAGGAGAGGATAAAGGCCCTCGGCGTGGAAGAGGACAGGGTGAGGGTGACGGGGAATTTCAAATTCGACATAAAACCCTCGGGAACGCTTCCGGAATGGGCGGGGTCGCTGGGTTCGCCCGTTGTCGTTGCGGGGAGCACCCACGAAGGAGAAGAGGAACTGATCATCTCGGTCTTCAGTGAGCTGAATCAGGATTTCCCCGGGTTGAACCTCGTCCTTGCGCCGAGGCATCCGGAGCGGTTCGGCAGAGTCGAGACACTCGTGAAGGAGAGGGGACTGCCCTGTGTGAGGAGGTCGGCCCTTGCCCGTGGTTCGCAGCTCATCGCTCATCGCAGCGAGGGTAATTTCTCCTACAGTCAACCGTCAGCCATGAGCCATGAGCTTTCGGCCGTCGGCCGTCGGTTGTCCGGAACGGTCTTTCTCCTCGACACGATCGGGGAGCTCGCCTCCGCATACGGGGTCGCTGACGTTGCGATCATCGGAGGAAGCTTTGTCGAACGCGGAGGCCACAATCCCCTCGAGCCTGCTTTCTGGGGCAAGCCGGTCGTCTGCGGGCCCCATATGGAGAACTTCCCTTTCATCGCGGATTTTTACGGGGAGAAGGGCGCGATAGAGACCGATGCGGAAAGGCTCTCTCACGTCCTGAAGGAACTGATCCGTTCCCCCCAGAGGAGGAAGGCCTGGGGCGAAAAGGCAAGGTCCCTTTACAACGACAAGGTAGGCGCCGTGGCGCGTTCAGTGGAGGTCCTTGAGCGTTACCTGGACGCTGAGCTCCCTCTCGCCGAAGAGAAACCTCTTTCGTAAAACAGTCACTCTTATCGTGTCGCCCTGCTTCTTGTAAAAGAGGAATATCCGTATGTCTTCCACACTGCCGACCTTCTCGCCGTCGAGGGAGACGATGACGTCGCCCGTCGTAAGACCGGCTTTTTCCGAGACGCTGCCTTCGGGGAATCCTGTGATCGTCACCTTTCCTCCTTCCGCCTTCAGGATCGCCATCAGCTTCGGCGCCCGGAGCGTCTTCATCTCCGGGGGGAAAAGGACGAAGTCGGCGATCCCCTTCTCGACGGACTCGTCGTTGATGAGGATCGAATAGTCCAGTCCGTTCCGCCTGAAGACCCTTTTCGGAATGCCCGAGCCGAAGATGAGATGCCCTGCTCCGGCCAGGACCACCATCCGGCGGCCCGGGTTCGCCCTGAGGTACTCATCGACGCTCCGGGCCATTGTCTCGTCCCATACGATCTGGGCCTGGTAAAAATTTGCGAAATCTTTTCCCGCGGAGCCCTGATGTCTTTCGAAAACCGCCTTCAGCCTCTCCCGGTATTGTTCATCAGACATGTCCATCGCCTCCGGCAGGGCCTTTTTCTCCTCTTCGGTGAGGGAGTCTATGCCGGATTTGAAGATCTTGTCGACGATCTCGTTGTTGATGTTCAGGGCGACGACGGGTATCTTCTCCTCCCTCGCAAAACGCAGGATGTCCTTGTAGAGGTTATAATCGAACCCCCACCGCTTGAAATACTCCGAGGCCTTCAGGAACTCCCTCTCGTCCGTCTTCCCCGCGATATAGTCATCGAGGGCCTTCTGGAAGGGCCGCTGGAACATCTCCATGCCGACGGCGATCTCGCGGTTCCCGGCGAAGAGGCCCCTGATCGCCTCGAGCTCCGTCACGTGGTCCTCGTACTTGTCGTGCACCTCGCCGATATAAACGATCTTTTTGGCTGCGACTTTTCCGACGATCTCCGGAAGGTCGAGGGTCTTCGCCACCTCGACCCCAGGCACGGCCTTTCTCAGAGTCATGGTCAACCCCCTTTCGCTTTCCGCTGTCTCCTTTTCCGTATTCACTCCCTCTTTGAAAGCGATCATGCTGTATTTGCCGTAATGGGGTATCTTCGGCAGTGCGGCGTCGACCTCCCCCTTCGAGGCGGCCTCTGCAACGGCGACGACCCTCGAAAGGTCGAGGGGGTTCTTTTTCACCGCGAGCACGAACCCGGCCTCCGGCAACCCGACCCTGCCGAAGAGCCTTTTCAGGAGCGGGTTATCGCGACCGAGTGCGATGACGTTTCCTCCGCTCATTTCTTCAGTCGTCACCTCGGAGGGCTTTTTCACCTCATATCCCTTCTCGCTGAAAAAACCGGTCAGGCCTGAATAGACCGGGACCTGCTCTTCCCCGGGGAGCGAGACGACGCCTTTTGCATCGCCCAGTATCTTCCCGATGACCGGAGGGGTCTCACTTTCCGAAAGTCTCCTGAAGACGTCATAGTCCGCATCGACGGCCAGTTTCTCAGGCACGGCGTCTGCGGTGACGGCGAAGGCCTTTTCCTCAGCCTCGACCTTCAGGACACCCGTGGTTTGCCCTTTTGCCGTCTTCACCGTCAGGGGCAGATCGAAGATGAAGAAGGGCTTTTCCTCCTGGACGACGTCGAAGGAGACAGTCGACCGGAAGCCCTTCGGCCCTATTTCGATGTTCTTTATCCCGAGGCGCGGTGCGCCCTTCTCTTCCAGCCAGGCCTTGAAGAAACGGCCGAGGTCCCTGCCTGATTCCTTCTCGAAAGAGGCCCGTATATCCTCCCACGAGGCCTTCCTGAACCGGTTGCGGTCTACGAAATCCCTGAAGGACCTGAAAAAGGCCTCGTCTCCCACGATCTTTCTGAGCATATGGAAGACCATCGCCGCCTTGCCGTAGCCTATCGCCCGCGAAGCGAAATCGGTCCTCGTCCTGAAGTCCCTGAGGGGGAAGTCCTCTCCGGGGAGCACATAGCTGTCATAATCGATCAGGATCTGTTTCCTGTAAAGCCAACCCCGGCCTTTCTCCTCTTCATAGTAATGGTCGGCAAGGTAAGTCGTGAGGCCTTCCGCCCAATTGCCCTTTTCAAAATCTATGTATACGAGATTCCCGAGCCATTGGTGGAGTATCTCATGGCCGAGGGAGGTTTTGACGATGAAAGGAAGCCTCACCACTTCCCGGCCGAGCACGGTGAAGGTCGGCACCGAGTAGCCCGTCTCGAGAAAATTCTCGACTATCGAGAACCTCCCGAAGGGGAATTTGCCTGCCATGCCTTCATAGAGTTCGATGTATTTTCTTGCATAATCGAGATAGGTGCCTGCCAGACCTGCATCTTCAGGGAAAAAATAAGTGGACAGTCCGATGCCCCTGAAGGACTCGCTTTTTACGTTGTATCTCGCGGCCACGAGGTCGATGCCCGAAACCGGATGGGGAAAGGAGAAAGAGAAAAGGTTGCCTCCCTTTGTTTTCGCTTCCGTCGTTTCTTCGGATTCCGAGACCGCAGTGAAGTCGGCCGGAACGAGGGCCCTGAGGTGATAATGCTCCAGCCCCTCCGGCGCGGGGTACCAGCTGCCGGAAAGAACGATGCCCCGTTCTTCGATGACGCAGGGGCTGTCCTGTCCGGAGCGGCACCGGTATGCTATCTCGACCGTGGTCCCTCTTTCGGTCTTTACCCTGAAGGCCCCGTCCTTGATCTTCGGTTCGAGGGGGACGCCGTCTCTCCTTACCGAGAGCAGTTCGAGCGCTCCGGTTTGGACCGGGACCTCTCCCTCTTTATAAAATTTGATCGCGCATTCGCCCTGCATAGACTTTCTCTCCATATCGAAGGAGACGGAGAGACCGATCTCGGGGAGGGCGTCGCGCCTTTCTCCGGCAAGGACGAACGGAGCGTGAAGGAAGAGGGCGGCGAAGATGCCGGAAACGAGCACGGACATGAATTTTGAGTGAGACAAAAGGGCCGTCATATGTCGCTACCCACTATAGCAGAAATCCACCGGCTTGTCAGCTGGAGGCTCCAGCCGACAAGCGACCTATGACCGATCCTTCCACCCCGGAGGTGGCAGGACCTCACAGAGGCAGGACCACTGGATATCCCGGATTGTCATTGCTTCAGGTCTTCCCTGAGTTCCGCCTTCGAAATTCCTGATGTTAAAGTTGCAGTTCAACTTTCCTTGACAAAACATAATAAAGGGTGTATAAATAATTTGGAACGAAGGAGGGCGTCAATGACACATAAGCGCAGGTATAGGGGTATAATAGCGGTCTTTGCGGGGATAGTGCTGCTGTTCGGACAGCTTGCCTTTGCGATGGAGCCTTCAGTCGCGATCCTCGGCGATATCGTGGGCAAGGGCTCCACTGAGATGAGGACCGCCTTCGGGAAGTGGATATCCGTGAGCGGCAGGGCCTACCCGCTTATCGACGGCGCAAACCTCAGGTCCGCGGAAGGCAGCATGTCCTCGATCTTCAGGGACGGGGCGAGAATTGAGATCGGCAGGAACTCCGAGATCATTGTGGCGGGCGCCAAAGGCAATTATACGGTCGATCTGAAAAAAGGAAAGATCGCCTTCAGCATTCCGGAAGGCGTTCGTTTTTCCGTGATTACGCCAACCTCTTCAGTTCAGACAGGGTTGGAGTCGAACATGATACGGACGGTGAACACCGCGTCCCGTGACTTCACGAGAGGGACGGTCGGTTATGACGGCAAGGGCACCACGGTTACCGTGCTGAGCGGAACGCTCATGGTGAGGGACGCGAAAGGCGCCGGGATCCGGAAGGTGGCAGCGGGGAATTCCCTCTATGTTGCAGGGGCCGACACCGGCTATCGTCCCGAGCCCGCGCAGTTGCTCCCGACAGAGAATAAGGGAAACCAGGGTTCCGGAGGGGGAAACGGCGGCAACCCTCCCGAGCCGAAGGATCCTGCCTTGTCGCCGCTCGTCGTTGGCGGCGCCAGTCTGGTGCTCGTGGGCGGGACGTTCCTGATCGTGAACAGCACGACAAAGGGAAACGGTGTCGCAAGTCCTTCTCAGCCGTAGCCGCGCAGTGCCGAAGCGAAAGGTGCGGAAAACAGCCGGTTGAATGCTCGTGTCGTGATGCAGTTCTTGCTGCCGTTGTCACAGGGGTGTAGCGAACCTGGTAATGCGCTCATTTCGCCTTTAAACAAGACAAGAACGATGAAACGAATATATCTGCCTGCTGTCTGCGTGCTGTTGCTTTCCCTTTTCATCGCAGGATGCGGAGGGAGCAGGGAAGTGAATGCCCAAAGGATAGATTCCGAAGTCTCCGGAGATTCCAAAGCCGCACAGCTCAACGCCCTGATGCTGAATTCCGCAATGACGCAGGGCGTCGATCCCCATGCGGATTATGTGATAGGCGCCGACGACCTTCTCGATATCGATGTCTTCCAGGCAGATGAGCTCAAAAGGACGGTAAGGGTCAGCTCGCAGGGGTACATCGGGCTGCCGCTGATCGGCCAGATCAAAGCAAAGGGGCTGACCCCGGTCCAGCTCGAAAAGGAGATGAGCGAGAGGCTCGGGAAATATATGCAGGAGCCTCTTGTAAGTGTGTACGTGAAGGAGTACAAGGCGCAGAAGATCGGGGTGATCGGGGCGGTGACGAGCCCCCAGGTGTATGCGGTGACCGGTCAGAGATACCTGCTCGAGATGCTCTCGATGGCGGGCGGACTTTCGAGGGACGCGGGGACGATCTGCTATGTCCTGCGGCCCGTCAACTCCGAGCAGCCCGGAGCTTCGGGCACGGAGACGCTCGTGGTCGACCTGTCGGAACTTCTCGAGAAGGGGAACATGGCACTGAACATCCCTGTGTTCGGAGGCGATGTGATCAACGTGCCGAAAGGCGGCGTCGTATTTGTGGACGGTGCAGTGGAGAGGCCCGGGGTGTACCAGATGGCGGGAAAGACGACCCTGGTCCAGGCGGTCGTCATGGCCGGGGGCATGAAGTTCGAGGCGACAAAATCCGAGGTCCTGGTGTACAGGGACCGCGGCGACAATACGCGCGAGATCATCCATACCGATTACGAGGCGATCAAGGACGGCGGAAAGGACGATCTCGTCCTCAAGCAGAACGATATCGTTGTCGTCCCTTCGAACGGATTCAGGAGTTTCCTGACCGGGATCGGCACGGTATTCCGGGGCGCGGTAGGCGTGGGGGGCGGCAGCGTAGGCGTGGGCCGCTGACAGGAGGGAGACATATGGGTGCCAGTGACGAAAACCACAATGAACAGATGAACATCCAGAAGGCGCAGGAATTCCCTGTCGCCTTCCCGATGAATTATCCGCAGCAGCAGGAGGAAGAGGAGGTCCACCTCAGGGACTATCTCCACATCCTCCTCAGAAGAAAATGGACTGCGATCACCTTCCTCGTGATCACCGTGACGACTGTCCTGATCGGGACGTTCATGACCACGCCGGTGTACCGCTCTTCGGTCACGATAAAAATCGACAAGGAAAACCCGAACGTCCTTCAGTTCAAGGACGTGATCGAAGTCGAGAAGATGGCCGACGACTACTACCAGACCCAGTACAAGATCCTCAAGAGCAGGAACCTCGCAAAGAGGGTCATCAGGACGCTGAAACTCGACAGGAGCCCTGAATTCGCCGCTCCGAAACGGGCGACGGCAAACGCTGCGGCTACCGCCGAGGAGAACCCCTTCAGCCGGAACCCGGACGAAGGGATAAACCCGGAGGCGGTGAACAGTTTCCTGTCGCGCCTCACCGTGGAGCCCCAGCAGAAATCGATGCTCGTGAAGGTGAGCTTTGACAGCCGCGACCCGGTATTGTCGGCAAAGGTCGCGAACACGATCGCGAAATCGTACATAGACTTCAATATCGAAAGCAAGTTCGACGCCACCCAGCAGGCAAGGGAGTGGCTCGAAAAACAGCTCGATGAGATGAAGGCACGGGTCGAGAAGGCGGAGGAGGCGCTGAACAAATACGCTGCGCAGAACGGCATCATTTTTCTGGAAGCTGGAGGCGGCGCCAAGGACGGCAAGGAAGGAGGAGGGCAGGACATTGTGACGCAGAAACTCTCCGAGCTTTCTTCGCAACTTACCCAGGCCACATCGGACAGGATCAGCAAGGAGGCTGTTTACAGGGACGTTGCGAAGGGGGACCCCGAATCGACCTCGCCGGTCATGAACAATCCCCTCGTCCAGGGTTTGAAAAAGGACTATGCCGCTGCGGATACGGATTACTCCCAGCTTCTGAAGGTCTATAAGCCCGAGTATCCAAAAATGGTGAGACTGAAGGAGCAGATGAACCAGATCAGGGCGAAGATAGACGCCGAGGCGAAAAAGACGGTCTCCGGGATACGAAGGGACTACGAAACAGCCCTCAAGAGAGAGGCATACCTGAAGTCGACGCTCGACAAGTACAAGGGAGAGGCCCTGAACCTGAACGAAAAGATGATCCAGTACCAGATCCTGAAGCGTGAGACCGATACGAACAGGGAACTTTACAACGGCCTTCTCCAGAGGCTGAAGGAGACAGGCATCTCGGCGAGCCTCACTTCGAGCAACATCCAGATACTCGACCGGGCAGAGGTTCCCCGGAGCCCCTACAAACCGAAGAAGAAGATGAACTTTCTGATAGCGCTCCTCACAGGCCTCTTCGGAGGCATCGGACTTGCCTTCTTTGTCGAATACCTCGACAACACTGTCAAGAACCCCGGCGAGCTCGAAAAGGCGATGTCCCTGCCCTCCCTCGGCATCGTGCCGAGCGTTGAGCAGGACGATGCTGGGACGAAGCCGATGCTCACGAGCGAAGACAGGAAGTCGCCCCTGTCGGAGGCTTACCGGTCGATCGGCACTTACATCCAGTTCTCCTCGGCCGAAAAGCCCCCGAAGACGATGCTCGTCACCTCCGCAAGGAAGGGCGAGGGAAAGACGACAACGGCAATCAATACCGCGATCACGATGGCGCGCTCTTCGGGGAAAGGCCTCATCATAGACGCCGATATGCGGAAGCCGGAGCTGCACAAGATATTCGACGTCGACCCCAAGAACGGGCTCTCCTCCTTTCTTACCGGCCATATAGAATTCGGCGGCGGCCTCATCAAGAAGACGAAGGTCGGGAACCTCGATGTGATACCTGCCGGGGTGATCCCCCCAAATCCCTCGGAACTGCTCAGCTCGTACCGGATGAGGGACCTGATGAACGGCCTGTTCACGCTCTACTCCTTTATCATCATCGATTCCCCGCCGCTTCTCGGCCTGTCCGACAGCCTCATACTCAGCACGCTGACCGACGGGGTGATCGTTGTCGTGCGCGCCGGGGAGACCCCGAAGGACCTGATCGCACAGTCGAAGAAACTCCTTTACGGCGTCAATGCGAAGGTGCTCGGCGTCGTGTTGAACGGTATCCGGGAATCGGACCTCAGGTACGGCTCGTACTCGTACTACTATTCCTATTACTACGAAGACGGCGACCACAACGGCAAAAAAAGAAAGAGGAGAGCCAGGGACAGGGCGTAATGGTGCTTTTCAGGACGCTCTCAGCCCTCATCGCCGCAGCCGCACTGGTCCTGACGCTCCGGCCTGCCCTCTCCGCATATTTCTCTTCGGGAAACCCGGGAATCAGCAAAGAGGGGATATCCGTCGCCGGGAGGATCACGGAAGAAGACGCCCGGTACCATTCCCTTTCCGGTCTGCTCGCCTATGCCTCCCGCGACAACCCGGACCCGGTGAAGGCTGCGGAAAGGTATCTCGAAGCCCTCAGGAGGAACCCCACCGACAGCCAGACCTGGCTTGCCGTCTCGCGGGCTTACAGAGACAGCGGCAAAAGGGAGGAGGCCGGATATGCGGCGCTGAAGGCCGTTTATTTCGACAGGGACAATCCGGTCCTGATATGGGAAGCAGCCGTCTTCTTTCTCCTCGACGGGAAGACCGGGGAATCCGCCCGGTTATTCAGGAGGTACCTCTCGATGATTCCCGGAGACCAGGAAAACGTCTACTCCCTTTGCTACACCATGGGAGTCGCCCCGGGAGATATCCTCAACGAAATCGTCCCTCAGGCGTATGCCTTTTACCAGCGCTACCTTCGTTTCCTTATTGCAAACAGGCTGCTGAACGAATCCCTTGAGGCCTGGGAAAAGATGAAGCGCTACAACCCGGGCAGGGAGGACTTTCTCAGGTACGCCGATTTTCTGATCGGCAGCGGCGAGACCGAAAAGGCCCTGGCCCTATGGAAGGATTTTATCAAACGGTTCAGACCGGAGGAAGCGAAGAAGGAAGCCGAGGAATATCTGTCCGGGGACCGCATCTGGAACGGTGACTTCGAACTCCCGATAGAAAACGGCGGGTACGACTGGAGGCTCGGGAGGTCCGGGGACGTGAGGATATTCACGGACAGGGATGTAAAAAGAGAAGGGGATTCGTCTCTTAGTGTGAACTTCGACGGCAGCTCGAACCCGGACATTTACATCGCGCGGCAGATCGTTCCGGTCGAACCCGGCAGGAGGTACCGGCTGAACGGTTATATCAAGACGGACAAACTCACAACGCAGAACGGGCTCGAACTCGAGGTCTCGGGGCTGCTTTGCGGGCCTTTTGCCGTGAGGTCCGAGCCGGTCACAGGGACGAACATGTGGAAGGAAGTCGAACTCGAATTCCTGAGTCCGCAGGCATGCAGGACGGTCCAGGTCGGCGTCAGGAGGGAAAGGTCGCTGAAATTCGACAACAGGATAAGCGGCGATGCCTGGATAGACTCCGTCACGATGATTGAGGAGCCGGGGACGTGAACTACGGGGAGGCGCTCAGGTTCATCGGTGAGGTGAGGGCGGGCATTTCCTGGAAACGGTTCTGCATAGAGGCCGTCAGTCTTTCGGACACGTTCATAGAGTTCCTGAACGGTACGGATCAGGCGAAGGAGTTCCTGTCCTCGAAGGGCATCGGCAGCGGCTATGCCGCCGAACATATAAGGAACATCTTTTCGAGGCTCCACTTCAACCCTGAAAACGACCATTACCTCACGCTCGCTCTGCCCTATTCTTCCTCCGAAAGCCGGATCCACAAACGCTGGAAGGAGCTGATGCTCATTTACCATCCGGACAGGAGCGTTGACGGGCGCTCGGCGGAATGCGCTGCGCGGATAAATGAGGCCTACAACGTCCTGAAGAACCCTGAAAAGAAGCAGGAGTACGACCGGCAGCTCCGGCTCAAAAGGGACGGCCGGTTGAAGAGGAAGGAGATGGCTGCATACCGGGTGCCCAGCCCGGAGGAGCATTTCATCATTTCTCCCAGGACGAAAAGCCGTCTTTCGAGGCTGATCATCCCCCTCTGTATCGTCATCTCCTTTTCGGTGCTGCTCGTCATCTTTCTCGAAAACAGGAAAGAGGACCCTTTTTATCAGGGACGGCATCAGGACAAAGGCGACGGCAAGCTGGTCCCCGGGACAAAGTCCGGACAGGGCCGTGCGGCCGTCCCCCAGGAAACCGCGGCCCTGAACCTGGCGGACGCGGCCCCGGGAGATGCACCGGCGCAGCGCGAAGTGCCTGTGAAACGGATGCGGAACCGGCTGACTGATCCGGGCCGCGTAACGGCCGGCAATGGGGCGGGAGGAACTCTAAAGTCGCAGCCCTCTTCGCTTCCCAAAGACCCTCCTGCTGAAAAGGCTGCCAAAGCGCAGGAGCGGACCCCGGCCATGGCACGGACGACGTCCGGCGTTGCATCAGGCCTTTCAGAGGTCCACTCTCCTGAAAAGAAGGCGCAGAAGAAGTTTGAGGACAGACCCCGGGAGGAGCGGCATGAGCCGTCAGCTCCGGCAGTGCAGCCCCTGCAGGCCGCCGCAGCCGGTGATTCCGAAAGTCTCGGCACGAGGGTGAACCGTTTTTTGGAGCGCTATGCCCGGGCCTACGAAGAAGGGGACCTCGAAGGGTTCCTCTCCCTCTACTCGAAATCCGCAGTCGAGAACAACAGGCTGAACTACGAAGAGATAAAGAGGGCCTACCGGAAGAATTTCGAGGCGGCGCGATACAGGTATACGCTCGGAAACGTACGGTTCGGGAAGAAAGGGGAGCATATCGTGGTGAGCGGACTCTACACGGTCCGGAAATTGCCCCGGAGCGGGGAAGAGGTGGAGGTTCGGGGAGATATACGCTGGACTCTTGCGGAAGAGGGCGGCTCGCTCAGGATCATGAAGGTCGACTATGACAGCAGGTAGCCTCCTGGCTGTGGTGATCGCGTCGGCCCTGCTCTTCGGCGCGGTCGAACCGTGGTCCCTCGCCCTTGTCGCGATCCTCGCCTCATACGCCTTCATCTCTTTTGCGTTCTCCGCAAGAAAGCCTGACGGTCTTTTCAGGGAGGAGAGGGCGCTTGGCCTTTCGCTGGGGGCGGTGCTCCTCTATCCCCTTTTCCAGCTCCTTCCCCTTCCCGTGGCTGCGCTCGACCTTGTCCACCGCACGTTCGGAAGTGTGATTACGATCGCACCGGATCACGTGCCTGCGTTTCACAGCATCTCCCTCTATCCCTTTGCGACCGAGACCGCCTTTGCCCGCCTCCTCATCTACGTCATGGTGTTTTCCGTTGCCGCCTTCGGCACTGGGGACACGCGCCGGGCATATCTCCTCATGAAGGCCCTTGCCGTGTTCGGGTTTTCCCTGGCGCTCTTCGGGGTCATCCAGCACGCGACGTGGAACGGAAAGATCTACTGGTTCAGGGAGCTGACTCAGGGGGGGACGCCCTTCGGCCCCTTTGTAAACCGGAACCACTTTGCCGGGTTCATCGGCATGATCATTCCGCTCTCTCTCGGCGTCGCCTTCAGGTCCAGGACGATGGAGGACAGGGTGCTTTACGGGTTCTTCGCTCTCGTGATGGCGATCGGACTTTTCTTTAGCCTCTCGAGGGGCGGGATCGTCTCTTTCTTCGGGGGACTCCTTGTTTTCTCTTTCCTGAGCCTCACAAAGGGCAAATCGAAAAAATGGCTCATCCCTGTCTTTGTCTTCGCGGTCGTCCTTGCGGTGTATCTCCTTTTTCTCGGGATTTCACCCGTGCTCGAGAGGTTCGCAAAGACGGAGGTCTCCGGAGAACAGAGACTCGCCGCGTGGCAGGGGACCCTGGCCGCCTTCCGTGACTTTCCTCTCTTCGGGAGCGGTCTCGGCACCTTCCAGCACATCTTCAAGGTCTATCAGCCTGACGGCCTTTATTCCCTTTACGACCACGCTCATAACGATTATCTCGAACTCCTCCTCGAAGCCGGTCTCTTCGGGACGGTCCTGGCAGCCCTGGCCATGTTCTTTATGTTGAGGGTGATCGTAAATATCGAATGGACGGGGAGGAACCTATACACGGGCGCCGCACTTCTGGCGTCGATTACGACGATAGCGATCCACAGTCTCGTCGACTTCAATCTCCACATCCCCTCGAACGCGATCCTTTTCTCTCTTATCCTCGGCCTCGGCGTGTTCTTCGCGAAGGGTGAAGAACAGCATGGAGCACAGGGCATGGAGCAAAGTGAACAAACTGAAAAGCAAGAAAAAGAAAGAATGATGAAAAACTTTAGGTTCCAGGATTTAGAGATTTGGAAAGAAGCGCTCCAAGCTGTTACCGTTCTTCTCTTCTTCGTTCTTGTCTCTCACGCCTACGCCTCCGTCAATCTCATCCCCAACCCGGACTTCTCCGTGCCTGCGTGGGACGGGCTCGCGCCCCATTTCTGGCATCACGGGGAGAGCGCGGTCGAAGGGGTAAAGAAGAGCGGGTTCAGTGTCGGCATGGCCGGCGTGCCTCCCCTGAGAGCGCTCGGCATCACCGGGGGAGAGGACAGGAGCGGCGAATGGCGGTGCGCGATAGAAGGGCTCGAAAAGGGGAAGCGATACCGTCTCTCCCTTCTGGTCTTCAGGGAGAGCTACGTCGAGGGCGCTTTCCCCTCGGTAGAACTTTTCGGCAGGAAGATAAGGATGAGCAACCTCCTCAGCTACGGCGCCTGGCAGGACTTCGGTGTAGTCTTCACTGCGCCGGCTGAGTCGACGACACTGAGACTGATCAACGATTACCCTGTCACGTTCTATTTTTCCTCGCCGGGCCTCGTGAAAATGGCTGATGCGGAGGCCAGGCATGAAGAAGCGGGGGGCAAGGAGCAGGGAGCCGTCATGCCGGGTCACTTCCCCCTCGTGGCCTACGGCGCGGCAGTCGGAGAGTTCTCCTTCATCAGGGAATTGGGGTTCGACGGCGTCGTCCTCGGGCTGAACGTGCGGAATGCCGAAGGTGCGATGAATGCGGCGGCAAAGGCAGGGCTCGGGATTGTGGCGAGCGTGCGCGACGGGGCCTCGATAAAAAAGATCGCCTCCCTTGCCGTCTCCTCTGCCTCTTCCCCCCTTCTGGGCTGGTACGTGGAGGATGAACCGGAGGGGAGGTCCGTGCCTGCCGTGGAGATAACGGCGAGAGTGAAGGAGATACGCGCGGCGGGCTCTTCTGCGCCGGCTTTTATGGCTATGGTGAGGCCGGAGTTTATCAGAGGCTACAGGGACGCGGCGGACGTGGTCCTCATGGACCAGTATCCCATCCCCCATAATCCGATAATATGGCTCAGCAGGAGCATGGATGAGGCGGCGTATGCGGGCGCAAAGAACGTCTGGGCCGTCATCCAGATCTTCGGCGGCCGGCGGTGGAAGGGGCAAGGCTGGGATAGGGAGCCCACGTACGAGGAGATGAAGGCCTTGAGCTATCTCGCGATCGTCCACGGCGCAAAGGGCCTCTTCTTCTACACGGTAAAGGGCGGGAATTACGACCTCGGGCAGGAACCGGGCCACCTCAAGGACGTGAAGCGGCTTCTCCAGGAGTTGAAATACCTCAGCCCGTGCTTCCGCTCCGCTTCTGCGGGCAGCCCCGGCTTCATTTCGGATTCTCTGTATCAATACGCGCCGGACGGCACGAGGCCTGTGCACGCAAGGATATTCAGGGACGGAAAGCTGAGCATCATCGTTGCGGTGAACGTGCTCGACAGGGAAGTGAGGGGAAGGCTGACGGGGATCGGGAAGAAAGTCCCGTGGCTCGACGAATACTTCTCCGGGAAAAGATACGTAGTGAAGGGCGACAATATAGTCGACAGTTTTCTCCCTTACGAAGTGAAACTCTACGTGGCCGGCAGGGAGTTCCGGAAAGTAAAGATCGTAGACGGAACTACCGGAAGGGCCAGGGGCGAGTTCTCGGCCGAGGTCGCGGAGACGGAATTCGAAAAGACCGCGGGCCTGATGTTCAGGGACCTCCCGTCCGACGAAAGGGTCCTCCTTTTCCCCCATGAAAGCGCGGGGAAGATCGTGATCCATGCGCTGAACACGAAGAGCCCCTTCGACCTCCTCTTCGTCGATGAGCGGGACAGGATCGCTTCCCTCTTCCGGAAAGTGTTGCCCTGCGACCGGCCGCAGGACTGTTGGCGCTACACCTCGCCCGCTCCATCACGAATGGTGATCGAGCTGAGGGGGGGCGCAGCGGAGAAATTCGGAATCAAAGAAGGAGACAGGGTTGAGCTTTATTGATATCCACTGCCACATACTTCCCGGCATGGACGATGGGCCGTCGGGCCTCGAAGAATCGATCGAGATGCTGTCGATAGCCGCCAAAGACGGCATTTCCCACATTTTTGCGACACCCCATATCCTCGACGGCATGTATCCGAACAGGGGGACCGGGATCATCGCTGCAGTTGAAGGGTTGAGAAAGTTTCTTCCCCGCGGCGTCGAACTCCTTTGCGGGGCCGATGTGAGGATAACGCGCGACCTGTCTGCGAAGACAAGAGCGAAGGAGATAGTGACGCTCGGCGATTCGGGATACCTGCTCATAGAGCTTCCCGACTACATCGTCCCGCCGAATCTCGACGCGCTTTTCTACGAGCTGGCGCACCAGGGGATCACCCCGGTGCTTACCCATCCCGAAAGGCATTTCCGCCTGATGAACGACCTCGACGCACTCAGGAGAGCGAGGGCCGCAGGCGCCATGTGCCAGATCACGGCAATGAGCGTCACCGGGGGCTTCGGCAGGGAAGTGCGCAAGGCGGCCTTCGCGATGATAGAGGCAGGAGCGGCCGACTTCGTAGCCTCCGATGCGCATAACGCAGACAAACGGCCGCCGGTCCTCTCAAAGGCATACGAAGCCGTGAAGAAGCATTTCGGAGGGAATACCTCGGACACGCTATTTCTTACGAACCCGGGGAAAATATTGAAAAAAGTGAAACAGCTGGCAAGCGGGCAAGCGGATAAGCAACAAGCTGACAAGCGAGCAAGCAAGAAAAACAGTAACGGGTAATGGGTGACGGTAACGTGATGACAGTTCAAGAAAGGTACCTTTGTTGCTAAGGGGGTTCATGAGGGATGTGTCATTCCCGCTTGTCGGGAATCCCTCCCGCTCGCCTCGACGGGTCGTCAGAGAATGGAAGAAAGACTCCGGACGAGCCGGAGTGACACATTTCACGATTTACGTTTTGTCGTCATCAGCTTGTGCGCTTGTTGGCTTGCAGGCCGCCCGTAAGCCTGTGAGCCGGCGTGGGAGGAACTTTGAACGTTGAACGCGGAACATTGAACGCTAATAAGCTGACAAGCCTGTTGTTCGCTTGTGAGCTTGTAAGCTGGTGAGCCGGCAATGAATTGGTACGCTATTTATACGAAACCGAACGCCGAAGAGTCCGTCTCCGCGCTGCTTTCGGGGGCAGGGATAGAGACGTTCAATCCGAAGATAAAGGTGCTGAAGCGCATCAGGGAGAAATACGTCGACGTGGTGGAGGAGCTTTTTCCCTCATACATCTTTGCCTTTTTCGACACAGACACGCAGAGCCATATGATCAGATACACTCGGGGGGTGAAGTACGTCGTCGGGAAGGAAAACCCTCTTTCTGTCCACCCGTCGCTGATCGATGCGATACGGCAGCGGATGGAGAACGGGATCGTGATGCCCGCACCCTTGAACCTCACGCGCGGCGACAGGGTACTGATAAAGGAAGGCCCGTTCAAGGACTTCTACGGCATCTTCGAAAGGGTGATTCCAGGGAGGGAGAGGGCGCTCATACTCCTCGAAGCGCTCCACTGCAGATTAGATATAGAGAGCAGGTCCGTCAGGAAAGCGTGAAGACGAACAAGCGGATAAAACACCTTATGGGGTCAGACTTGACTATTGACATTCCGTTTCTCACAAGCTCACAAGCTGACAAGCCTGTAAGCTGGCAAGCCACATACTAAGGGGAACATAAGTAGGATACCTTTGAATGTCACTCCGGCTTGACCGGAGTCTCTCTTAAGAAGGATTCCCGACAAGCGGGAATGACATCGTACTAACGAACGTATTAGTAACACTCACAAGCTGGCAAGCTTATATATGCGCGATGAGTTGTTGATCACAAATTTTGACATGATCACAAATTTTACTTGATTTCCTGAGTCTCCTTCTGTATATTTGTTCAGTGGTTGAACGCACAGGAGTCTTTCGTTTTTAGTCCTGCCCTTATGTCAGGAAACGGCGGTAGCTCGTCCGAAAACAGTTCAACGTTCAAAGTTCTAAGTTCAGCAAGTGCAATGATTACGGTTTCAAGGATCAAATCCAACGCGCCGGGCTTTCGGTCATGTCTAATATTGCCGAAGGTTTTGACCGGGGAAGTAATAAAGAGTTCGTGCAATTTCCGGTTGTGGCGAGGGGTTCAGTTTCGGAAGTCAGAAGTTTCCTGTATGCCGCATCAGACATTGGTTATATCGACTTCATCCGGTATCCGAGATCTTCCGAGAGAAAGCGGTGACGGAAATTGTTCTAAGTTCAAGGTTTGGTGTTGATATGACGTGCATGAGTTTTTTTGTTTCTGAACTTTGAACCTTGAACGTTGAACTTTGAACAGTCTTTAGTCACATGGACGAACACCAGTTCAATACCCTCCGCGAGCTCGCAAAGGACGGCACCCTTTCGCAGCGGGACCTGTCGAAGAGGATGGGCCTCAGCCTGGGGAGGGTCAACTACCTCGTGAACGCCCTGCTCAATGCGGGCTACATCAAGGCCGACCGCTTCAAGAACTCGAAGAACAAGATCGCCTATATGTACGTGCTCACCCCGAAGGGGATAAGCGTTAAGCTCACCCAGACCTTCAGCTTTCTCCAGAGGAAGCTCGACGAATATCACCGCCTTAAAGACGAAATCGAATCGCTGCGTCAGGAGGCGAATGATCCAAAGAATAGTGAGTAACGGGTCCATAAAATCCCTGAGCAATGAGCTATGAGCTATGAGCTTCTTATGCGCTTTGCTCTGTGCGCCGTGCATTTATCGCTTGTAAGCTTGTTAGCTTGTGAGCTTGTTAACTCTTCACGACTCACGCCTTACGATTTACGGAATAGACCCGGGAAGAACCATTGAACATTGAACGCGGAACATTGAACAGTCGTAGAATTCTTGTCACGGGAGGGGCCGGGTTCCTCGGCTCCCATCTCTGCGAAAAGCTCCTTGCCCTGGGGCATGAGGTCCTCTGCGTCGACAATTTCTACACCGGACGGAGGGCGAACATCACCCATCTCCTCGGCAACCCGCTCTTCGAGGCGATACGGCACGACATTACCTTCCCGTTGTATGTCGAGGTCGATGAGATCTATAACTTGGCCTGTCCCGCCTCCCCCATCCATTACCAGTTCGATCCGGTCCAGACGACGAAGGTGAGCGTCCACGGCTCTATCAACATGCTCGGCCTTGCCAAGCGCGTAAAGGCGAAGATACTCCAGGCCTCGACGAGCGAGGTATATGGCGACCCGACTGTTCACCCCCAGACCGAGGATTATTGGGGCCATGTGAATCCCATCGGCTTGCGTGCGTGCTACGACGAAGGCAAGCGGTGCGCGGAGACACTCTTCTTCGACTACTTCCGGCAGCACAGGCTGAAGATCAAGGTCGCGAGGATTTTCAACACCTATGGCCCGAGGATGCTCCCGAACGACGGCCGTGTCGTGTCCAACTTCATCGTGCAGGCGCTGAAAGGGCAGGACATCACCGTATACGGCGACGGCAGCCAGACAAGGAGCTTCTGCTACGTGGACGATATGACGGAGGCCCTCATGAGGCTGATGGAGAGCCCCGACGATTTTACCGGCCCGGTGAACCTCGGGAACCCCGTCGAATTCACGATCCTTGAACTGGCGGAGAAGGTGATCGAGTTGGTTAACCCGCTCAAAACTCAACATTCAAAATCTAAAATTATTTTTGCGCCTTTGCCTTCCGACGACCCGAGACAGAGGCAGCCGGACATCACCCTTGCAAAGGAGAAGCTCGGCTGGGAGCCGTTGACCGGCCTCGAAGAGGGCCTCGCAAAGACGATAGACTATTTCCGGAAGCTGGTGACTTGCAAGCTGACAAGCCACAAGCGAACAAAGCTGAGTGATGAGTAATGAGCTTCTTAAGCTGGGTTTCTTGCCGTCATTCCCGCGCAGGCGGGAATCCAGGCTGGTCCTCCATGCGCTTTGCCCCACGCGCCGTGCTGTTTATCGCTTGAGAGCTTCTCAGCTTGTTAGCTTATCATGAAACTCAGCATCGTCATCCCCTGCTATAACGAAGCCGATACGATAGGGGCGATCGTTCAGTCCGTGCTCGCGGTGCCTTATCCCGACAAGGAAGTGATCGTAGTGGACGACTGCTCGGGGGACGGGACGACCGAGAAATTGAGGAGCGAGGTCGGGCCGCGCGTCTCGCGGGTGCTCTATCACACGGTCAATCAGGGAAAGGGCGCTGCTCTGAGGACAGGGATAAAGGCGGCGACGGGCGATATCGTGATCATCCAGGACGCGGACCTCGAATACAACCCGGTTGAGATCCCGAAGATGATCCAGCCTATCCTCGAGGGCAAAGCGGACGTGGTCTACGGCTCCCGTTTCCAGGGAGGGGAGCCCCACCGCGTCGTGTTTTTCTGGCATATGATCGGGAACAAGTTCCTGACGACGCTTTCGAACATGCTCACGAACATCAACCTGACGGACATGGAGACGTGCTACAAGGCCTTCCGCAGGGAAGTCATCCAGTCGATCGACATCGAGGAGGACAGGTTCGGGTTCGAGCCGGAGATCACGGCGAAGATCGCGAAGAAAAACCTGCGGATCTATGAAGTCGGCATCTCCTATGCGGGCAGGACCTACGCGGAGGGGAAGAAAATAGGGTGGAGGGACGGTTTCTCCGCTCTGCGCTGCATCCTCAAGTACAACCTTTTGCGGTGAGAGTGCAAACGAACAAGCTTACAAGCACACAGGCGAACAAGCTGAGCAATGAATGATGGGTCAATGGGTTACTGGGGAAAAAGGCAAAGAGGCTGAAGTGAAATCCTGCCACCTCCGGGGTGGAAGAAAACGGTGAACTAATTACTAATCTCCAATCTCTAGTTACTGTTTCTAGCCATGAGCTATGAGCTTCTTATGGCTTGTTCGCCATGCGCCGTGCTGTTTATCGCTTGTCAGCTTGTTCGCTTGAGAGCTTGCCAGCTTGTTGGCTTGTAAACCATGAGCTATCAGCTGTGAGCTTCCTTTACGCCAAACCGACCAGAGGCCACGGTCTGCTCGAAGAGTTCCTGGCCCGGCAGAGGGCGCGGATCGGCGAGCGCCTGATACCTGCGGGCCACAGGAGCGGCCGCATCCTCGACATAGGGTGCGGGTCCTATCCCCTTTTTCTGGCGAACACCACTTTTTCCGGGAAATACGGGCTCGACAAGATGGTAGATGAGAAAATGGCGCCGGCTTTTTCGCGGGCCCGGGGGATCACGCTTCTCCCATATGACATTGCATTGGAAAGTCCCCTGCCCTTCGGGGACGACTATTTCAGCGTCGTCACGATGTTCGCGGTCCTCGAACATGTCATGCCCGGAAGGGTCGTGCCGCTCCTGGAGGAAGTCCGCAGGGTCCTCGCGCCCGGCGGTGTGTTCATTCTGACCGTGCCTGCAGGCTGGACGGATAAGCTCCTCAGGGCGATGGCGAAGCTGGGGCTCGTCAGCCCTATCGAGATCGAGGACCACAAGGACACCTTCTCCCTGAGGAAGGTGATCGATGCGCTCCGGAGGGCGAATTTCAGGGAAGAAAACGTGCGTGCGGGCCGTTTCGAAATGTCGATGAACATCTGGGCCACAGCGGTGAAAGAGTGACAAGCTTACAAGCCGGTAAGCTTACAAGCTGGCAAGCCTGTGAGCTTGTAAGCTGGAGTGGGAGAAACATTGAACATTGAACGCGGAACATTGAACGGTCGCAAAGTGCTGGTCACGGGCGCTGCCGGTTTCATCGGCTTTCACCTCTGCAGAAGGCTGATCGACCTGGGGGAAGGCGTCGTCGGCCTCGACAACCTGAACGACTACTACGACGTCCATCTGAAGATCAACAGGCTGAGGCAGATCGCGCGCGAGAGAAACTTCAAACCCGTGAGGATGGACCTCACGGACCGCGAAGGCATTGCAAAGCTCTTCAAGGAAGAGAAATTCGACGTCGTTGTGAACCTCGCGGCCCAGGCAGGCGTGAGGTATTCCCTTGTGAACCCCCACTCCTACACGGACAGCAACATCACCGGGTTCCTGAACGTCCTCGAAGGCTGCAGGCACAACGGGGTGAAGCACCTTGTCTTCGCCTCTTCGAGCTCCGTTTACGGCGCGAACACGAAGATGCCCTTTTCCGTCCACCATAACGTAGACCATCCCGTCTCCCTCTATGCAGCGACGAAGAAGGCGAACGAGCTGATGGCGCACACTTATGCGAGCCTCTACAAGATCCCGTCGACCGGGCTCCGGTTCTTCACGGTCTACGGGCCCTGGGGCCGGCCGGACATGGCGCTCTTCCTCTTCACGAAGGCGATACTCGAGGACAGGCCGATCGATGTCTTCAACTACGGCAAAATGCAGAGGGACTTCACCTACATCGACGACATCATCGAAGGCGTGGTGCGGGTGATCGACAGGATACCGGAGCCGGACCCCCGCTGGAGCGGCGACGCGCCCGACCCTTCGGCGAGCTACGCGCCCTACCGGCTCTATAACATCGGCAACAACAACCCCGTCGAGCTGATGAGGTTTATCGAAGTGCTCGAAGACCGCCTCGGGAAAAAGGCGGAGAAGAACCTGCTGCCGATCCAGCCCGGCGATGTGGCGGCCACCTATGCGGATGTGGACGACCTCGTCCGCGACGTCGGCTTCAAACCCTCCACCCCGCTCGAAGAGGGGATCAGGAAATTCGTCGAATGGTACAGGGAATACTATGGGACGTGAGCTGACAAGCTGACAAGCTCTCAAGCGAACAAGCAACAAGCGAACAAAAAGGCGAAAGTTCTAAGTTCTAGGAAATACAAACATTCAAAGTTCTAAGCTGGCAAGCTATCCAGCTTGTCGGCTTGTTCGCTTGCTACTAATATGGATTCGTCCTCCAAAATACTGATCGCCGGAAGGCGCGGCATGGTCGGCTCCGCCATCGAGCGGAGGCTCAGGGAAGAAGGATTTGCGAATATTATCGGCCCTTCTTCCAAAGAGCTCGACCTCACGGACCAGAAGGCGGTTATCGGGTATCTCGGGGCGGAAAAGCCCGATTATCTCTTCCTTGCTGCTGCGAAGGTCGGAGGCATTTACGCCAACAGCGCCTATCCTGCGGATTTCATCTACAGGAACCTCATGATAGAATGCAACCTTATCCACGGGGCATATACGGCAGGCGTCAAAAAGCTGCTCTTCCTCGGCTCTTCCTGCATCTACCCGAAATTCGCGCCGCAGCCGATGAAAGAGGAGTACCTCCTCGACGGCAAGCTCGAACCGACGAACGAGCCTTACGCAGTCGCCAAGATCGCGGGGATAAAGCTCTGCGAATCCTATAACCGGCAGTACGGGACGGACTTCATCTCTTGCATGCCGACCAATCTCTACGGACCGAATGACAACTACGACCCCATGAACTCCCATGTCATCCCGGCGCTGATACGGCGCTTCCATGAGGCAAAGGCAGTAAGCACAAAGGCAGTAAGCAGTAAGCAGGAAACAGGAAGCAGAAAGCAGGAAGCAGCAGGCAGTTCTGAAGTGCCTACTCCCTACTCCTTAGTCCATACTGAATCATCGCCTGCAGTGGTGATCTGGGGCACGGGCGCCCCGAAGCGGGAATTTCTGTATGTCGAAGATCTGGCCGACGCCTGCGTATTCCTCATGAAAAACTATTCGGGCAATGAGACGGTGAACGTAGGCTCCGGAGAAGAGGTCACGATCAGGGAGCTGGCCGGGATGGTGGGGACGGTTGTGGGCTTTCAGGGCGACATCATTTTTGACCCGACCAAACCCGACGGCACGCCGAGGAAACTGGTCGACTGCTCGAAAATAAACACCATGGGCTGGAAGGCGAAGACAAAGCTGAGAGAAGGACTCCGGCTAGCTTATGAAGACTATCTTAAAAGAAGGCTGACAGCATTGTTGCAGTTTTGACCAAGATTGTGAAGACCACATCACAGAAAAAGTCCTGATACGGGTGAAAATTATGAAGAGGAAAGGTTCGGGTAATGAGCGCGCCGCGAAATCAACGCATGACATGTCAGGGGTTGGGGCAGGAATTCAAAATTCAACATTTAGCCTTGAACATTCCCGTTATTCCCGTAATAAGCGCTGCGCTCTTATTACGGGAATAACGGGCCAGGACGGCGCGTATCTGGCGGAATTTCTGCTGAACAAGGGCTATACGGTCCACGGGATCAAGAGGCGCGCATCGCTTTTCAACACCGACCGCGTCGACCACCTCTATGTCGACCCGCACGAGGGCAAGCCGAGGTTCTTCATGCATTACGGGGACCTCACGGATGCGACGAACCTGATCAGGATCATCCAGGAGACCCAGCCCGACGAGATCTACAACCTGGCGGCCCAGTCCCATGTGCAGGTCTCCTTCGAGACGCCCGAGTATACGGCGAATGCCGATGCCCTCGGCGCCCTGAGGCTCCTTGAGGCATTGCGGATACTGGATATGACGAAGAAGGTGCGGTTCTATCAGGCCTCTACCTCGGAGCTCTACGGCAAGGTGCGGGAGACGCCGCAGAAGGAGACGACGCCCTTTTATCCCCGGAGCCCTTATGCGGCGGCAAAGCTCTACGCCTACTGGATCGTGGTGAACTACAGGGAGGCCTACGGCGTCCACGCAAGCAACGGAATTCTCTTTAACCACGAGTCGCCCATAAGGGGCGAGACCTTCGTGACGAGGAAGATCACGAGGGCCGCGGCGAGGATCGCCCTCGGTCTCCAGAAGAAGCTCTATCTCGGGAACCTGAATGCGAAAAGGGACTGGGGGCATGCAAGGGATTTTGTCGAGGCGATGTGGCTCATGCTCCAGCAAAAGGAGCCTGACGACTACGTCATCGCCACAGGGCAGCAGCACTCGGTCCGCGAATTCGTCGAGGCTGTTTTCAAAGAGATCGGAATCGAGCTGGAATGGAAAGGGTCCGGGGTCAACGAAAAAGGAATCGTCAAAGCAGTAAGCAGTAGGCAGAAAGCGGTAGGCAGCAAAAAGATAGTAAGCAGTAAGCAGAAAGCAGTAAGGAGTTCGGAAGTGCTTAGTCCATACTCCCTAGTGCATACTTCTGTGCGTCTCGGAGAGACGATTGTTTCAGTAGATTCCCGCTATTTCCGGCCTACCGAGGTCGAGAGCCTCCTGGGTGATGCGTCAAAGGCGAGGAAGAGGCTGGGCTGGAAGCCGAAGGTGAAGTTCGAGGAGCTGGTGAAGGAGATGGTGCGGGAGGACCTGCTCGAAGCACAACGGGAACAACTTTGCAGTCGCGAAGGATTTAAGGTCATGAAGAATCATGAATAGCTGTTTTGAGAGCTGTGAGGTTTTCTTTTGTCTCAGCCTCAACCTGAACCTTGGCCTTGGTTGTTCATTCGCTATGAGCTTTCTTGTAGGCTTGCCGGCTTGCCGGAGGACGGGGTAGAAGATTAAAGGAAAGAAGAAAGCGAGGTAGGATTGTGAAGGAGATACTAAGGGGAACATAAGTAGGATACCTTTGAATGTCACTCCGGCTTGACCGGAGTCTCTCTTAAGAAGGATTCCCGACAAGCGGGAATGACATCCTACTAACGAACCTATTAGTAACTCTTGAAACCATATACAACAAAGTTGTTCATCTGGAAAGGGAGTTGGTTCAGCTTAAGAAGACGCTGACGGAAGAACCTGAACTGCGTGAAGAGTTCATTCAGAAAGAGTAAGGCTCTGACCCGGGCCTCACCCCCGTAGAACCTTGAATGGTCCGGAAGACGATTACTTTTGCTATGATATACTGTGATAAAGGAAAAGCTGAACAGGAGGTGATCTGGATGGCATCAGTGGCAAACGAACGAAAGATAAAGGATTTGACCGTTAAAGAATTCAGGAGTCTTATCCATGAAAGCATTGCAGAAGATATTGAGGCATGGAAAGAAACCTTTGAAATCCTTGCCGACAAGGCTTTAATGAAGCAGATTGTTGGAGCTGAAGGCGCCCGCCGCAGGAAAAAAGCGTCCGACTATATACCGTGGGAAAAAGTGAAACGGAATGTATAGGGTTGCAATCTACAAGGATGCGGCAAAATATTACGCGAAACTTGAAGGTAAGATGTAGAGTCAATGCCGCGATTGACCTCATAATCGAAAATCCGTGCGAAGGAAGTCACATCAAGAAACTGAAAGGCCGATTGGCAGGAAAATATCGCTATGATGTCAGCGGTCTTCGGATTATCTATTCCATGGACGAGAACACAGAAACTGTTTATGTTGAAGCGATTGGCCCCAGAGGAGATATTTACAAGTAATACAGTTCACCGTTTTCTTCTTCCCGGGCCGCTGACGTCCCGGATTTTATTTGCTGAAAAATATTTTGGTTAAGTTGGCAACATCCCCAACATCCCTTATGAAGCTCGGCGCGGAAACCTGGAACCTTGAACTTTTGTTGCTTGTTCGCCATGCGCTTTGCCCCATGCGCCGTGCTGTTTATCGCTTGTTGCTTGTTCGCTTGATAGCTTGTTCGCTTGTCCGCTGATTCCTAAGGAGATACTATGAATGTGATCGAGAAGATTGAATCGAGAAAAGCTACAGTCGGCGTGATCGGCCTCGGCTATGTCGGGTTGCCGCTCGTGATCGAGTTTTCGAAGGCCGGCTTTCAGGTGACGGGCTTCGACGTCGACCCCAGGAAGGTCGAGGCGCTTAAGCAGGGCAGGAGCTACATCAAGCATGTCCCTGCCTCAAGCTTGCCGGCTTGCCAGCCTGATGGGTTGTTCGCTGCTACGACCGACTTTTCCCGGCTGGCTGAAACCGACTGCGTCATCATCTGTGTGCCGACGCCCCTGAACAGGAACCGCGAGCCGGACATGACCTATGTTTTCGATACCACGAAAACGATCGCGCGGCATCTCAGAAAAGGACAACTGATCGTCCTCGAATCCACGACCTACCCGGGCACGACCGACGAGGACATGAGGGCGGTCCTCGAAGAGACCGGGCTGAAGGCAGGCGCGGACTTTCATCTCGCCTTCTCTCCGGAGAGGGAGGACCCGAACAACAGGGACTTCTCGACGAGCACGATCCCGAAGGTCGTGGGCGGATATACGGAAAAGTGCCTCGCCGCTGCAAAGGCGCTCTACGACACCGTTGTCGTAAGAACGGTGCCGGTCTCGTCCACGAAGGTCGCTGAGGCGACGAAGCTCCTCGAGAACATCTACAGGTCGGTGAACATCGCGCTCGTGAACGAGCTGAAGATGCTTTTCGACAGGATGGGGATCGATGTCTGGGAGGTGATCGAAGCGGCGAAGACCAAGCCTTTCGGGTTCCAGGCCTTCTACCCGGGTCCCGGCCTCGGGGGCCACTGCATCCCGATCGACCCGTTCTATCTCACGTGGAAGGCAAGGGAGTACGACTTTTCTACGCGGTTCATCGAGCTTGCGGGGGAGATCAATACGGGCATGCCCTACTATGTGGTCCAAAAAACCGTTGACGCGCTGAATGAGCGGGGACTCAGCATCAGGGGGGCGAAGGTGCTGGTGCTGGGCATGGCGTACAAGAAAGACGTGGACGACCAGAGGGAGTCGCCTTCGCTGCGGATCGTCCAGCTCCTCAGGCAGCAGGGCGCGGAGGTCTCCTACAACGATCCCCATGTGCCTGTCTGCCGGGGCCACCGCCACTACCCGGACATCGATTTGTGCTCGGTCGAGCTCACTGCGGAGGCGCTCGGGGCGGCGGATATCGCGCTCCTGCTGACCGACCACGCGGCCTATGATTACGGCTTCATCGAAGAACATGCCCGGTGCATCCTCGATACGAGGAATGCCTTCGGGAAGAACAGGATCAGAAGCAGCAAGGTTTGGAAGGCGTGATATTGAGAGCTTGCCGGCTTGATAGCGTGTTCGCTTGTCAGCTTGTTGGCTTGTCGGCTTGAGAGCTTTCAGAAATGACCTATAAAGATCTCAAGGTATAGCAGAAGGCAGATAATCTCGCCTTCGAAATTTACAGGGTCACAAAGGGTTTCCCGAGGGATGAAATGTACGGGCTTACCTCGCAGATAAGAAGGGCCGCACTTTCGATACCAACCAATATCGTGGAAGGTTATGCAAGAAAGGGAGACAAGGAACTTGCGAGATTCGTGAACATCGCAATGGGTTCACTGGCCGAGACTGAGTATCTGCTCGAATTCTCGACGAAACTGGGTTATCTGAAAGCGCAGGATTTTGGCAGGCTCGAAAACTTGCGTGCTGAAGTAGGGAAATTACTCTGGAGCTTTTACAAAAAGGTAGGCGGCTTTGAGGGTTGATAGCTTATCAGCTTGTTCGCTTTATGGCTTGAGAGCTTGTAGGCTTCTTCGCTTTATGGCTTGTCAACTTGTCAGCTTGCCAGCTTGTAAGCTTGTATTCGCTTGAGAGCTTGATAGCTTGCCCGCTTGGCTGAATGTCAATAGTCAAGTCTGACCCCATAAGGTAAGGTGTTCCTATGTTAAAATAGTGAAAAACCGGATGAAGGAGGCCTATATGTCCACGGCATTAAAGATGGAGGTGGGAACTGAAGAGATAATCGAAGCAGTGAAAAGGATGAAAAAGCAGGAAAGGGAAGATTTCATCGAGGACTTACTCGCCTCGACCTCGCCGGAGTATCTTTTGAGTATCAAAGAAGCCAGAGCTGAATACAAGGCCGGAAAGGTCAAGAGCCATAAGGATGTCTTCGGAGAATGAAATACCGGCTCGTCTACACTGAAAGAGCCGTTAAAGATATCAAGAGGCTCGATCTCGTATCGAAGAAGAGGTTAGGCGATACATTAAATAGATACAAGCAGGATCCTTTGAGCCACGCCAAAAAACTTACAGATCCTCAGCTGGGCACATATCGCTTCAGAGTTGGTGAGCTCAGAGTTATTTTCGATCTTCATGGCGCAGACATAGTCATTTTGAGAGTGGGACACCGGAAAAGCATTTATCGTGGATAGCATCGGAGATGAAGGAAAACTGAGATTGCAAGACCTGACCCCATTTTTCCTTGTCAGCTTGCCAGCTTGTTCGCTTGTTCGCTTGTTCGCTTTGAGAGCTTGTTCGCTTTATGGCTTGTCAGCTTGTTCGCGACTTTTGTTACTATATGGAAGGCAGCAATGAGAGGAGGAACATATGGCTACAGCTCAACTTAAAAAGAAAGTTATCGCGGCGATGGACGACCTTCCTGAAAAGAAAGTGCAGGAGGTGTTGGACTTTGTCAGCTATCTCAAATTGAGGGAAGACGAGTGGTTCATCGATTTTGTAAACAGACGGGGGGCGCTGGCAAGAGCGGAAAAGAAAGCAGGGAAAAAGCTTACAAGGCTGGAAGATCTTCAAAAGGGATACCGGTAGAGGCCGTGCCTTCATACGAACTCGAACTGTCCGCTGCCGCGGGAAGGGACTTCAGGGCATTGCCGAAGAAGGTACAGCGAGATATTGTAATGGTGCACCTGCCCGCAATTAGAGAGGAGCCGTTCGTAAAGGGCAAACCCCTCTCAGGGGTATTTCATAATGAACGCTCATATCATTTCGGCAGAAGGCCGGAATACCGGATTGTTTATTATAATATATAGAGGGAAACATGATAACCGTGACGGTTATCGGCACAAGAGAGGGCATCTATAAGAAAGCTAGAAAGAGGAAATAACCTTGCTGGCTTTGAGGCTTTTCGCTTGCCCACTTGAAAGCTTACTCGCTTGTAGGCTTGGCTGAATGTCAATAGTCAAGCCTGACCCCATAAGGTGTTCATTTAACGGTTGACCCTGTGCGGTTGAGAAAGTTGACTAATTCAACAACGTCCCGCGAATGCTTTCATAAGCGCTGATATTGCCCTGGTGTATCGCATGACTGTTATGCATCATATTGCAGTTTGGTCTTGACTTTTATAAAGTTTCATGCAGAATAGTCACTATGAAGCGCAGCATTGAGGACAAGATTAAGATAGATCTCGATAAGAAGATGGTCCTTTTGAGCGGCCCCCGCCAGGTGGGGAAAACAACTTTATCCAAAGCGCTTTATCCGGTTAACTCCGAATATTTCAACATGGACAATGTGGAGCATCGCCTGCTCATTCAAAAACAGGCCTGGCGACGTGATTGTGACCTGGTGATATTTGATGAACTTCACAAAATAAGAAAATGGAAGAGCTGGATCAAAGGAATTTATGATACCGAAGGGGTGAGACCTCGCCTTCTTGTGACCGGCTCATCCCGCCTTGATATCTACCGGAAGGGGGGGGATTCTTTAGCGGGTCGATTTTATTCCTACCGTCTACATCCCTTCTCCGTGGCAGAGGTCAGAAAACACTACAACGCTGATGCGGCCCTTGAAAATATAATGAGGCTAGGGGGCTTTCCCGAACCGTTTCTTAAGGGGCGCGATGCGGATGCAAAACGCTGGCGGCGCTCACATGTCGACCGCATCTTGCGTGAAGATTTGCTGGACATTGCGGCGGTTAGGAACCTCAAAAGCATGGAAACCCTGGTGGAATTGCTTCGCAATTCCGTCGGGAGCACCATCTCCTATGAATCCCTGTCGCGGGACCTTCAGGTCTCTCCTCATACGGTAAAACTCTGGATCGGCATACTGGAATCCCTCTATATTCTCTTTGTGGTAACGCCGTATCACCGCAATATAGCCAGGAGCCTGATCAAGCAGCCGAAAATCTATTTTTATGATACCGGTCTTGTGAAAGATGATGAAGGGGCGAGGTTCGAAAATGCCGTTGCCTGCGCTCTCTTGAAGCGGCTCCATTTTCTCGAAGATACGGCAGGAGAAAAGTGTGCGCTTCATTACGTGAGGGACAAGGAGAAACGGGAAGTGGATTTTCTGACAGTGCGTGACGGAAAGACGGAGTGGCTCATCGAGACCAAACTGGCGGATACAGAGACCGCGTCTCTCAGGCACTTCTACGGTTTTTTCCCAAAAGAAACAAACCCCATCCTCCTTGTCAAAAATCTGAAAAGGGAACTTCTGCTCGACGGCATTCATGTTAAAAATGCCGGCAGTTGGCTTGAGGGCCTTGAGGCGTAGTCTGTAGTAATGTTTAGTCTTAAAAATCGCCGGGAATTATGCAAGATAAATATTGCGATGGCTGAAGAACAGCGTGAGGAAGGCCAGCAGGTCGTCTATGTCCATGTGGGCTCGGTGCCGCCCCAGATTTCAAGGCTTACAAATGTAAGTTTGGAAGTGAAGGCGGCATAAATAAGCCTTCGTTGCTGACTATTTTCTACTTACTATTCACTACTCACTGCTTTTGACGCTTGCCAGCTTGGTAGCTTCTTATGAGACGCAGGAGAAGAAAGTTCAGGAAGACCGCGGACCGGCAGTGGTCGAAATACGGGTTGTTGTTGATGGCGCTTCTGGCGGGGTTGGTTTTGGGGATTGTGATCTTGAAAAAGCTTCTAAGTTGAGATCGGCGTTACTTGCTGGTTTGGGCTCGGAGCTTGCCAGCTTTCAAGCTTGTTCGCTTGTTAGCCTCCTTTAGACGAAATATATTGGTTAAGTTGGCAACGTCCCCTATTCTCCGTCCCTGTTCGCTTGCCTGGCTTGTAGGCTTGTCAGCTTGCCAGCTTGTTGGCGTGTTCGCTTGAGAGCTTGTGAATTACCGTTCTGTGGGGTTGCTTGAATGAGAACGCAAGAGCATCTTATAGATAAACTCAAAGCCGTTTGGCAAAAACACCGGGAAATTATCATCGTGGCCATCTTTGCGTTCATCGTGGCGGTGGTTATGCTGCCGTTGCTTTCTCGATAGAAACTTTCCAATTGTAGAGATTTTGCGCCGAGCTGTATCGTAGTAGTTCCGTGTGGCGCGTACGAAACAGAGTGTCTTAGTAGGGGAGAATGGCCAATTGTCTGAAGAAACTACACTTGTAATCGAAGCTGGACGGACGGAACGTCACTACTGGCTGGATCTCTGGCGCTATCGCGAGTTATTTTACTTTCTTGCGTGGCGGGATATTCTTGTCCGCTACAAACAGACAGTAATCGGAATCGCATGGGCCTTGATCCGGCCGTTTCTTACAATGCTGGTCTTTACCGTCGTGTTTGGTAAATTGGCGAAACTGCCGTCGGAGGGTGTGCCCTATCCGATATTGGTCTTTGCTGCCATGCTGCCGTGGCAGTTCTTCTCGAACGCCCTTTCAGAGGCGAGCAACAGCCTCGTCGGAAACGCGAACCTTATCTCGAAGGTCTATTTCCCTCGTCTGATCATACCAGCCAGTTCGGTCATCACGAGCTTTGTGGACTTTCTTATTTCCGGCATCATCCTCGTCGGACTTATGGTCTGGTATCAGTTTATGCCGAGTTGGCGCATCATTTACCTGCCGGTATTCATCGGGATCGCATTCGCAGCGGCAATGGGCGCGGGTCTTTGGCTTACCGCCCTTAATGTCAAATATCGTGATTTCCGCTATATCGTCCCGTTCATTGTCCAGTTCGGCCTTTATGTCTCCCCGGTCGGATTTTCAAGCAGTATTGTCCCAGGCAAGTGGAGGCTTCTTTATTCGCTGAATCCGATGGTCGGTGTTATCGACGGCTTCCGCTGGGCGATCCTCGGCGGGGAAAGCAAAATCTATATGCCCGGCTTTGTTCTCTCTATGGCCGTCGTCGGGGCACTTTTCATCACCGGGATCGTCTACTTCAGGAAGACTGAGAAGAGCTTTGCTGATGTGATTTGACCGAAGGTCAAATGTTGAACTGGGGAAATGTTAAATTGTTGAATCGCGAAGACGACTGTTAAACTGGTGAAATTGGTAAAGCGCTGAGATGCTGGAACAACCAATTCAACAATGTCACATTTAAACACTTAAACGGGGATCATTATGGGATACACTTTTGCATTTGAAAAACTGGAGGTCTGGCAACTGGCCAAAGAATTTGCAACGGCGCTGTACAAGACTACCAATTCGTTCCCATCTGGAGAACGTTTCGGATTGGTATCGCAGATGAACCGGGCAGCGGTCTCGGTTGCGTCGAATATTGCGGAGGCAGTGCTAGGAAAGGTCGGAAAGACAAGGCGAACTTCTATCAGATTGCATATAGCTCTCTAATGGAAGTTACTTCGCAACTCTTGATTGCCAAGGATCTGGGATTTGTTAGGGATGATACCCACGAGGAACTTAGGATAAGAATTTTCAGATATCCAACAAGCTAAATGCTCTTTACAAGTCGCAGCTTAACAGTTAAACAGTTGACCAGTTAAACTATCAAAAATGTCCGACACCGTTATCAAAGTCTGCAACCTGTCCAAGAAATACCTGATCCAGCATCAGCAGAGGGGGCGGTACACCGCCCTGCGTGATGTGATGGCCAATAGCGTCAAGCGCGTAGGGCGTAAGCTTTTTTCATCATTCACTATTCACGATTCACATTTCACTGCATCTAAGGAAGAGTTCTTCGCCCTCAAGGATGTAAACTTCGAGATCAAACGCGGCGACCGGGTGGGGATCATCGGCCGGAACGGGGCAGGCAAGTCAACCCTCCTTAAGGTGCTGAGCAGGATCACGGAGCCGACTACCGGACGGATAGAGATAACCGGCAGGGTAGCTAGCCTTCTCGAAGTGGGAACAGGATTCCATCCTGAGTTGACGGGCAGGGAAAATATATTCCTCAACGGCGCTATCCTCGGCATGCCGAAGGCCGAGATCAAAGAGAAATTCGACGCGATCGTTGACTTTGCAGAGATCGAGAAGTTCCTTGATACTCCTGTGAAGCGCTATTCGTCGGGAATGTACGTGAGACTTGCCTTTGCCGTGGCCGCGCACTTGGAGCCAGAGATACTGATTGTCGACGAGGTTCTTGCAGTGGGCGATGCACAGTTTCAGAAGAAATGTTTGGGGAAGATGGAGGAGGTTGGGAAAGAGGGGAGAACGGTATTGTTTGTGAGTCATAATCTTCAAGCAATAAGTAGGCTATGTTCAAGAGCGGTTTACCTCGTGGAGGGAAGAGTTGAGAACGACGGACCGATCGAAAACGCAATTGCTGACTACCTCAATGACCATGGGAATATATATAACATTTTACGAATTAACAATATCGAAGCAGAAGTATCGTTTCTTGACGGTTTTGGGAAACAAATCTCAGCTTGGGAGTATTCCAAAGTATTATTTGTGAAAGTACAGCTAACATCACGCAACGCTCTCTTCCGGCCAGCTGTTGATGTGTCTTTTTATGCTGAATCTGGTGCAAAAGCGTTCTCCTTAAAAAGTGATTTGCTAGAAGGTGGGCAGGTATCTGATTCTTACAATAATATTGTCTTTATATTCTCTATAATAAATCCGGGATTTGCAGTCTCATCATTATCTGTGGATGTTGGAGTAAGAGAGGGTGGGCACGCAGAATATTTGGCATGCTGGCGAGGAGTGAATAATGTACCTATTTCTGTTAGGATGCTGCAAAATCTTCACGTTGCTGATGCTCTTGTAGCGCCTGAGGCGGAGGTTAAAATAGAATTGTGACAAAGAATCTTGCAGGTTCTTCGGTCACATCGCAAGCCTATTGGGATGAATATTACGAAAAAATGCCCTTAGAGTATTATCCTGAGTTCATGCTTTATAAAGACTTGTTCGATAAATATTCCAAAAAGGGGGGGACTGCTTTTGAAGTTGGGTGTTATCCTGGAAGTTTCATGGTATACTTGGCTAAACAATTCGGCTACAAAGTAAGCGGCATTGATGCGACACCTTTTGTAAAGAACCGATTGCCCGCATTCCTGTCGGATGTTGGTGTGGTGGCGGATGATATTATATGTGACGATTTTCTAGAGTATAATGTTGGCAAGACTTTTGATCTTGTCTATTCAATGGGATTTATCGAACACTTTAGGAATTATGATGAGGTTATTAGAAAACATGTTCAGCTTGTAAATGATGGCGGCATCCTCATTATTACCTGCCCAAATTTTCGAGGATTTCAATATGTGCTCCATCGTTTGTTGGACGCGCCTAACTTGCGCAGGCATTACCTCCCTGCTATGAATTTTCGTAAGTGGCGTCACATTTTGGAAAATAACGGAATGGAGATTCTTCATGAAGGCTATTATAGAACGGCAGGTTTTTGGGCGGACCAGTCTAAGTATAAACTTGTCAACGGCCTGACACGCTGTGTGCGACGTTTGCTATGGAAACTGGACAGCTTTATAGACATCCCCAATCCATTGATTTCTCCTTGTATCGTAAGTATTTCGAGAAAAACTGGAAATAATAAATAAGCGTCTACCCCGAAGAGCGGTAAGACGCTGATATCGTATTCAGAACGTATGAAGAATTGTCGGTGAGTGGCCAATGGGCAACGCATTATTAATACGCAACATCTTTAATAAGATTCGCAATTTAGTTGCCGAGATTGACTTCAATGAATCTCATGAAATGGAGAGAATTATTGAAGGATACCGGAAGAGGGGAATTGAAATCGGAGAGAATAACTATATAGGAGGCGTCGTTTTTGGCGCTAATGGCCGTGACCCGATTACTATCGGAAATGATTGCGTGTTGACCAAATGCACGATTCTGGGACATGACGCTTCACCTGCGTTGTTTATCCCGGAACTCCGTGGGACCGGACTCTTTGATCGCATTTCAATGACTCGCAGAACCATTATAAATGATCACTGTTTCATTGGTGTTAATGCGGTAGTGCTTTGTGGGGTGACGATTGGACCGAGATCCATTGTCGGCGCTGGTGCGGTAGTGACTCGAGACGTGCCGCCCGGCACGGTTGTGGCCGGTAATCCGGCGAAAGTTGTCTGTACGATCGATGAATTTATAGAGAAGCACAAGATACAAATGCAGGCCCATCCGGAGTTTTACCCTGGTTTACGACTGCCGAAGGTATAGATGCCTGACAGAGTCCCTCAAGTAGTATTCTTTCATGCGCACGCCCCGGATTCCATAGGGGGGAATAATACCTATTTGGTTAATACGGTGAAGTATCTATCGAGACAATTGCACGGATTTGCTGTTCTTATGCCTCAGGGGGCCCTGCAGCTTGAAGGTTCGGCCTTAACGGTGCATTATTATTCGAGAGGGCATCTAAATTTACCCATTGGGGTGCGTTACTTCCATTTTTTGGCAAGACTAGTTCAACTTTATGTACGCAGCCGAAAGCTATTGCAAAAGCTGCAGCCGGATATTGTTATCTCGAACCATGCAATGGTCATGATTGTTGCCTATGTCACAAGAAGGCAAACGGTCAGGATCTTTCTGCCGGGCTCGTTGAGTGGGATGGACATGAAGATGGATGCGCCAAATCCCGATAGGAACCTTCTTAAAAGGTGGCTGCAGAAATTAAATCCCTGGGGGGTAAGGCTGACTGAAAAGACTGCGCTACGAATCGCACACAAGATTGTTGTTAATACGAGTTTTCTTAAAGAACTCATTGCAGAAATATATGGCAAAGAGTATACGAAGCATGTGAAGATCATCCCTAATGGCGTTGACATTGAGAGGTATAGTGTTACAGCGGGTTCCCGGACGAAAGAGGATAGTGAGAAGTACATTGTATTGTCCGCGTTTCGTCTGATGCCGTCAAAGAACTGGCATTTAATTCTTGAAACGTGTTCTCATTTAGGGCCAAATATTGAATGGTGGATTGCAGGCGATGGTCCGGATTTGGAGGAATTGAAGAGTGTCATAAATAGGTATGGTCTGTCTGAGAGGGTGAAGGTACTCGGGGCGCGTGGCGACATGGCAGCGATATATGGGCAGGCAGATGTTTTTGTTCATCTGTCTCGGTATGACAATTACCCGACGGTCGTTATGGAGGCGTCAGTGTCCGGGTTGCCTGTAGTGCTATTGGACCCTAGTGTACCTGGCACCTACACTGGGTATGCGGAACTCATAAATCGCATTCCAAAATGCGTAACGGTTATGGATAATGGGGCAAGCGTTGCAGATGCTATAAATGGCATTTTGGCTGATTTACCGAGCAGGCAGGAAATTTCTGCTGAAGCGAGCAAATTAAACAATCATGAACGTCATGTGGACGCTCTACTGAGTTTGATTCAGGATGAATTGGACAAACGCGGTCATTACTGCTAAGCGTATATCGCGACAAGTTCTTCCGAAAAAAGTGCTGAACGAGTTGCGATATAGGAAGCAAAGACGAAGAGTTCGTTCCGGTGAATATCTTTCCGGACCTGAGAGCCTAAATTGCTTTGTGACGGATAGGTGCAACTTACGTTGTAGAATGTGTGCCAACCATCGAATTGATTCGATTGCTGACTCCGCTTTACTTCATCAAAGAGTGCGCGATATGAGCGTGGAAGTGCTACGGCAGATTTTGGATACGTTTCCCAGCATCAAGAGGGTGACTTTTGCAGGCGTGGGGGAACCGATGCTGGTCTCCGGTGTATTTAAAATGGTAAAGGTCGCTTGCGATCATGGAGTCCATTGCGGCATGGTGAGCAATGGGACAAAATTGATGGCGCGAATGGAAGAGCTTCTTGAATCGCCTTTGTCGGAGATTTCGTTTAGTCTGAATGCTGGTAGTGCCGAAAAGTATGCGCAATTGGTCGGGATGCCGGCGGGGACTTTTTATGAAATTAGTGAAGCAATCAAAGAGTTAATTGCTAAGCGTAATGCTATGGGTAAGGCGCTGAGCGTGGCCGTGTCATCTGTTATGTGGCGCAGCAACCTTAGCGAAGCCCCTGAAATATTTCGACACGCTGCATCACTGGGAGTGGACATGGTGAATTTTCATAATTATATCCCTGATCCCTCAAGGGAGGGGGATGTCAATGAAGTCATTAAATTAGTGGATGATAGTCGACTTGCTACAGTTCGTAAGGCATGTGAAAGACAGGGAGTCGCGAGTAAATTTGCGTTGCCGATTCCTATTGGCCCCATCTCCAAGAAAAGATGTCTTTCATTTTTTCGGAGTATTAATATCGATGGTGACGGAAATGTCGGCGGCTGCTTACGCGTTTTACCACCTCATCGCAATAACGGCAACATTCTATTGGAAGGAAGAGAAGTTTGGGTAAATGACTATTTCAAGAGTCGACGCCAGCTTTATTTGGATGATAGTGTGCCGCTGCCTGCTGCTTGTCTCTATTGTGTTGAAACTTTCTAGCCGAAATGTAGCATGACTTCAAAAGAGGCAAGGCATAACATGCAGTCTCCTCTCATTAGCGTAATCATCCCCGCTTATAATAGGGGAAAATATATTGTGTCGGCTATTTTGTCGGTTCTTGAGCAATCTTTCAAGAACGGAATTGAAGTGATTGTTGTTGATGATGGCTCGACTGATAACACATCTGACGAAGTGATTAAACTCCAAGAAGCTGGGAAGAATATTATTCTTGAGCAGCAAGAGAATAAAGGCCCCTCGATTGCACGAAATGCTGGCTTTAGAAAAGCTCGTGGCAAGTTCATACAGTTCTTAGATTCCGATGATATGATAGAAAAAGAAAAAGTTGCCTTGCAGTTAGAGGCATTGATACATAACCCAGGAGTTGATTATGCTACTTGTGGCTGGAGTCTATTAGACGATTGCACTGGTAAAGTAAAGGGCATCTTTGGGTTGGATAAAGGTTCGGAATGGCGAGTACTGCCCAACTTTTTATATTTTGATTTCTGGCCAAATGGGACACCTCTTTATAGACGCGAAATTTGTGAGAAAACGGGGCCATGGCTGGAAAGTATGAAGGCATTTGAGGATTGGGAATGGCATATTCGCATGGCCCTCCGTGGCGGGCGAGGGATTCACGTTCCCAAAAGTCTCATGTTCGTTCGAGATCATGGAGGACCACGGTTATCAAGAACGCAAGAAGGGATGCAGGCTACTAACATCGAATCATTTAATTTATTTCTTGAAGTCATTTTGTGCCAATTTAGTGAGAGCGCAGGCAACCTGCGCCGTTATGGAGCAGTTCTTGCCTCTTTATTGTATAGGGCTGCTTTTTGGAACTTCAGGGTTGGCAAAGTGGAGCAAGGGTATCACTGGGGTACTATTGCGGGGCAGGTTTGTACATCTAGAACAAGGCGGCACGTATATAATCTGACACTAAAAATGGTTAGAAGTTTAGGCATAAATAGGTCTATCTATCTTTGGGACAAGTTATCTTCACTAAACGGGGCAATAAGACTCCGCAGATTCTTGTGGGGTAAGTGATATCAGTCTATGAAGATCATCCGTTCTTTCATCTCTGACAAATTGTTTTGGTTTGAATTCGCACTGATAGTTCTTATACAACTTGTGCCGCGATATTTTGTCGAGCCTAATGTGCCAGAACCAGTTTTTGCATTAGCACTTAATGTTGCACTGTGGTGTGCGTATCTTGCGGCTAATCATTCATATTTGAGGCGCGCGCCAAAGTCTGCATGGATTCTTTTTGTTGCTTATGTTGTTGCTGCCAGCGGCTATCTTGAGTCAGAAACTCTGACGAACTTATTCTTGCCGCTTCGCGACGCTTTTTTGTCATTAGCAATGTTTGGTATCTTCTCTCAAAAATATAATGAATCAAAATACGTTAGGGCTTTTTCTCTGGCTAGTATTTTATTAATGCCGCTTATTATTTGGCAGTCTGTGACCAGGAATAATATCGATTTATTAGCGCAGGTCGCGTCGAGGCATGGACTAAATTTGATAGGTTATTTTTCCGTAATCTTTACGTGTTTCTCTTTTATTGCTTTCAATGGCAAGTTAAGAGCCCTCACTATTATTCCTATTCTGTTAGTTCTTATCAGTGCGTCTCGTGCCGCGCTGATCGGAGTTATCATCATATCCTTGAGCTATATCAATTTCTCTGTGCATATAAAGAGAGGCACCTTAATAAGGGGTTTATTTTTTCTTATAGGTTGCAGTGTCGTGCTTGCAATATTAGGACTGTTTTTTTATCAGGATGTTGCGTTTTATTTCAGCGATATTAGTGAGAGGAGCATGCGCATCGTGCAATTCTCAGACATTGATAGGCTAGACCAGTGGTCATTTTGGCTAGATTATATGTTGGATAGCCCGTCCTTCATGGGGAATGGGTTGGCGACGTACGCAAGGAAACCCTTTATTGTTTATTATCCTCATAATGCATATCTTCATATGTTAAATGGGGGCGGCCTTCTCGCAGGGATGCTATACATCATTGCCTGTATCTCTATGGGGTGCATCTTATTTAAAAAGGGCCGCGCTGCTACGGTTGAGGCATCTGTGTCACATGCGCTATTGTTCTTTCTTTTATTACGGGGAATGGTTGAAGCAGACCCCATTGGCAGTAGCGATATCCATATTGTAAGTTTACTTGTGGCTTACATTGTTGGTGTTGGGTTTTATAGGAAAAACGTTCTTATAAGGTCCGTACCCGTAGATAAGAGGATGGGAACGATATACGCTAATCGTAATCTCGTAAAACCCCCAAGCCCTTTTAGAACACGCTAATGCTTAAAGAACATTATTATTATTCCGATTGGGTAATATGCGAGTTATTGTCTCTCAGATAGGCGCACGGCAGTATTACAGGATTCCTCGAATCTTGGAACGGTGCGGTGCTCTTCACAGTTTTTTTACGGAGTTTTGGGCGGGAAGGATATTGCGATGGGGAGCGCATCGATTTGGCAATGACATGCTGCTTCGTATGGCTGAACGCTATCATAGCGAACTGAAGAATAGCAAGGTATACCAGGTTAAGGAGGCATGGTGGAGCGAATTTGGTGCACGCCTCCTCAAACAAGCGAAGAGTACGCCATACGACTTTTACATTAAACAAGGTCAGGCATTTGCGCTTGGTGTTATTAGAGTGTTGAGGAAACAGAAGATAACAGGATCTGAATACGGCTTTTTCGGATTCGCCTGTAGCAGTCTTGAGACCCTTCGCTTTTTGAGAGAGGAAGGTATTGTTACGGTGTTGGATCAATTTGATGCCGGGCGTGAGCACGAAAGAATTCATAAAGAGGAACTCCGTCGGTGGCCAGGCTGGGAGCTTCCGCGAAGTTCAACGCCTGAAGCCTATTTTGATCGCATTGCCAATGAATGGGATTTGGCGTCAATGATAATGGTCAATTCGGTGTGGACAAGAGATGCACTTATAAAGCAAGGGGTTGATCCCGGAAAGATTATTGTCATTCCATTAACATACGACTATGTGGCTGGGCCAATTGTGAAAGATTTTTTCGGACAACGGCCATTAAGGGTACTTTGCTTGGGGCGTGTTACGTTAACCAAAGGTATTCAATATTTGATGCAAGCTGCCGCGATGCTTGATGACGCAGTAGAAATTCGTATTGTTGGCCCTATAGGCATTACCGCAAAAATTGTCAAAGATTGTCCATCGAATATGACATTTCTTGGTGCCGTAAGGCGGTCGCAAATCCATGCTCATTACAATTGGGCCGATGTTTTTGTATTTCCGACGCTTTCAGACGGCTTTGGGCTGACACAGCTGGAGGCGATGGCACATGGGTTGCCAATCATCGCAACGTCGAGGTGTGGGAAAGTAGTGACTGATGGTGTGGATGGCTTTATTGTGCCCCCAAATGATTCTGAGGCAATTGGTCATTCTTTAGCGCAGTTGGCTGGAGATCCCATGCTTTGTCACAAAATGGCTATTAATTGCAGAAGGAAAATAGTTAATTTTCAGAATCTTGAAGATAATGGACGATTATTGTTAAGGGCGATGGAAGAATATCAGATTTAGATACAGTAGTGTCCGGTAAAAAGTAATAGAGATATGGTCTGTTACACTCGGTTGTTGGATAATAGTGGTGACCAAACCCTATACCAGCAAGGAGGAACAGACCATGAACAGATTATACACGATATTCTCGGAGTTGTTGAAGCTTTGTCCAACGTGGCAGCAATTTATGGCGATATTGTACTCGCAGATCACCCTGAAGGACAGCCTTCGAGATATTGCAACTGGATTCTCAGCACATGCTGCCCGGTGGTATCACCTGGGGCTTACCGGAATACACAAAAGCACTCTTTCTGATGCCAATGCCAACAGGGCCTATCAAATATTTGAAGAGGTGTTCTACCACCTTTTGTCTCGTTGTAAGAATCTGACGCCTAAACACAAGTTTCGGTTCAAGAATCCCCTGTATACGATCGATGCTTCGACCATAGACCTCTGTCTGTCGGTTTTTCCCTGGGCAAAGTTCAGAACGACCAAGGGAGCGATTAAATTGCACTGTCTATATGATTACTCTGGCGCCCTACCGACGTTTCTGCCCATTACCGACGGCAAAAAGCATGATGTGCAAGTGGTCAAGGATAATACATTCCCCCAGTTGCCGGACAGCATCGTTTCGGTTGATAAGGCGTACATCGACTATAAGTGGCTAAATTCATTGGATACGCAAGGGGTCTGGTTCGTCACGCGGGCAAAAACGAACATCGATTATACGATTGTCGAACAGCATCCGATCTCCAGCAAAGAGATATTGAGGGATGAGATCATTTCTTTACAAGGACCGGCGGAATCTGTCAACGATTTTGAGACAGTGACCTTGGCCATTTACTGTACAACCTTTCTTGAAAGTCCCGCAGCGATGAGTGTCAAATCATCAACCGAGGGGGTATACTGTGAGTCATCTGCCATCTCGAAATACGATCCTGGGGCATTCTGGAGAGCCGATGTTTCCTTTGGAGGGTTGATCCAGGCCGTTGTCGCCAATTCCGGTGGTGACGGGGGTCGTTTAACGAACCTCTCCGGATGGAGCACATAGGCAATGTCCAAAGTCCTCTGTCTTGCCGTACGAATATGCGAGGCTCTCCCATAATGTACCGCCTCTGGAGTCATCATGCCGATGCCCGAATGCCGGTGTTCAGTGTTATACCAAGCAAAGAAGGCTCGGCAATGAGCCCTGCCGTCCTGCTCAGACCCAAAACGCCTGGGGAAGCCGGGTCTGTACTTGAGCGTTTTGAAATGAGCCTCAGAATAAGGATTGTCGTTGGAGACATGGGGCCGACTAAGAGATTTGGTAACTCCAAGGTCAGACAACTGCAAGGCCACGGTCTTGCTGGTCATGGACGGACCTCGGTCGGAGTGTATGGCAAGTTGATACTGAGAGATCCCCTGCCTTCCACAGGTTTCCTTGATGAGCTGTTTAGCCAGAGCGGCGCTTTCCACCCGCGCCAGCAGCCAGCCCGGAACATATCGGCTGAAGATGTCGAGGATGACGTAAAGGTAGTAATAGGTCCCTTTCACAGGGCCCAGCAGCTTGGTGATGTCCCAAGACCAGACTTGGTTGGGCGCTGTGGCCAGCAGTTCGGGGGAGCAAGCCCGGCTATTTCCCCACGCTCACGGGCCGCGCGCCACGACGTAAGATGGGAGGAATACAAACCTTCTCTGCGCAATAACTCACCAAGCTCACCCGGCTGCCGACACTCCTCAGCTGCCTTCAATATCTTCCTCTTGTACTCAGCGCTGAACCTGCGCCTCTCTGCTTTGCCTGCCACTTCCACCTCCGGCACCATCTGTTCATCTGCCATCGAGTCCATGACCCTGTTTCCTTCCTCGCCCTCTACATTAAACTATTTAGGGTCACTGTCTCACTTATATTGGCAGAGAGGGCGCTGACAAAGACCAAATACCCGAAGGAACTCAGGCTTATCAGGTACTATGATGAAGAAAGGGAGAAGATGCTGACGTTCCTTACGAATAATTTCAAACTCGCTGCAACGACGATAGCCCAGGTATACAAGTCCCGCTGGCAGATAGAGCTATTCTTCAAATGGATCAAGCAGAACCTGAAGATCAAGTCCTTTCTGGGTACCAGCAAAAACACCGTACTGACTCAAATCTGGGTGGCGATGTGCTATTACCTGTTGTTGACCTACATTAAGTACCAGACAAAATACGGCTTTTCACTGTTGCAGCTCAGTCGCATAATTAGGGAAATGCTTTTCGAAAGAAAGGCCCTTATCGATATTCTTACCCTGAAGCCTGACAGGCTAAAAATGAGAGAGAAAGAGCTGATACAAGAGGCTCTATTTTAACCGGACAGCAATGATTTATTAACTTGGCAAGCAAATAGAGCAATAATATGTTATACTTGATGCATGGAAAAGATCGATGCAAGGACACTGAATCAGGAAGCGCAGTATCAAATTCGAAGGCAGGTAGTAAAACTCCGGAAACG
>JAMCWJ010000107.1 GCA_023475105.1 Nitrospirota bacterium
TAATACGGTCTCCGTCGTCCTTATATATCGCTCTCCGAGCATTGCCGCGCGCTGTCACGTGATAGACTGCCCCGTCAAACTCTATCCGTAATGGTCTTGCCATACCCTCAGTTTAGCATATTCCCAACCTCTTGCACGGAACAAGACCTGACCCCTTGTTTTCTCTTGTTTTCTTGCTCTCCCATTTTTACCATGATGGTATTTAGTCCGTAATATCAGGAAATGCCATTTCAAAAAGAAATATTACATCGATTTAATTCACTTTTGTTTTCACAAATTGCACGTTATTGCTCTTGCGATGGAATTGAGCCTTGCGCATCAATACGATCCAGTGCTTTACTGGAAAATGGTTTATTAAATTCTCTTCATGAAAGGTTGCTGCTGATATGCTAAATTCGACCCATGTGCCGAATCATTGACCTGTCACCCTTATCCAATAGGCTTTGTCTTATAGTTTTTTTTATCGTCATCTTATCTCTCCTTGGATGTGCTACAACGAAAAGCGTTCATGAGGAATACCAGCCCATTCCAAGACATCTGGAAGAAAATATCGAACGAAATGAGTTTTCAGTTGCAAAAGGAGATGATGTCATTGGCCGGTTGGCATTCATCAGTCTTGAAAAGGGGGATACGCTACCGGATATTGCAAGGCACTTCAGCCTGGGAATCAATGGAGTCAGTGCAGCTAATCCAGGGGTAGATATATGGGTGCCTGAGGCCGGAGAACGTATCATGTTGCCCCTGAGTTTTATCCTGCCGGACGCTCCTAGAAAAGGCATCGTGATCAACTTGGCCGCATTGAGGCTTTTTCAATTTAGAGGAGATAGTGGGTCAATGGCGGTGTTCACCTACCCGGTCGGTGTCGGTACCGAAGAGCGACCCTCGCCCACGGGTCAAATGTATGTGAAGCGCAAGGTAATCCGGCCGACCTGGCATGTGCCTGCCTCAATTGCCGAGGATCATCGAAAAAAAGGAGATCCTCTGCCCGCTGCAGTTCTGCCGGGACCTCAAAATCCCTTGGGAGAATACGCGCTATATTTAAGTAAAGCGAGTTATTTGATCCATGGCACTAATAAACCGGCCAGCATTGGTCTTAGGGCAACCAATGGCTGCATAAGACTCTATCCAGAAGACGTGAAGAAACTCTATGAAAATACTCCGGTTAAAACACCTGTATACATCGTAAACCAGCCATATCTCTTAGGTCGACGTAATGGAGTAGTTTACATGGAAGTTCATGCGCCCCCGGAAGACCCGGATGCTGTTGAGTTTGACAAAATATATGCAAAATTGAGAAATATTGAAAAGGAATCAGAGCGCACGCTTGACTGGAGCAAAGTTAAGAAAATATTGGCCGAGGCACGGGGGATTCCTGTCCCCATATTCGAGATCAGGCAAGGAAGTGGAAAAGGGGTTGCGGAAACCATAGAAGTCAAGCACCCGGGCGAATTATATGGCAGACCAGAAATACCAGAACTGAAAACAGATGCGTGGTCTGTTTTGGCTGCTGACGTGCGTGACGAGATTGATGCTGTGAGGCTTGCCGCCATTATCAACCACCAGGGGCCACAAATCCCGGCAAGGGTGTTATCAAAGAACGTTAGCTACCGTGTTATCGCTGGCCCCTTCAATGATATTAGAGAGGCCAAAGATGCAATCAAACGCTTGAAAATTGATTTGGAAATAGATGGTATATTGATTGAACCTGTCAAAGAAATCGTCGAGAGAAAGGAGGTGATTAGACGATGAAGAAGAATCTTTTGGTGATCTCAATGATGCTTGTCCTTGCTATTACTGTTGGGGCTTGTGCAACAAGAGGCGACCTCGAAAGAGTTCAGTCGCAGGAAATGATGACGCGTGCGAAAGCGGATCAGGCAGCACAGGATGCGCAGGCTGCCAAGGCGGCAGCTGATGCGGCCACGTTGAAGGCAGAGACTGCCGCAATCCGCGCCGAAAATGCTCTAAAGATGGCAGAGGAAAGGGAGAAGCTCGCAGAGGAAAAGGCGAAGAGGGCGGACGACATTTTCCAGAAATCAATGAAGAAGTAAGTCAATTTTATGGTGAGTTGTTAACTTTGCTTTTGGTGCTCCGGAAAGGAAGTGGCAGGGTTTTGAGACCCTGCCACTTCCTTATGTTCCACTGTTCAAGTCTGTCTGGACCATTCAAGCATTTAATCTGCGACCATCAACCATATTATTAACGAACACGAAGGCGTATATGGGTAAAAAGCAAAGTAGGATAGGTGAGCATCTAAACTTTTTCTTTGCCCGCATCATAATAACAGCAATTCTAATATGCGGATGCAGTCACTTTAATGAGGGATTTCAGGCCAAGTCAACCTTCATAGAAGCGAATGATCTTTTCAGCCAGGGAAGCTACAAGGCCTCCCTGAGCAAATATGAGCAGATTATTGAAAAATATCCCACGGCGGGAGACAGGGTTCTTTTCGAGATGGGTATTATTTATACGTATCCTGGAAATGAGCAAAAAGATTATCAGAAATCTCTGGAATGTTTTCAGAAACTCATAAAGGATTACCCGGGGAGTTGGTACAGGAAAGACAGTGAGATGATGATATTTCATATCAATAATGTCACTGTCAAGGATAAGACGATTGCTACGCAGCAAACACAGATTGAGACTCTCCAACAAGAGGTTAAAAGCAAGGGGAATGAGATTATTACACTGCAAAAAAAGATTGAAGCGCTTGAGCAAGAGGTTAAGAGCAAAGAGAATGAGATTATTACAGTCCAGAAGGTCCCGGCGGATAAGATTCTGATAGAAAAGAAAGAACGACGATTGACGTTGATCTCAAAGGGCAAGGCGCTCAAGACCTACAAAATAGCCTTGGGGGGAAACCCGAATGGTCCAAAAGAAAGGCAAGGCGATAACAAAACCCCGGAGGGAACCTACGTTATCGATTCAAGAAACAGGGACAGCCGTTATCACCTATCTCTTCATATTTCCTATCCAAACGAGAAAGACAAAAAGCGAGCAAAAGAACTTGGTGTTTCTCCGGGCGGAGACATCATGATCCACGGCATTAAGAATGGTTTCTCGCGGGTTGGTAATTTTCACACAAAGGTTGACTGGACTAAAGGGTGTATTGCCGTTACAGACGAAGAAATAGAGGAAATTGATAAGTTGGCGCCAGATGGTACGATTGTTGAGATAAGGCCATAGAAGGCCGCATAACTTATCGTTCCGCCGAATCGCGTAACGCTCCTGGTGAACTTTTTAATATATCCTGATTCCTTTTCATAATCTTCATAATCTTCAGAATTTCTTTTAGTACAGCGTCAGGTAAATGTAAGGACTTGGAGTAAGACTTGGAGGGGTCAGATCTTCATTTTTCACTTAATAATCTGTTTTTCTTGAAGCTGATGAAAAATGGCTACTTGTAGGCCGACTGAGAAAAGGCCCTCTAACCATTTGAAGGGAACATAAAGGGGGAACTTTTCTCCAAAAAAAAGGGTGGGCCGAGAGAGGACCCTGCCAAAGAACTTCCGATCGAACTATACACTCTTTCAGGACATGGTTTAAGTGTTGCTTTCTGTGAGTAAACTCGTCTAGTATTATGAAGCCCTTCTCCCCCTGGCCGTCTTTTTGCATCCCTAAAATAACGCTTCAATAAAAGCCACTTCAGCCTTTTCCCCTGCGGGCGGTATTCTTGCAAATCCATGTTTTCTTTCTTAGTCCTGCCTGGACGTCCGCCGGTCAGTGCAATAATCTCCCGTCACTGATATTCACAGGCCTTAACCCATAATCCAACTCGCTACTCTTTTTCATTCTGAAAACAAAAGAAGCGCGCCACGTTTCAAACTGAAAAAGCCTTCCCCGTCGTTCTCCAAAACTTTTCAATGAAAACACCAGCTTAAGACAGATCATCGTCCGGGCATGACTTTTGTTTTAAAGAGGAACGAAGAGGAGGTGAGAGGAGTAAGAGAAGAAAGGTTCGGCGGAAGGAATTATGCGGGAAAATCCATGTGAGGGAGGTATGCGATGAAGTTTTCGAGACGTGATTTGTTGAAGTTCGGTTTTGCCGGTGCGGCGCTGGCCGGCATTGGGTCCAAATTTGGTCTCGGCAGAGGATCGGTCGGGTCATCGGGCACTGCTGAGGCTTCCATGTTCGGCGACCCGACGTTTCAGGATGTATACAAACAAATCGGAAAATACATTCACCTGGTGCCGGGCAAGTTCGGAGGCGGTGTCGGCGCCTATGACATGTCGAAGGGTGAATGTCTCGCCTGGTTGAACATGGCCATATGGGCAGGGAATAAAACCCCGATCGTGCATCATATTGCGGCGTTCGCCTCGCCGGACCCCTATAAGGAATTCGAGTATGTCGTGGATTCCCAGGGGGGCAAGAACCTTTACATTTACGGTGTGACCACGCCGGTCAAAGACCCGGCGGAAGGGTTCAACATTTGGCGATGCAACTATGACGGCACCAAGATGAACGTCCTGGAAGACGTGGCCGAAACGACCGGGCTCGGCCTCGGCGTCCATGTAACCATAGCGCCGGACAACAAGCGGTTTGCCGTATGCGACGGTCAGAAGGACATTATGGCGGTGTTCAAGAAAGGTGAGGGAACAGCCCACTCCTCAGTGGAAGTAGCCGTGCTCTTTGACTGGGAATATAAGAACGCGGAACTTTCGAGGGCATGGCTGGACGGAGGAACATTGACGATCAAGAAGCTCCATCCTCCCTTCAACCTCAAGGGGACGAGGGGAACGAAGACGGACTGGGAACTCGTTCCCGGCGGCGAACTTTTTGCAGAACAGGGAAAAGTCCCCGGTCCCCGTCTAAAAAACCTCGTGGCCCTCGACTCGCTCTGCTGGGATCCGAAGCATAAGAAATACGCAATTGCCGCACTGCGTCTGCCCGGATGCGGTGTCGTCTTCGACACGCAGACGTGGGAACCGAAGGCGATCTGCGTGGGGTCCGACAAGCATGCAAAGCAGGGCTTTCAGGTGGCGGTGGACAAGGTGGGCAACGGGGAATGGAAGGCGGTCTTCAAGAATGTCCCGACCCCCGCTCACCAGGCCGGCTTCAACCCCACCGGCGACCGCTTTATCCTCATGAACAACAGCAGGGAGAACGTCATGGCGGTCTTCGACTCGAGCGACCAGACCGACCCCTCGAGATGGAGAAGGATTGCGGGAGTGGGCGATCCCAGCTGGCGCGGCGCATATCCCAACCCTTTCCATATGTGCTTCACGCCCGACGGCAGGAAGCTGTACGTCACCCTCTGGTGGCCGTCCCCCAGCGTGAACGGGATCGCCGCTGTCGATACCAAGTCGTGGAAAATCATCAAGACAATCGACATCGGTCCGGACACGCATACAATAGCATGCACCGACGACGGGAAATGGCTGTTCGGCGTATACAGCGGATATCAAAAGACCAAGTCGGGTACGTATGTCGTCCGTGTGAAGGACGACAAGCTCTATGGGTATCTGCCGAGTCCGTACGGTCACCACGATTCCGTCATCGTCCCGAAGACTGTTGCCGGGCTCGCATTTTCGAGGTGTCCGACCACATAGGGAAGTGCGCCGGGAAAAGCGCTCGGGAACCTTGATTTCCCCTGACGGAGCTCGTCTCCGCCAGGGGAACCCGTAATCCGATTCTCGGGGCGCCGTACAAATTTACCGGAAAAGGGGAGACAACCATGGTCACATCGCTCTTCAGGCTTGCGTATCAGAACCTCCAGGTCAAACATCTCCGGTTCTATATCATCCTCGTGAGCGTCAGCATCGTCGTCGGAGCGTTGTTTGCGAGCGCCATCCTCATCATGGGCATCCACCACAGTCTGGACAAGGGCCTTTCGAAACTGGGAGCGGACCTCCTCGTCATTCCGAAGGAATCTCTCGTAAATATGAAATCGGCCTTGCTGACCGGAGAACCTTCGGCCTTTTACATGGACAGCTCGGTCCTCGCCAAGATACGGTCGCTCAAGGGGGTGAAGAAGGTATCAGGACAGATCTTTCTCACCAGTGCGACAGGGGACTGCTGCGTCATGGGGAATTCCTTCCTTATCGGGTTCAATCCCGAGGATGATTTCACCGTGCTGCCGTGGGTCGAAAAAAGCGTCAAGGAAGGCTTTCCTGCGGACGGCGCCATTGTCGGCGCGATGACGCCCTGGAACCTGGGGGACAGCATCAAATTTTACAATGTCCGCCTGAATGTATGGGCGAAGCTGGAACGGACCGGCATAGGGTTATATGACAATGCGGTCTTTTTCCACATAAACCGGGCCTATGAAATGTCGGAAAATTCACAGACCGACCCGTCCGTCAAACCACTCGCGCACCTGAAAAACAAAATATCCGGGGGACTCGTTCAGCTTGCGGTGGGGGCCAAGATACCGTACATCACCTTCTCGATTCTGAAGGACAACCCCACCTTGAAGGTGGTGACTACGGGGAATATCCAGACGTCGGCCCGCCAGACGACCATCGCCGTCTTTTTTGGGATCATCGCCCTCATCGCCCTTCTGATCCTTTCGAACATCCTCATGATCAACGCCATATTCTCCGCGGTGGTGAACGAACGGAAGAGGGAGATAGGAATCATCAGGGCAGTCGGAGCGGCAAAGAGAGACATTTTCAAGCTCATCCTTTACGAGTCCACCCTGATCAGCGTCATCAGCGGTTTTGTCGGCATGCTCGTGGGCGGATTCCTCCTGAGACTGTTTCAGCGGTCGATCGTCTTTTACCTGAGACTGCTCAATATACCCTTCATGCTCCCGCCTTACGACGTCATCGCCCTCATGACGCTCGGAGCGATCGGCGTCGCGCTTCTTATGGGAATCAGCGGGTCGATGTACCCCGCTCTCCTTGCGGTCAGAATAGACCCGCATGAAACCATGAAACAAGGATTATAAAATGAACGCTTTCATTCAGACACAGGCATTAAAGAAAACGTACCAGCTGGGCGATCAGCGCGTAGAGGCGCTGAGGGGCATCGAACTGACAATCGCTCAGTCGGACTTTGTGGTCTTCATGGGCCATTCCGGATCGGGAAAGACGACGCTCATCAGCACGATCGGGGGCCTTACACGGCCGACCGAGGGAAGCGTTTCCATCGAAGGGACCGATATCTGGCGGCTGAACGACCGGGAGCTCTCCGCTTTCAGGAACCGGAAGATAGGATTCATGTTTCAGTCCTTCAGTCTCCTGCCCAGTCTGAACGTTCTCCAGAATGTCGTCATGCCTGTCATATTCAGGAAGAACGGAAAGAGGGAGAAGACGGATGCGATCCGCGAGAGAGCCCTTTCCCTCCTCGCCGGTCTCGAGATGAAGAAGAAGATCGACGCGCACCCTTCGGAACTCTCCGGAGGGGAACAGCGGCGAGTTGCGATCGCCCGGGCCCTCATAAACGAACCGGATATCATCCTTGCCGATGAACCGACCGGAGAACTCGACATCAGGACTGAGCGGGAGGTGATCGAAATCTTCCGCGCGATCAATTCCCAATACCGGAAAACCATTATCGTCGTGAGCCACAGTCTTTCATGGCTCGAATCGGCGAAGACCGTTATCATCATGAAAGACGGGCTCATGCACCTCGACGTGCCCGATCCCGTGGAGGCGTTGATGGGGAGGGCGTGCAGACCATGAAGATACTGAGACTCGCGGTACTCGACCTTGTACGGAGACCGAAAAAGAACGGGCTCCTCGTCTTTGCGATCGTCATATCCGTCGCCCTCCTGACTTCCCTCACCATCGTCAGCAATTCTGCGACCTCGAGCATCCTCGAGGTGGTTTCAAAGACCGGCCACACGCTGACTATTCGCCCCGTCATCACTGCCGGCATCGATGAGGCCGACAAGAGTGCATTGCAGAATCTCACCATTTCAGAGGTGGTCTTCGGCAAATACATACCCGAGTCCGCGGTGCCCCAGATTTCGCGCATCTATAACAAGGCCATCAGGGAAGGCTGGGAGCGGAAGGGCGGCCTTGTCAGCAACCCTGGGATCCCCGTGATAAGTATCGAGCCGCCTACCTGGGCGCCTAGGCTATACACGAAGGCCGTGGTGGACGGGCATGAGGCGATCGTAACGGGCATCGATGTCAACAAGGAATACTTCGTCCGCTTCTGGTGGAACCTTTCGAGCGGCGAATGGCCGGCAGATGTGGACGTCAAGAATGTCAACACACGCATAGACGCCATGTATGTTATGGGCGCGGGCGGGCAGGTGACCGTCGAAAAGCCGAGATACAGGGTTGATGAAGAGGGAAAGGCAGTCTATGACGAGAAGCGCCGCAACTCGGCCGGGGATTCAGATCAGGTGGCGCGCGATTTTGCCTATGCCCACGGAGCCGGGGATGAGAACAAGGATGTCGCATACCTCGGCGGCGCATACGCTTCAGCCAGGGGACTCAAGGTCGGCGATACCGTGACCGTCGAATCCCGGCGGTTCAGGATCGGGGGCGTCCTCGAAGAGACAAACTCCGCCGACGATTATATGGTCTTTATCCCTCTGATAATAGCGCAGCACATGTTCCACAGGGAAGGCTACATATCGTTGCTCAGCGTGAGGGCGATGTGTCCCAACTGCCCCGTGGGAGACGCCATGGTCGAACTGAACAGAAATATCACCGGCATCACCGCGGTTTCGCAGCTGGATGTCGCCGGCGTCCAGTTCGACTTTTTCAACATGCTCTACCGTTTTCTCCTGGCGGTCGTCATTGCCACCATTGCCGTCGGGATATTTTCGATTTTCAACATCGTAGCGGGTTCCCTGTACGTCCGCGTGAGGGAGATAGGCTTGCTGAAGGCCGTCGGCGCTTCGCGTTTTCAGCTCTTCAGAATCTTCCTGTACGAGCACCTCATCATCGGGGCCTTCGCGGGCATCGGGGGATTCGTCGCGGGGGTAGGCATGGCATATGTCCTGAACTCGCTTCTCGGCATCGGTTCGGTCGTGCGTATCGTCCCCTCTGTCCTGTGGTATGCGCTCGCGCTCGGCATTCTCAGCAGTCTCTTCGCCATCTATTACCCGGCCTATCGACTGTCGGGAATCAAGATTACCGATACGTTCCGGACTCAATGGGAGGTGTAGGGTGGAACTTCTTTCGCTCGCAGCAAAGGATATTCTGAGGAGAAAGGCAAAAAGCCTTTACCTGCTCGCCGCGATAGTCATACCGGTAGCCATCCTCAGCACGATCCTTCTGACCCTCGACAATGCCGACAGTTCTCTGTCGACCCTCGCGTCGAAATTCGGCTTCACCATGTCGGTACAGCCGAAAAATGTGAAAGTCGAACGGATCGACCAGATAGGAATCGTGATCGGCGAATACATCCCTGAGAGCATCATCGCGACGGTTGAGAGCGCAGTGAGAAGCAGGATACGGAACGACCGCGAGCCGATCATCATCGCGCCGAGGCTGTACCTTCGGACCGATATCCGGGCCGGAAAGTCCCCTGTCAACTCGGTCGTCGCCGGCGTCGACTTTCAGGCCGAACTGGCGGCCAAACCCTCCTGGAAGGTGACGAGCGGACGGTGGCCCGCAGGCGAGAGTGAAGCCGTGCTCGGGGGGACTTACGCCAGGGCGAACAACTTTTCGGAAAAGGACGGCATCACTATAAACGGCAGGGAATTCAGGGTCGTGGGCGTCCTGCAGGATTACAATGCCTCCGAAGATTACATGGTTTTCGTCCCGTTTCGCGTCCTCCAGAGTCTGTCATCGAGGGAAGGCTTCCTCTCCCTCGTCAATGTGCAGAACGTCTCGCTCGACCGGGACCGAAATCTCCTCAGTTCGCTCGTCGCCGACTTGAACGGAAAGGTCCCGAACATCAAGGCCCTTGCGCCCCAGCAGTTCAGCACGATGAAATACATGCTCCTCAAGAAGACCTTCAAATTTCTTTTCTCCATCATCGCCGCGACCGTTTTTATCAGCATTTTTGCTATTTTCAACATCGTCACGAGCGTCCTGTTTTCGCGGGTCCGGGAAATCGGCCTGCTCAAGGCGGTCGGCGCCTCACGCTCGCAGCTTCTCGCCGTATTCCTCTCGGAATATGCGGCTTTGGGTCTCGCGGCAGGGATAGTGGGATATCCCGCCGGGATGGTCATCACCTACCTTCTTGATTCCCTTGTGCTGAACCTGGGCGCGGGAGTCCGGGTAAGTCCGGCGGTTATCCTGATTGCGGTCGCCTCCGGTCTCCTCTGCAGCCTTACGGCGAGCTTCTATCCTACCTACCAGTTATCGAAAATCAAAATTACGGACAGCTTCAGAACCCAATGGGAGGTGTGACCTTGAACACGCAAAACTCGCAACCATTGCTGGAACTGCGGGACGTAAGCAAGACGTTCAAACTGCCGTCGGGAGATGTCAGGGCGCTTGCTCACGTGTCCCTCGGTATCAGGAGGGGAGATCTGGTCGCGCTTGTGGGACCAAGCGGGTCCGGGAAGACGACCCTGCTCAATGTCATCGGCTCCCTGGACAGACCCTCGCAGGGGGAAGTCCTGCTTGAGGGCATCCGTATCGACACGCTTTCAGAGGAAAAGCTGGTCCTGTTCCGCAGGGAGAAGTTCAGTTTTATTTTTCAGGACGCAAAACCGCTGCGCATGCTGAACGTGCTCGAAAATACGCTGCTGCCCTTCAACTTTTTCAAACCAAAAAACAGCAACGGGAACCTGAAAGATGCCGCAATAGAGATTATCACCTCCCTCGGGCTGGGCCACCGGATCTACCACATGCCGAACCAGCTGAGCGGCGGCGAGATCCAGCGGGTTGCCATTGCCCGTGCGCTGATCACGCGTCCCGCCGTGATCCTCGCAGACGAGCCGACGGCCAACCTCGACCGGACAAACAGGCTGTTCGTCATCGAGACCTTCAAAAGGCTTACCCGGGAAACGGGGATTACGATCGTGTTTTCGACCCATGACCTCGAAATAGCGAACATTTCAGACCGTATCGTACAGATGAAGGACGGCACCGTGCTGGACGAGGAACCTTCCCCGTGCCCGCCCTGCCCGGCATGAAAATGAAGTCTTCACATTTGCAGTGCAGCGGGCGCCTATGAAGAGCCTGTCGGAACTGCTTACGCTCCTCAGAAACCGTAGAACACTGTTTGCCCTTGGGGGAATCGTCCTTCTCGTCATTTTCGCAGACTTGTATGTGGGCCGCCAGCAGGAAGCGATCATAAAGGAGAAAGAAGCAAGAATCAAGCGGCTCGAGGAACAGGCCTTCCGCATGGTTTCCGTCGACATACGCGACATCACGGAGACCGGACGCATTGCGGAGACCGGTCGCTATGAGGCAATCCTCCGGGTCGACAACGTGGGCGATGAGCCTGTCTACCTGTCGCACCCCCACGTCAAGGCCTACATACAGACGGGCACGATCTCGTGGACCGAGGTCCCCGTGGAGGACAAGGCCGGCGAAAAACAGGAGCAGATATACAAAATCGAACAGGGGACCCTTCTTTTCAGGAAGATCCTGACGGTTGTCCGCAACCTTCCCTATAACAGGTACCTGATTCCAAAGTATATGCATGTGCGTTTCTATATAACGCTGTTTGTGCTTCCGGAAAGCGGCTTCAAGGAGGAAGAGGTGGTCGAGAGAAAGAGCGATACGTATATTTACCTGAAGCCGTACTGGATCGCCGAACGCGAAATCGCTCACGCTATTGACTTCGGCCAGACAAAGGTCCCCATCTACATGCCTATATCGGCATTCAGGAACTGGAACCAGGCCCGGTAAGGGCTGTGTACGGCATCGGGCCGGAGCTGCAGGAGCGCAACGGAATAGAGAGCATGACGGCAATGATAAGAAAAAAGAAACTCCTTGCCGCACTTCTCGGAGTCGTTCTCCTTTTCTTCGCGGCCGATTATCTGGTCGGGCGCAGAGAGGCGACCGTCATACGGGAAAGGGAGGCGAGGAAAGAACGCCTCGAAAAACTGGCCTTCTACATGATCGTGCCGGACATCCAGGACGTGGCGGACATCAAGAATGCGCACGGCGAATACGAAGCCGTTTTCAAGATAGAGAACCTTGCGGATGAGCCCGTATATATAACCTATCCGCGGGTCATCGCCTACGTTCAGACCGGAACTTTCTGGACGGAGGTCCCTGTGCGCGAGGTCGACAAGGGGCCGCAGGAGCAGGTTCTCCGGCTCGAACGCGGGGTCCACCTCTACCGGAAGATCGTTACGATCAGCCGCGATATCAAATACACTTACTATCAGATGTTCGGCTACATGCACGTCCGCTTCAGGATCTCGATGTTCGTACTTCCGGAAAGCGCGTTCAAGGAAGAGGAGGTGCTCGAACGGTACGCGGACGCCTACATATATCTGAAGCCGTATTACATGAGCGACCGGGAAATAGCACGGCAGGTGAAGTTTCCCGACGATAAGATACCGGTTATGATTCCTATGCCGCCGCATTAAAAGGAGGAACGATATGGCTACGCGCACAGGCAAACGGTGGGGCAAGCTCTTCGCTGTCCTCGTCCTGACTCTCTTTCTTCTCGCCTTCGAAAAGAAAGGTATCGATACCGAGCAGGGATTCTACTCGGTCGATGTGCAGTTCGCAGCATCAACGGTGAAGGTCGGCAAGAATACCCTGAAAGTCGGCATAAACGACAGGGGGTCCCGGAAACCGCTCGAAAAAAAGCTGACTATGGAAGCGATTCCGTGGATGCCTGCTCACGAACACGGTACAAGCGACATAGCGCAGGTGCGCTACCTCGGCAACGGACAATACCTCGTCGAGGGCCTCAGTTTTACGATGCCGGGAGACTGGGAAGTCTACCTCAGGATACGGGACGGCGGAAAAGAAGACACGGCGGTCTTTCATGTTCCCGTTGCGCGCTGAGAGCGCACAGCGCCGCAGAGACCAGGGTATCCGGTATGGCAGTCCTTCGACGGTCAGATCGCTTCTTTGCCCTCTGCTCCTTTTCCTGCTGGTCTCCTGCGCCTCTCCAGGTGCGGTCGGAAACGGGGAGACAGGCCATGGCGAACAGGCTCGGGAAAACCGTCTCGACGAAGAATCCCTTCGTCTCTTCCTTTTCCAGGCGAAGAGGTACTGGAACGCGCTGAGTGCATCCATAGAGAAAAATCGCGAGGTCGGCCGCCTGTCTGAATTCCAGGCCGATGACTTTGCCGTTCAGGACAGGGAGTTCTCGAAATACTATACCAATGCGCTGACGCTCTATTTGCGGGCCGACGCATCGGACGACCTGGCGAGATCCCTTCACACTGTCCGCGCCATCGTCGAACTTTCGAGGGCCTGCTTCCCCGAAGTCGACGGGGATCTGAGCGCGGTCCTGGAAAAGCGGGGAAACACGATATCGGTCGTAAAGATCGCGGATGATCCCCGGCGTCTTTTTCTTTATCAGGCGCTCACCCGGTGGAACGAGCTGAGGTCCTATGCGTTGAGCAGACAGGTCCGCTCGGAAAGGGCGCCGGAGGACAACGACTATTTCGAACGCGTTGATGCGGATTTTTCGCGCTATTTTTATGCCGCGGTCATGGTATATTTGGAAAGTGGGGCATCTGATGATTACCGGCGGCAGGCCCGGCGTCTTGAAGATCTTCTGGATCAGGCCTCTCGTTTTCACCGGACTCATTGAACGGCTCCGGGAAAGCGAAGGCCATTGTCCAGGGGATGCGGTCAGGCCGTGTTGTATCACGGTGGGCGATTCATGGACATGAGCGGTGGAGAAGGTGCGGCAAGAAGGGGATAACCGGAGGCGAGAGATGAAATTAAACTGCTGGGAGGTCATGAAGTGCGGGAGGGAACCCGGGGGCAGGAACGCTGAGGAACCCGGGATATGTCCGGCGGCGACCTGTGAAAAGCTCGACAGCGCGCACGGCGGGAAAAACGCAGGCCGTGTATGCTGGGTCGTCGCGGGGACCATGTGCGGCGGAGAGGTCCAGGGCAGCTTCGCCCGGAAATACACCGACTGCCGGCAATGCATTTTTTATCAGGCGGTCAGGGAAGAAGAGGGCCCGAATTTTCTCATCACCATAGACCTGATCAGCTGGCTCAAATAGTCGATCAGCCGATCCCGTATTTATTCATCTTGCGCCAGAGCGTGGTCCGGCTGATCCTGAGTTCGCTGCATACCTTCCCCAGGTTATGGTCGTTTTTCCTGATGCTTTTCAGGATAATGTCTTTTTCCCATTCTTCGAGAGTGCCGGGCTCGACCCCTTCCCTCGCCTCGCCGGGGACATCGAAAAGGCGGTTGGTAAAGCTGAGCGAAAGGTCCGGCACCTCTATCAGGGACCCCGATGCGATTGCACCGGCGCTGGTTATGATATTAAGCAGCTCCCGGACATTGCCTGGGTAGTCATAATGAAGAAGGAAATCCAGGGCGTCCGCCGACAGCGTCAGGTCGGGCCTGTGGACCTCTGATTTGAAGTTGTCCAGGAAATGCCGCGCCAGGATCGAAATATCTTCGAGTCGTTCCCTGAGCGGCGGGATATGAATGCGGGTAACTTTGATCCGGTAGTAGAGGTCCTGCCGGAACTTGCCGTTCTGAACAGCTTGTTCGAGGTCCCTGTTTGTGGCGGTGATTATCCTGACGTCGACCTCCTTGTGCTTGTTGCTCCCGACCCTCCGAATGGTGTGGTCCTGAAGGACATCGAGCAATTTCGCCTGCATGGGATGCGGCATGGCGCCGATTTCATCGAGGAAGAGCGTGCCGCCGTCCGCCTCCTCAAACAATCCCTTCCGGTCAAGAAGGGCCCCGGTAAAAGCCCCCTTCGTATGTCCGAAAAGTTCACTTTCCAAGAGATATTCGGGGACCGCAGCGCAGTTTACCGAAACGAAAGGATGTTTCGCCCTCATGCTGAGGCCGTGAATCGTCTTTGCAACGAGGGTTTTCCCTGTTCCCGTCTCTCCGGTTATGAGGACAGTCAAGTCCACTTTCGCGATCTTGCGCATCATGGCGACCATCGTCTTTATCGCCTTGCTCTCTCCAAAGATAGGAACTTCGCCGTTCCACGGCTCCGGTCCTTTGCGGGAGGCGCCTATCTCTCTCACCGCCTCCGTATGGGCGAGTGACTTCCTCACCCTGTGGAGGATTTCCTCGTTCTTGAACGGCTTCGTGATATAATCGAAAGCGCCCAGTTTCATCGCGAGCACGGCTGAATCGACAGTACCATACCCCGTCATGATGATCACATCGGTCAGGGGATGCCTTTCGAGGATATAATAGAGCACGTCGAGTCCGGTCCCCGGCGACATTTTCAAGTCCGTAATGACCAGATCGAAATGGCCCGACCCGAGGTGTGCAATGGCTTCTTCCCCGTTTGCGGCTTCTTCCACAGAGTACCCTTCTCTCCTGAGGAGTATCCCGAGGCTTCGCCTCATCCCGTCCTGGTCGTCTATGACGAGTATCCGTGCCATCTATTCTCCGTCGCGGCCGGACCGCACGACCGCAGAGGCGTCCTCCGCTCCTGGGGCGCGTTCATTCTCCGCCACGACAGGGAAATTCAGTTGGATATGGGTGCCCTTCCCCTCCGTACTTGATATAAGCACATAGCCGCCGTGCTCCTTCATGATTTTGTGCACGATGTTGAGTCCGAGCCCCAATCCCGAGTCCTTCGTAGTGAAAAATGGCTGAAAAACCTGCGACAGCACCGCTTCAGGCATGCCGATCCCGGTGTCGGCGATCGTGAGGTCTATCTCGTCTTCCGCCTCCTTGTATTGCGTAGTTATCGTAAGCTCTCCCCCTGACTGCATGGATTGCAGGGCATTGATGATCACGTTCAGCAGTATCTGCTTGACGCGGTGCCTGTCGATTACAAGAGAGGGCAGCCCCTGCATGAACGACCTGCATATCTTAACGCCTGCCGGACCCTCGGTGTCGATCTGGAGGAGTGCGACTGTTTCGTCGATGAGCCCGTGGATATCGGTCGCTTCCCGTTTCAGCCGGGACGGCCGGGAGAAGCTCAGAAAATCCTCGGCGATCTTGTTCAGCCGCTCCATTTCCTTCTCGACTATTTCAATCAACTCCAGGTCGTCCTTCTCGAGCGAACTGTATCTCTTGAGCACCCCAAGGGAATTCGAAATGGCCCCGAGGGGATTCCTGATTTCATGGGCCACCATGGCGGCCATCCTGCCCATCGAGGCAAGTTTCTCGGATTCCTTCAGATATCTCTGCGTCTCCTTCAGACGCTCATAGGCGTCCCTGAGTTCGATATTCTTCACCTCGATTTCCTCGAGGAATTTTGCCAATTTGATCTTTGACCCGTAGAGGCGGTATACCGTATGGGTAAACCCGTACGCAAGGCCGACGAGGAGCCCCGAAAAGACCATCACCTTAATAATATGCCAGTACCACCAGAGAGGGTCCCACAATTTCGAGAAACCGAAAAGGAAGGCGCTTTCGAAAAAGAGACAGGCTGCCGTCCCGAATATCAGGTACATAACGTCGTGGGTTTTCGTGAAACCTTTGAGAAAGACGACGCCGGCAAACAAATACAATAGGCTCGAAATGAAATTCATCGCGTAGATAAAGCTGCTGAAATAGCCTTTTACGCTTATCACGCTCGTCTTGTACGGCAGCTTGTCGTGCAGGACGCTCGGGATGAAATAATCCAGCTTGATGGACAGCAGCGCAAACAGGACGATCATGAACATCCCGGCCACCATGTAACTCCTGTGCGCCCAGGCCGATTTCCCGGGCTCTTCGATCTTTCCGTTCAGATAGACCGAACCCGCAAGACAGGCCGACCCGAGGAAGGAGCCGCAGGAATGAAACCAGACAAAGGCGTTGTGATTATAGTTCGAAAAGGCATGGAAGATATCAAGGGTGCCGAGCGAAAAGAACGCAAACACCAGGAAAAGGATATTCTTCTTCGCGGAGACAAGGTATTCCCACGCCAGGATAAAGGCGATAATGCCCGAAATCAGGCCGCAGAATATCTCGATGGTTGCGTGTTTTGGAGCATCCACGATGAAAAGATCGACTGCCGAAGATATGACGAACCGCTCGATGACGGAAGCGGAAGCGACGGCCGTTAATGCAAAAAAAGTGAGAAAGAGAAGTCTTTTCCGGGTAATGAGAGAATGTTCGTTGTCGGCCGTATCGATGCGAAAGACCACGTACCTGAGCAAAGGCTCCCGATAGTTCGGCTCGACGGAAGATCGGAGCTTTTTCATCAGCCCACGCAACTTCATATCGTCTTTTCCCCGGGAAAGGGCAAAGGAGAGCAGCGGCAGTCAGCCTCTCCACCCACGGACCTCACTCGCACCTCGTACCTCTTTTTCCTGACGGTATTATAAACCAACTGAGGTCTTCTTTTCACCTGATGGGATGAAACCGATCGGAAGAATCCGCCGTCAATCATTCCTCATATTTTTGATGAGCCTCAGCTGAGAATCGGCGTTGTTCCAGACGATGCGGAGGGAATCCTCTGAAATGCTTTTCCAGTATTGCCCTGTGGGCTCGTAGAGATGGTTTTCCGTCGAAAAACGGTACTTAAAGACTATCGGCTCGACATCCTGCCCCACATAGATACGTCCTTTCGGCACGAAGTCAAATGCGGAGAATTCGAGCCGGTACTTCCACAACAGTAGCCCGTCCCTGTACATCGTCAGCAGATCCGAATAAGCCTTCAGGAGTTCCCTCTCTTCCTTCGTGTTCGCCCTGCCCCTTACGCCCGCTATCTCCCGGGAAAGCTGCTCTGCCAGTCCGGTCAGTCGCTGATAGGAACGACCTGCGGAGAGAGAGGTTTTCATCGCCTCCGAGGCTGAGTGCACCCCTGCGAATTTGGCCTTGTCGATTCCGGGTTCGGATGAGCACGCCGCGGCAAGAGTAACAAGGATCGCCGCCGCGATCAGGAAGCGTCTTAATCCCTTCGCGACCCCGCTCCGCTCCGAATGACTGAAATACCCGTTTGACATATTTCTCACTATACCTCAAAGGCAACGACTATGTCAGCCGGCGGTATACGCGGTCCTCGTTTCACGGCCGGATAATCGCGGCATGTGTCCTTTTTCTTTTCTTGACACAAAAGAGGAGTCATGTTATCCTGTATTTAGGACGGGTAAAGTTCTTCCTGCGGGAAGGGCTCCTGAGAGAACCGCATAACCGGCTGAAGGCCACATGCCGGAAAGCCGCTGAAGGAAGGAGGCAGTGAATGGCGGCCTCTAAAGATTTGACGTACAAGAATTACTGCGATACCGTATATACGGAGCTTACGAACACGAAAGCGAGACTGCTTGACCTGGTGAAGAGTATCGAGATGATGGGAGTGCCGGAAAAAGAGCGCCTGATGTCTCACATACCTCACCTTCTCGACATCGTCAACATGATCGACTGGAAACTCGACATCGTCGTGAAAGTCTGCCCCGTCGATTGGCAGGGGTTTGAGGGCAAGTTCGAAACCACGGCGTCCGTCGGAGTGGAGGAAAATCCGGAGCAACGAGAATCTGTGGCACCGGGAGACGTAGGAGGCTGAGAAGACCCCGCACCTGCTGAGCGCATAAAAGAATTGCTTTCGGGCGGCGGAAACAGACGTTTCCGCCGCCTATTTGAAGGGAATTCCTGATGGAGGCGGCTTTATCGGTACCTTGACAAGCGCTTCCCCGCAGGGAGTTGCCGAGGAACCTTTTCCCTACGACCGGCTTCGCGAAACCGAGTAGCGGGGTGCAAGGACCGTCAGTATCTTTTCCTGCACTTCCTCGGGTGTCATGATCGCCCCTCCGGGTCTGCCGTAGAAATGCACCGGTGCCCTCCCGTTTATCGCGAGCCTCACATCTTCCACCATCTGACCTGCGTTCAACTCGATGGTGAGGAATTCTCTTCCCTTGCCTGCGAGCGAGTACAGCTCCCTTTCAGGGAAGGGGAAAAGGGTGACGGGCCTGAAGAGACCGATCCTGAAGCCGTCGTTCCTCAATCTCCTTACTGCGGAAAGGGCTATCCGCGCGGCGATGCCGAAGGCGACCACAATCAGTTCGGCATCTTCCGTCGAAACGGCCTCGCACCTCACCTCGCGCTCTTTCATCCTTCCGTACTTTTCCTGGAGGAGGTTGTTCCTCTGCTCGAGCTCACCCTCGCCCATGTAGAGAGACTTTATCACATTCGGTTTCCTCCCGCGACACCCTGTAAGGGCCCACCTCTTTTCGGGCAGATCGGGCTTCACATAGGGCCTCGGATAAAAGGGCTCCATCATCTGTCCCAGTATCCCGTCGGCAAGTATCATGGCGGGATTCCGGTATTCGTCGGACCTGTCAAAGGCGAGCATCGTCAGGTCCCAGAGTTCCTGAAGATTATAGGGTGCGTAGACGAGCAGTCGATAATCACCGTGTCCCCCGCCCTTGACCGCCTGGAAATAGTCCGCCTGGCTTCCCGATATGTTGCCGAGACCGGGGCCCCCTCTCTGCATATTCACTATCACCGCGGGGAGTTCCGAGCCCGCAAGATAGGATATGCCTTCCTGCTTCAGGCTCACTCCCGGACTGCTCGAAGAGGTCATCGCCCTCGCCCCGCAGGCAGACGCCCCGTACACCATGTTGATAGCAGCCAGTTCGCTCTCGGCCTGGATAAACACTCCTTGCACCTCCGGCATCCTGCGCGCCATGTACTCCGGTATTTCGTTCTGGGGAGTGATGGGATAACCCGCATAGAACCGGCAGCCGGCCTGGATCGCAGCCTCGGAGACCACCTCGTTGCCCTTCATGAACAATTTCTCCCGCATCGCAAGCATTATACCATATTCGGCGGAACTCAACTACGCCCAAATCCACCATCAACACTGCGTGAGGATGCATTCGAACGGTTTCAGCGGGCCGTGTTGCCTCGCCTTTCGGGTGAGGCGGCCCCGCGCCTCAGAGCGAAGCGAGAATGAGAAAGAATGCCGTTCTCACGCAGGTATCGGTTTTCTTAATGGCGGATTTTGGTATGCCGCTTCCATTGACAAAATTCGAACCCTTCTTTTATGATTTTCAAACATCGTCATGAATTTTCAAGATCTCATTTTAACGCTCCAGGAATTCTGGTCAAAGAACGACTGCGTGCTCCTCCAGCCCTATGACGTGGAGGTGGGCGCCGGCACCTTTCACCCTGCCACGTTCTTCCGGGTCCTCGGGCCCGAGCCCTGGAGAGTCGCCTACGTGGAACCCTCCCGCAGGCCTACTGACGGCAGATACGGCGAAAACCCGAACAGGCTCCAGCACTACTACCAGTATCAGGTCGTCCTGAAGCCTTCGCCGCCTGAGAGCCAGCAGTTGTACCTCGACAGCATCACCCGTCTCGGCATAGACCCCCTGAAACATGACATCCGGTTCGTCGAGGACGATTGGGAATCGCCGACTCTCGGCGCCTGGGGGCTCGGATGGGAGGTCTGGCTCGACGGCATGGAGATCACCCAGTTCACCTATTTTCAGCAAGTGGGAGGTATCGACCTGAAGCCTGTTTCCGTCGAGATCACGTACGGCCTTGAAAGGATCGCCATGTACCTCCAGGGAGTGGACAATGTCTTCGATCTCGACTGGGGCGGAGGCGTCAGATACGGCGACATCCACCACAGGGAAGAGGTCGAGTTTTCGAGATACAACTTTGATCTCGCAGACGTCGGCCTCCTGATGAGGGAATTCGAATCCTTCGAGCGGGAGGCCAGAAGGCTGAACGGACTCGGCCTCGTGACGCCCTCCTACGAGTTTTGCCTGAAATGCTCCCACGCCTTCAACCTCCTCGACGCACGGGGCGCCTTTTCCGTGACGGAAAGGACCGGATACATAGCCCGCGTACGGGGAATCGCCAAGCTCTGTGCAGAGGCATTCCTGAAGCAGAGGGAAGAGATGGGGTTCCCCCTCCTGAGGGAAGGCGATTCCTCTGTTTCGTTCAGGGAAAAGAGAAATGCCGCAGAACGATAGCGCGGGCCCTTCGCCCTCACCTGAGCGCCTTTCTTCGCTGTTGCTCGAACTGGGTACGGAAGAGATCCCCGCGAGATTTCTCCCCCCTGCCCTGACGCTGCTGAGGACCGCCACGGAATCTCTCTTTGTCGAAAGGTTGATCGGTTTTTCCGAAATAAAGACCTATGCCACCCCGAGAAGGCTGACGGCCCTTGTGAAGGGGATCCCCCGGATGCAGCAAGGCAGTGTCAGGGAGGTCTTCGGGCCTTCGAAAAAGGTCGCCTTTGACGCGTCGGGAAATCCGACGAAAGCGGCAACGGGCTTTGCCCGGTCGCAGGGAGTGGAGGTGACGGAACTCGTCGTAAGGACCACGGACAAAGGCGAGTACGTCGCGGCGGTGATCAGGCAGGAAGGCGTCGAAGTGAGAAGTCTTCTCCCCGACGTACTGAAGAAAATGGTCCTGTCGTTGAGCTTTCCCAAATCGATGAGGTGGGGCAACGGCAACCTCCGGTTTGTAAGGCCGCTGCGCTGGATCCTGGCGCTTCTGGACAGCGAGACGATACCCTTCGAGATCGACGGGATACGGAGCGCCAACATCACGAAGGGGCACAGATTTCTCTCCCCCGGTTCCTTCACGATACGGGAGATACCGTCTTATGTCCATCTCCTCGAAAACAACTATGTAATCGTGGACCAGGTGCAGAGGAGAAAGGTCATCGAAACAGGAATCGATGCTCTCGCTGCAACGGTCGGCGGAAAGGTGCCGGGGGACGAAGGGCTTCTCGAAACGGTCACGCACCTTGTCGAGTACCCCGTGCCCGTTCTGTGCGAGTTCCCTGCGGAGTACCTCAGGCTTCCGTGGGAGCTCCTGATCACGGTGATGAAAGGCCATCAGAAATATTTTGCGGTCGAAGGGGAAGCCGGGACGCTGAGAAACTACTTCGTCGTTGTCAGCAACACAAAGGACGAGAACGCGGAGACGATACGGAAGGGCGCAGAACGGGTAATCAAGGCCCGCTTCGAAGACGCCCGGTTCTACTATGAGGAAGACATCAGCAGGAGACTCGAAACGAGGATCGAGGACCTCAAAAGGGTGACCTTCCATGACAGGCTCGGAAGCCTCCACGAAAAGACGGAGAGGATTGTCCGGACGGCCTCGTTCCTTGCCGGGAAGCTCGCCCCTGAAAAAAAGGGTGACATCGAGAGAGCGGCCTGGTTGTCGAAAACAGACCTGCTCACAGGGGTCGTGGGAGAATTCCCGGAGCTTCAGGGGCTTATGGGGCGCTATTACGCCCTGCACGACGGGGAGCGGAAAGAAGTTGCCGAAGCCCTGAGAGAGCAGTACCTTCCCTCGTATTCAGGGGACAGACTCCCTGAATCGGACGAGGGAGCCATTCTCAGCCTCGCCGACAAAATGGACACCATCGTCTCGTTCTTTGCAATCGGGCTGATGCCGACAGGCTCCGAAGATCCCTTCGCCCTAAGAAGGCAGGCGTTGGGCGTCATCGCCATTCTCATCGAAAAAGGCTATCCCGTCGCCCTGGGAGAGATCGTACGGAAGCTCTCGGAGGGAATGGGAGAGACGAGGCAGGCCCTGGCGTCGGAGGTCCTCGCCTTTTTCATGCAGCGGATCGAACCGCTCTTCTCTTCCCAGGGCTACGAGCCCGACATCGTCCTATCGGTCATTCATCTTCTCGAAAGCGTGCCCCTCGGGGAGATCCTGGCACGCATCCATGCCGTCAGAAACTTCGGATCTGCTGCGGAATACACCTCCTTCCTTATGGCGATGAAGCGGATAAACAACATCGTGCCCGAGACCGAGCTGCCTTCGCTGAACAACGACCTCCTCTCGGAACCCCAGGAAAAGGCACTTTGCGGCGAAATGATGAACATCAGGCCCGTTGTCAGGGAATTGCTCAGGGGGAAAAAGTATTATGACGTCCTGAAGCTGACCTCCGCGCTTAGCCCCTTCATCAATAGTTTCTTCGACAAGGTGCTTGTCATGGACAAGAAAGAGGAAGTGAAACTGAACAGGCTTTCGCTCCTCCGGGAAATCTGGTCCCTCGTTTCTCCTGTCGCCGACCTATCGAAGCTGAAAGAGACCAGATAGCCTTTTTCCCCCTCCTTTTGCGCCGCAGGAAAACGACAGGGGCGATCCTGCTTGAAAAGATCACCCCGAAATGATAAGGTCTAATGCAAATGTCGGGAAGTGAAGATACGGTATACGACTGCATCATCATCGGCGCCGGCCCGGGAGGACTGCAGGCAGCCGTTTACCTCGGCAGATACAATAGGCAGGTCCTTCTGATCGACCGGGGGGGCGGCAGGACATCGCATGCCCTGCATATCGAAAATTTCCTTACCCGCAAGGAGATCTCGGGAAGGGAGCTTATCGAGCTCGGCCTCGCACAGGCGCGAACTTTTCACGTACGGCTCGAGAGAGGGCTCGTCACCGGTCTCCGGAAATTTCAGTTTTTCGAGGTTCTTGCGGGGGGAAAAAGATATCTCTCGAAATTCGTCATTGTCTCCTCCGGCGTGTATGACAATCTGCCGGAGATAGAAAACGTCCGGGAGTTCCTCGGCAGGGGGTTTTATACCTGCGTCGACTGCGACGGATACAGGACGACGGGAAGGAAACTCCTCGTGATGGGAAATTCCATCAATACCGTGCACCTTGCCTTTGCGATGAAGGAGATGTTCACGGAGGACCTGACCCTCCTGTTGATCTTTTATGACCCTCCGGAAGAATATAAGGAGGCGCTGAGAGAGGAGGGCATCACCCTTGTGAAGGGAAGGCCGGTACGCATCATCGGCAGCAGTGACATCGAGGCCGTCGAGATGAGGGATGGCGGAAGAATCCCCTGTGAGGCGATCATGTCCAATTTCGGTTTCAAACTGAACGACCGCTTTCTTTCCGGACTGCAGCTGAAGAGGGACCCTGCGGGCTTCAAATATGTGGTGAATCACCACTACGAATCGTCTCTCGGAGGGCTCTACATCGTGGGTCCCCTCAACACCGGTCCCGACCAGGCGGTCATCGCCGCGGGAGAAGGGGCTGTTGCAGCGCTCGACATCAAAAAAAGGCTCTTGGAGCTTTAGATGAGACCGCACGAAAACCGACTGGAGGGGGGTATGAAATTCAGGGTTCTTTTCTTCTCCGTGCTTTTCTTTATTTCCGCATTCGTTTCACCCGTCTTTGCCCGGACCGGCGCACAGGCGGAGATCACGTCATTTTCGCCTCAGGGGACCGTAAAACAAGTCCGCCAGGTGCGGGTCGGCTTCTCAGAACAGATCGTGCCTTTCGGAGAGGCGAGACTTGCGGAACCCTTCACTATCCGGTGTCCGGAAAAAGGGAAAGGGAGATGGGCGGACGGAAAGAACTGGATATATGATTTCGAGAGGGATATCCCGGCAGGCGTGACCTGCGAGTTCACTCTCGGGGACGCTGTCACGACCCTTTCAGGAGGTGCAATCACCGGACAACGCCGGTTTTCTTTCTCCACAGGGGGACCTGCGATAACGGACTCACAGCCGCACGAGGGATCCGAACAGATAGATGAAAAGCAGATATTTATCCTCATGCTCAACGCTGAGGCCTCTGAAGACTCGGTGCTTAAGAACGTCTCCTGTGCCGTCGAAGGTGTAAATGAGAAGATCGGCATAACAATCCTCGGGGGAGAAGAGAGGGAGCGCATCCTGAGGACCATACGGTACAGAGATCAGGGGGAGCAGCCCCTGCTCGTCGTCCGGTGCAGGCAGACCTTCCCGAACGGTTCGGAGGTCCGGCTGATCTGGGGAAAGGGGGTCAGGTCCCTGAGCGGGGTCGGGACGATGGAAGATCAGGTTCTCGCCTTCAAGACGCGCGGCCCCTTCACCGCATCGTTCAGCTGCGACAGGGAAAACCCGAAGGCCGAATGCATCCCCGTACTGCCGATGCGTCTGCTCTTCTCATCCCCCCTTTCCTGGGAAAGCGCAAGAAAGGTGCTGCTGCGCAGTCCATCAAGAGTGTACAGACCTCAGAGGGCGGAGACCGGCGATGACGACAGCGGGGAGGAAAGGGAAGATTATGTGTATTCCCTCTTGTTCAAAGGCCCCTTTCCTGAAAATACGGCCTTCACCATCGACATCCCGAAAGAGATGAAGGACGACGCGGGAAGGAGCCTCGCAAACGCCGAAAACTTCCCCCTCACCGTAAGAACGGATGCGTATCCCCCTCTCGCAAAGTTCTCCTCACGCTTCGGGATAATCGAACTCGGAGGAGAGCCGGTCCTCCCCGTCACCCTCAGAAATCTCGAGCCGGGCGTAGAGGCGAAGATGATCAGCGTGGAGGGGAAGGGAACAGCCCCGGTCACGCTGAAAGGCAGAATATACAAGCAAAGCAGAGGAGAGGAAGAGAAGGTCATCGAGTGGCTGAGGAGGATCGCGTCCGCAGAGCGGAAAACTTCAGTCTTCAGGAAAGACGACGCTGCAAAGACCTTTTCAGTGCCGAAACCCGGAGGCCGAAAGGCCTTCGAAGTCGTCGGTATACCATTGCATGGTCCCGGCTTCTATGCGGTCGAGATCGAAAGCAGGATACTCGGCGCGTCGCTTCTGGGAGAGCAGGCGCCCCTGTATGTACCCGCAGCCGCGCTCGTCACGAACCTCTCTGCGCATTTCAAGTGGGGCAGGGAATCCTCGCTCGTCTGGGTCACTTCCCTTGATGCGGGTCAGCCGGTGAGCGGAGCAGAGGTCTCGGTACGCGACTGCAAAGGCAAAGTGATATGGAAAGGAAAGACCGGAGGAAACGGTGTCGCGATGATCAGGAAACGCCTGCCGTCCGAGGAAGACCTCCCCAGCTGCTCTTTTCAGCCCAATTACGGAGAAGCCCCCCGTGCGCTCTACGTTTTGGGAGGAGGGTTGTTCGTATTCGCAAAGAGGGCCGGCGACATGACCTTCGTGCATTCCGGCTGGGATGAGGGCATCGAACCTTGGAGGTTCGCTCTGCCTCCCGCAGCCGACGGGGGTCCGGTCATCGCCCACACCGTGTTTGACAGGACCCTTCTGCGGGCCGGTGACACCATTCACATGAAGCATATCATCAGAAACCTTACCATGTCCGGCTTCTCTATGGTGAAGGGACCGGGACTGCCGAAGGCGATCGTGATCTCTCATCAGGGAAGCAATCAGAGATACGAGTTTCCCCTCAGGTGGGACGGAAAAGGGGTTGCGGAGACGGAATGGAAGATACCGGCTGAAGCAAGGCTCGGACAGTACAAGGTGCTCCTCCTGAAGAGGTCCCCGGCAAAAGCTTCCGGGAAAACCCCTGCGGCCGGACGCGGAGGGGAAGACGAAGAGTCTCCCGGGCTCGACGGTTATCTTTCGGGCTCCTTCAGGGTCGAAGAGTTCAGGGTCCCCCTGATGAAGGCGCTGATACAGCCGCCGAAGGAACCCCTGATCAACGCCCCCTTGACCGTCGTCGATCTTCATCTGTCCTATCTCTCGGGAGGAAATGCAGGCGGAGCCCGGGTGAAGCTGAGAAGCAGGACGGAGCCGAAGCACCTCCGCTTCGACGACTATGAGGAATTCACGTTTGCAAACGGGGCGGTGAAAGAGGGGAGAACATCCTCACGGGGAGAGGAGCAAATCGCCCCGGAGAAACCGAAGCTTCACTCCGAGGAACTCACACTCGACAAGGGAGGAAGCGCAAGAGCCTCCGTCCCGAATCCGCCCTCGCTCACCTCTCCTGCGGACCAGCTGATCGAACTCGAATTCAAGGAACCCAGCGGCGAGATCCAGACCGTTTCCCACAAGATACCGTTGTGGAATTCGCGGCTCCTCGTCGGGATCAAGCCCGATTCATGGGCTTCCTCGAAGGAGGCATTCAGGTTCCAGGTGCTCGTCCTGGATATCTCAGGCAAGCCAGTGAGGGACAGAGAGGTGAAGGTTGACCTCTTCCGGAGAAATCATTACTCGCACAGGAAGAGACTCGTGGGAGGGTTCTATTCCTACGAGCACGTGACTGAGACAAAGAGGGCCGGGAGCTTATGCGAGGGAAAAACGGATATACGGGGGCTCCTCGTCTGCGATTCGAAGTCCCCTGTTTCGGGCAACGTAATCCTTCAGGCCCGGGCGCTCGATGACGCGGGGAACGTCTCCCTTGCGCACCGGGACGTCTGGATCGCCGGAAAGGGCGAATGGTGGTTCGATATCTCCGACCACGACAGGATCGATCTGCTTCCCGAGAAGAAGAGCTACGAGCCGGGGGATACCGCGGTGTTCCAGGTGAGGATGCCCTTCAGGGAGGCGACCGCCCTCGTCACCGTCGAGCGTGAAGGGGTGATCCGGGCGTCGATAAAAAAGCTTTCCGGAAAGATGCCCGTCATAGAAATACCGGTGATGAAGACGTATGCGCCGAATGTGTTCGTTTCGGTCCTGGTCGTGCGGGGTCGCATTTCAGGTATCCAGCCCACGGCAATGGTCGACACAGGGAAGCCCGCATACAAGCTCGGCATTGCCGAGATTCAGGTGGGGTGGAAGGCGCACGAACTGAAGGTCGTCCTTTCTCCTGAAAAGACCGTATACAAGGTCCGTGAAAAAGCCCGTGTGAAGATCGCGGTCTCCCGCGGGGACGGCACTCCTCCCCCGAAGGGGAGCGAAGTCGCGGTCGCTGCGGTTGATGAAGGCCTCCTTGAACTGATGCAGAACAGAAGCTGGAAGCTTCTCGACGCGATGATGGGAAGGAGGGGATACGAGGTGAGGACCTCCACGGCGCAGATGCAGGTCGTCGGCAAACGGCATTACGGCCTCAAGGCGCTGCCCCAGGGAGGAGGGGGCGGAAGACAGGTGACGAGGGAACTCTTCGATACCCTTCTGCTCTGGAAGGCGCGCGTCCGCCTGGATTCCCGCGGTGAGGCGTCAGTCGAGATACCCCTCAACGACTCCCTGACCAGCTTCAGGATCGTCGCGGTCGCACAAGGCGGAACAGGGCTTTTCGGCACGAGTCAGACAAGCATCAAAACGACACAGGACCTCATGATACTTTCGGGTCTTCCCCGGTTGGTGAGGGAAGGCGACAGGTTCAGGGCAGGCTTCACCGTGCGGAACTCTACCGGGAGAGCCATGGAGATCGAGGTGAACGCGAAGATGAACAACGGGGAAAAGAAGGATCTCACGCCCTTCCACGAGTCCCTCGCCGCAGGTGAGGCAAGAGAGATCGGCTGGGAAGTCCATGTTCCTTATGGAGTCGACATTCTGAATTACGAAGTAGCGGCGAAAGAGAAGGAGGGGGGCGCGTCCGACACGCTCAGGGTGAAACAGAAGGTCGCTGAGGCCGTTCCGGCAAGAGTATTCCAGGCGACCCTCACACGGCTCGACAAGGGCATGACGGTGGCTGTGGAAAAACCGGCGGACGCGCTATCCCGGAAGGGCGGAATCAGTCTCTCCGTCGGACCGAGGCTCTCGCAAGGCCTGACGGGGGTCATCCGGTATATGAAACACTACCCCTACACCTGCATGGAGCAGAAGGTCTCGAGGGCAATTGCATTGAGAGACCGGGCGCTCTGGAAATCCGTGCTGGCGGAGCTCCCTTCCCATCTCGACGCCGACGGTCTTGTGAAATATTTCCCGAAGATGCCCTTGGGAAGTGATGTGCTGACCGCCTATATAGTGTCGATCTCCCACGAGGCGGGATGGGAGTTGCCGCCGGAGATAGAGGCGAAAATGGGGGATGGGCTCAAGGGCTTTGTCGAAGGGAAGGTAATTCGTTACTCCTCGCTGCAGGCGGCAGACCTAACGATACGGAAGGTCGCTGCGCTGGAAGCCCTCTCGAGGAGCGGCAGGGCGGACCCGAAACTCCTCGGTTCAATAGCCGCAGAACCGAATCTGTGGCCGACCTCCGCGGTAATCGACTGGGCGAATCTTCTTCTGCGGGCGAAGGACATACCGGACAGGGAAGCCATGCTCGGAGAGGCGAAACAGATTATTCTTTCGAGACTCACCTTTCAGGGAACGACCATGGCTTTTTCGACGGAAAGGTCCGACTACCTTTGGTGGCTCATGGTATCCGCGGACCTGAATGCTGTGAAGAGCATCCTCACCTTTCTGGAGTTCGGGGACAGGAACGGAGACATGCCGAGGCTCGTCCGCGGAGCGCTCGGCCGCCAGCATAAAGGCGCATGGGCAACGACCGCCGCAAATGCCTGGGGGGTACTCGCCATCGAGAAGTTTTCGAAGAAGTTCGAGGCCGAGCCCGTGTCGGGCGCTACTTCTGCAGCGCTCGATGAGAAGACGGTGACAATCGATTGGGGGAAATCAGCGGGGGGAAAGACGATCGCATTTCCCTGGCCGAAGAGAAAGGAGAATCTGACGATCACTCACAAGGGCACGGGAAAACCCTGGGCCACGATCCAGGGCCTTGCTGCGATTCCGCTCAGGGAGCCCATTTCGAGCGGATACACGATGAGAAAGACCCTTATTCCCGTCGAGCGGCGGAACGGACGGAAATGGTCCGCAGGCGACATCGTCAGGGTCCGTCTCGAGCTTGAGGCCCAGGCCGATATGACGTGGGTCGTCGTGAACGACCCGATTCCTGCAGGATCGACCATCCTCGGAACGGGACTGGGCAGGGATTCCCTGATACTCACTGAAGGCGAGAAAAGCGAGGGATGGGTTTGGCCCGTCTTTGAAGAGCGGTCCTTCGAGGCCTTCCGGGCGTATTATGAATTCGTGCCGAAAGGGAAATGGACCATCGAATACACCGTGCGGCTCAACAACAGCGGTGTCTTCCTCCTCCCGCCTTCGAGGGTCGAGGCCCTCTATGCCCCTGAGATGTTCGGTGAAATGCCGAACAGGGAAATGGAGGTGGAGCGGCAGTGAAGACCCTGACGGCGCTTTTCCTGCTCTTCTTCGCATCCTCCGGATATGCGCTGCCCTCTTTTGACGAAGTGAGGACTTCCTACAGGAAATCCGACGCCGTGCTTTTGGACAGGCACGGCAAGGTAATCCACGAACTGAGGGTGGATCCCAGAGGGAGAAGGCTCGACTGGGCCGCGCTCAGGGACGTTTCTCCCGCGCTTGTGAAGGCGGTGGTCCATGCCGAAGACAGAAGATTTTACGACCACGCAGGCGTCGACTGGAAGGCTGTCGTTTCCGTGGCGGTGAAGAACCTCTTTTCCTCCTCGCCCCGGGGCGCGAGCACCATAACAATGCAACTCGCATCGTTTCTCGACAAGACACTGAAGCCGAAGGGAAGCGCACGGAAAACCTTCCTCCAGAAGTGGGACCAGATAAAGGACGCCCGGGAGATCGAGAAAAGATGGACAAAGGCGGAAATCCTCGACGCCTATCTGAACCTCGTCACCTTCAGAGGAGAGCTTCAGGGGATAGGCGCGGCCGCGCGCGGGCTCTTCGACAAAGAGCCGGGCGGACTCGATGAACCGGAATCCCTTGTGCTTGCCGCGTTGATCCCTTCCCCCAACACGGACGGGGAACATGTGAGCGCAAAGGCATGCGCAATCGGCGCCTCGCTTCGATCCGTCACTCCATGCGAAGTCATCCGTTCCGTGGCGCTCAGGGCGCTGCAGGGCAACTACCCGATCAGGCAGAGGACCGCTCTTGCGCCTCATGTCGCATATGCCCTGCTGAAAAAGGGAAAGGCCTCGGTCACCACCACCCTGGACGGAGGACTCCAGCGTTTTGCCGCCGAGACCCTGAGGCGTCAAATCATCGCGGTCAGATCGAAGAATGTGAACGACGGCGCAGTCCTTGTGGTCGAGAACAGGACGGGCGATGTGCTGGCATATGTGGGCGGAGCCGGTGATGATTCAAGGACGCGCTATGTCGACGGGATACAGGCAAGGAGGCAGGCCGGATCGACGCTAAAGCCTTTTCTCTATGCCCTCGCCTTCGAAAAGAGGCTGCTCACTCCCGCATCGATCGTCGACGACAGTCCCCTCGAAGTGCCGACGCCGACGGGTATCTACAAGCCCGAAGATTATGAAAACGACTTCAAGGGAATGGTCTCGGCCCGCACCGCCCTCGCCTCTTCCCTGAACGTGCCCGCCGTCAGGACACTCTCTCTTGTCGGAGTCGATGTGTTTGTACAGAGGCTGAGGCAGTCGGGATTCGACACGCTCGAAAGGGCGGATTATTACGGGCCGTCGCTCGCCCTCGGCTCTGCCGACGTCACTCTGTGGGAACTGGTGAACGCCTACAGGACCCTCGCCAATCGCGGTCTGTGGGGTGAGATGGATCTCCTCTCCGGGCGGGGCCGAAAAACCCATAGAAGGGTCTTTACCGGGAGCGCAGCCTTTCTCGTCTCTGATATCCTCTCAGACCGGGAAGCAAGAAGTGCGACGTTCAGCCTCGAAAACCCTCTTGCGACACGATATTGGTCCGCGGTCAAGACCGGTACGAGCAAGGACATGAGAGACAATTGGTGCATCGGGTATTCAGAAAAGTATACGGTCGGCGTCTGGGTAGGCAACTTCTCGGGTGAGCCTATGTGGAATGTGTCAGGAATCACGGGCGCCGCACCCGTGTGGCTCGAAGTCATGAACTACCTCCACCGCGGCGGATCCGACGCCGGCCCGTTGCCGCCTTCAGGGATACTCTCGGTAAAGGTCGAGTTTCCGGACACCGGAGAACCTGCACGAAAGGAGTGGTTCCTGAGAGGCACGGAACCTCCGGGGGCGATATCGTCACACGCGCCGGTCTCACTCGTTCGGGGCGGCGCCGGACCTCGCATCACCTATCCGCCCGACGGCACGATAATTGCCCTCGACCCTGACATTCCCGAGGGGTACCAGCGGATATACTTCGACGCGGAAACCGGCGGCGAGTACCGGTGGACGCTTGACGGCGAGATGATAGGGAAGACTGACGGAGACGTCTTCTGGGAACCCCGGCAGGGCAGACACGTGCTTTCGCTGACGGACAGGAACAGACAGGTCATCGATTCTGTGACATTCGAGGTGAGAGGGTCTTACGCCGGTCTCCGGCGGTGAAACGGTTACGGTTTTCGCTGCGCGGAAGAACCGTACACTGACTTTCCTCCCTCCGGACGGAGGGAAATGCTATAATCTTCCGATGTCGATGACCGTCATTAAGGCTTCGGGGAGGCCCGAGGCATTCGACCTGCAGAAGCTGACAGACTCCCTCGTGCGCTCCGGGGCAGACCGTGATGTCGCCGCGGATGTAGCAGCCCGGGTTCAAAAGCAGATCGGCCCTTCCCCGCACACACGGCAGATATTCAGGCTTGCAAAGAAGCTTCTGAGACAGTACAACCATGCTTCCGGCATGCGGTACTCCCTGAAAAGCGCGATTTTCTCTCTCGGCCCCTCGGGGTTCCCCTTCGAAAAATATTTTGCCAGGATACTTACCGCCCATGGATACTCCGCGGAACTGGACAGGATCATCGACGGATACTGCGTGAAACACGAAGTCGATATTCTCGCAGGGAAAGGCAGCAATCACTATGTAATAGAATGCAAATATCACACCAACGGGGGAAAGCCGACTGACGTGAAGGTCGCGCTCTATGTCCATTCACGCGTTGAAGATATCCGGAAGGCCTACGAGCGAAACGGGGGAAACGCCGCGATAGAGCAAGGCTGGCTCGTGACCAATACGCGCTGCAGCACCGATGCCATCCGGTTCGCCGGCTGCGTGGGACTCAGAATAGTGAGCTGGCGCTATCCTGAAAAGGAGAGTCTCGAAAAGATGATCGAAGAAAAGAGGCTGTATCCGATCACCGTACTCTCCTCTGCAAGGAAGGGCTCCCTCGTGACCCTTTTCGAGCGGAATATTATCCTCGCGCGAGATATTGCCGACATGGAACACCAGGACTTCATAACCCGAAGCGGCCTCGATGCGCGCTCCGCCGTTGTCCTGAAAAGAGAGGCGGACGCCCTCTGTCTTGCTTCCTGACTGCACGGCGCGCCCTGCGCGGGATATGCAGGCGCCGGATATCTGATAGAATTTGAGTATGAGTTCATGCGGAGTCGGCTTTGTCTGCGATACAAAAGGGAGACGCAGCCGCAGGATCGTTCAATGGGGAATAGAGGCCGTAAAAAACCTGACCCACAGGGGCGCTGTGGGCGCCGACGGCAAGACCGGGGACGGCGCGGGCATCCTCACCGAGATACCAAAACGCTTCTTTTTGGAAGGGACCGGAAAAGGGACGCGCGTACTTTCCGATGAAAACAACCTCGCCGTCGGCGTGCTCTTCCTGTATGAGAACGTCGAGGCCCCGATCGAAACGCTTCTCGAAAAGCACGGTCTGAGGTTTCTGGGGTGGAGAGACGTCCCCACAAACAATGATGCCCTGGGGGAAGCGGCTCTGGCTGCGAAACCGACGATACGGCAGTTCTTTGTAGAGACGCGAAACGTCCGTGAAGGCCGCCGCGAGGCTGCGCTCTTTCTCGCAAGGAGGATGATCGAAAAGACCTTCGGGAGGGGCGTGTATGTCCCGTCCCTGTCGGCAAAGACGATCGTCTACAAGGGGATGTTTGCCGCGCCCCAGCTCGACAGGTTCTACCCGGACCTCGAAAGCCCCGACTTCGAGTCATCGTTCTGCATCTTTCACCAGAGATTTTCGACAAACACCATTCCTGATTGGACAATGGCGCAGCCCCTCAGGACACTCGCGCACAACGGAGAGATAAACACCCTCCAGGGCAACAGGAACTGGATGGCAACTGTGGAGCACGAACTCTGCCATGAGGTCTTCGGAGATCACAACGACCTCATGAGGCCCCTCGTTTCCGCTGAAGAAAGCGATTCCGCATCCCTGGACAGGATCGTCGAAATCCTGATGCTCGCGGGATACTCCCCCGAGCATGCGCTCACTCTGTGCGTGCCTCCGTCGTGGGAGCACACCGGACTCCGCGAAGAGGAAGAGGCATTTCTCGAATATCAGTCCCTGCTCATGAAGCCCTGGGACGGCCCTGCGGCGATCGCGTTCACGTACGGAAGCATCGTGGGCGCGCATCTCGACAGAAACGGTCTCAGGCCCCTCAGATATGCGCTGACGGAAGACGGAATCCTCGTTCTGGGCTCCGAAGCCGGCATGGTCGATTTGGGATCCCGCAAAATAAAAATAAGAGGGAGACTGGGGCCCGGCGATACCCTTTCCGTACATCTGTCTTCCGGCGAACTGAGAGGCACCGCCGCAATCATGGAGGAACTCCCCGGCCGGAAGCCTTACGGCGAGTGGCTGAAGGGCTCCCTGTACCGGCTGAGGGAAAACGTCTTCACTCCGTCCGGCGACGACCCGGACCTGCTGAGGAAACAGATAGCCTTCGGATATACGGAGGAGGAGATCCGGACCTCTCTGACCGAGATGGCTGCAAAGGGAAGGGAGATGACCTTTTCGATGGGTGACGACACCCCTCTTCCTCCTCTTTCCGAAAAGCCGCAGCTCCTCTTCAGATATTTCAAGCAGAGGTTTTCCCAGGTCACGAACCCTCCGATCGACCCCATACGGGAAAGAACAATGATGTCGCTGAAAATGAACCTGGGATATAAAAGGAACTTTCTCTATGAGAGCCCCGAACACGCAAGAAGGCTCCATCTCGAATCGCCGGTTCTCTCCGGGGAAAACGTCCGGGAGATCGAAGGACAGGGTCTGCGGTCGGAAAGGATTTCGATCACCTACGCCGCAGGAGGAGCTGCATCCGCCCGGGAAAACGCGCAGGGAGATGCGCCGATGACGTGTTGTGCGCCGGGCAGGGAATCACCGCTCCTTTTCACGCTGAGAAGGCTCCAGAGGAAGGTCCTCGCGGCAGTGAAAAACGGAGCTGAAGTGCTCGTGCTGTCGGACAGAGACGTCTCGGCGGAAAGAGTCGCGATACCCTCCCTGCTCGCCGTCTCTGCTTCTTTCAAGACCCTGCAACGAGAGAGAATCGCGAACAGGGCGAGCATCATCGTCGAGTCGGGAGAGCCCCGGGACCTTCATCACATCGCGTGCCTTATCGGCTACGGCGCCTCTGCGGTCCATCCCTACCTGGCGCTTGCCACGATACAAGACCTTTGCGCCAAGGGGGATTTGGATATCCCGTATGGGAACGCTGTCGCTCGGTACAGGGACGCGGTCGGGGACGGCCTCTTGAAGATCATTGCGCGCATGGGGATCTCGACGCTCAATTCCTATTACGGGGCCCAGCTGTTCGACTCGGTATGTCTCAACCGGGATTTCGCAGAGGAGTTTTTCAGCGGCACTACTGTCGGTGTCGAGGCGGACGGGCTGGCCGAAATCGAGGAGTCGCTTCTGAAACGGCACTCCGCCGCCTTTGCCTCTGAAGCTCCCGCACTCGATGCGGGGGGCAATTTACGCCACAGGCGGGGCGGCGAGCGGCATGGATGGTCCGCCGCCGCTGTCGCCGCCCTGAACAGGTTTGTGAAAGATCCCGCGCACCATTCCTTCAGCGATTTTTCGCGGATCGCAGACGAACGTCCCGTCTTCATACGGCACCTGCTCGATTACGGAAAAGGAGGGCCTCCGATCCCCCTGAAAGAGGTCGAGGCCGAAGCGTTCATCCTGAAGAGGTTTTTCTCGGGCGCCATGTCCGTGGGAGCCCTCTCTCCCGAGGCACATGAGGTGATCGCCGAAGCGTGCAACGCCCTCCGTATCAGATCGAACAGCGGTGAAGGAGGAGAAGACCCCGCGCGGTACGGGACGATACGGAACAGCGCCATAAAACAGATAGCTTCGGCAAGGTTCGGCGTGACGCCCTCCTATCTTGCATCGGCCGAAGAACTCGAAATAAAAATTGCCCAGGGCGCAAAGCCCGGCGAGGGAGGGCATCTGCCCGCGAGCAAAGTGAGTGCGTATATCGCCTCGTTGAGGCATTGCAGTCCGAATATTCTCCTGATCTCTCCTCCCCCCCATCATGACATATACTCGATCGAGGACCTTGCCCAGCTCATCAATGACCTCAAAGAGGCGAACCCCAGGGCGAAGATATGCGTGAAACTCGTTTCGGAGACAGGTGTCGGAACGGTCGCGGCGGGAGTTGCCAAGTCCTATGCGGACATTGTTCAGATAAGTGGATGCGAGGGCGGCACGGCCGCTTCCCCGGTCGGTTCGATAAAGAACGCCGGCAGTTACTGGGAGTTGGGCCTTGCCGAGACCCAGAGGGTGTTGATCGACAACGGCCTGAGGGAAAGGATCAGGGTGCGGGTCGACGGAGGGCTCAGGACCGGAAAGGATATCGTGATCGCTGCGCTCCTCGGCGCGGAAGAGTACGGGTTCGGCACCGCAACGATGATCGCGGCAGGCTGCGTCATGGCGAGGCAGTGCCATCTGAACACATGCCCCACGGGAATCGCCACCCAGGACGAAAGGCTCAGGAAGAAATTCAGGGGGACCGTTGAGGGCGTTAGCGCCTATTTCTCGGCCCTGGCCCGCGAAGTGAGGGAGATACTGGCAGAGATAGGGGTCAGGAGCCTCGATGACATCATCGGCAGGACAGACCTTCTCTTCCCCAAGCTCCTTGAAAACTATCCGTCTTCCGGCAGAATAAGGCTGGACGCCATCATTGGCGCATATCGCCCGGACCGGCCTCGGAAGAGCTCACCCGGAAGGAACGCCAGTCCTGCCCCATCGATGAACCGCTCCCTCGTCGATGAACTGTCTCCCTACATCGAAAAGGCCGAGCGTGTAGCGAGGCACTTCGAAATAAGGAACGTGCACAGGAGCGTACCCCTCACCCTGAATTACCATATTGCGGTGAGGTACGGGGACAAAGGTCTCCCTCCCGACACGCTCGATCTGACATTCAGCGGGACTGCGGGCCAGAGCTTCGGAGCATTCAACCACCACGGGATGTCGCTCACCCTGATCGGTGAGGCGAATGACTATGTCGGAAAGGGAATGTCCGGCGGCAGGATCGTGTTGAAGCCTGTGGACAGTGCGGGTGCGGCCGCACAGGTCATTGCGGGAAACACGCTCTTGTACGGCGCAGTAAGGGGTGAATTCTTTGCTGCCGGGACAGTGGGCGAGCGCTTTGCCGTCCGGAACAGCGGCGCAACGGCAGTCATCGAAGGCGCGGGACACCATCTCTGCGAATATATGACGGACGGGGCCGTAGTGGTCCTCGGAAACGTCGGCGAAAACATCGGAGCGGGAATGACGGGGGGCATAATTTATCTGAGGGACGACGCGGGCACAGTAGGGGGCAAGATAAACCGCGCCTATGTGCGCGCAGGCGAACTCGAAAGCAACGGGGAGAAACGGGAGTTGAAATCCCTGATAGAAAGGCATCAGTATTATACAGGAAGCGCTCTTGCCGGAGAATTGCTGAAGGACTTCGATAGCTCGGCAAAGAACTTCAAGAAAGTTGTCCCGCATGCACGTTCCGCCTGAACGGGAACGGGTACGCAGACGGAAATACAGGGATGAGCGAAGTGCAAGAAAGAGACGCGCGAACGGGGTGTTTCTTCGCCCTTGTTGGAATCGGACTCTCGCTTGCGTACTGGGTGAGTGAAGCCGCCCTCGACGCCTTTGTCTTTCATCAGGGGACCTTTGCCGGGCGGATATTTCCTCCTGACCTCAACGAACCCTGGATGCGTGCGCTGATCGTTCTGCTCATCGTCGCCTTCGGCCTTTACGTTCAATCGACGCTCAAAGGGAGAGGCGCGCGGCCGCGCTCTTCAGGCTTTCCGGGTCCGAGATCCTCTCACGGGCATTCTATCGGTGGTTTGCTGACAGAAGATATCACATCGCGTAGGTCTTTTCCCCGGGCAAGAAGGGAAAGCAGGATTGAGGAACTTCCTCCGTCTGATATAATCTGCATAGGGACACAGAGAGATTGCGGGCAGAGAAGGGCATGCTTCTGTTTTATCGGGGGCTGCGCCTTCCGGTTTCTGCCCTGCCAAGGCGAATTTGACTCGAACTCTTTATGGGAGGCCCAATGGAAAAGAAGGAATCTGCGAAGGTCACGGGTATATCCGATATCACAGGGAAAACGGTCAAGGTCCGGCACGCGACTGAAGCAGACATGGCTTCCATCGAAGACCAGCTGAGGAAGAACGCCATGTCTGCCGTAAATCCTGACTTTAGAGAGTTCGTGGTCGCCGTGGAAGACGGCCATATCATCGGCTTCGGACGCTTGAGAAAGGCAGGCAAGTTTTACCAGCTCGGCTGTGTCGCCGTCCTGGAGGAAATGAGGAACCGGGGAATAGGTGCGCTGATCGTTCGGCATCTGATCGAATCTGCCCCGGTAAGTCTCGTCTACATTCCTGTTGAACTGGAAGACTATTTTGCGAAACTCGGTTTTGTAAGGATGAAGGAAGGCTCAAAGGAGTTGTACGATGCCCTTGACGAGGCGTGCGGCATCGCCGGCAGGCCCAATACCATCATTATGGTATATGAACGTGAAGGGGCAGCGAAAGGGTAGCATCTGCGGACCCTGCGGATGAGGTCCCGCTCCGGCCGGTCAACTGTTGACTTTCGAACGGAATTTCTAGTATTCTAGAAGACTTTTTATAATGATAAGGACGGTGCCTTCATGAAAACCCAGTTTGCGAAGAAGAATGAGATTGAACGGAAATGGTATCTTTTCGATGCCAGGGATGCCGTGCTCGGCAGGCTTGCTACAAGGGTGGCGACATACCTCCGTGGCAAGAACAAGACGGTCTTTACGCCGAATGTGGATACAGGGGATTTTGTTGTCGTCGTGAACGCGGACAAGGTGAAACTCACGGGAAACAAGCTGGAGGACAAAGTGTATTACCGTCACTCCGGGTATATCGGGGGCATAAAGGCGACGACCGCGAAGGAACGTCTGAACAGCAGCCCTGAAGAGATGATACTGGATGCGGTGTGGGGCATGCTTCCCAAGAACAGGCTGGGAAGGGCGATGCTGAAAAAACTGAAGGTCTACAGAGGCCCGGAGCATCCGCATAGTGCGCAGAAACCGGAAATCATACAATAGAAGGAGCTCGGATGGCAGAAATCAGCTATAATGCGACCGGAAGAAGGAAGACATCTATCGCCAGGGTGCTGGTCTCTCAGGGAAATGGTCAAATCATCGTCAATGAAAAACCTGTGGATTCCTATTTTCCGAGGGAGACCCTCAGGATGATGATCAGACAGCCCCTGGAACTCACCGGCATGATCGGGAAACTGAATGTATCTGCGAAGGTTGTAGGCGGGGGACTTACGGGCCAGGCCGGCGCTCTCAAGCATGGAATTGCGAGGGCATTGACGAAACTCGACAGCGACCTGAGATCAAGGCTTAAAAAGGAAGGGTTTCTCACGAGAGACCCGCGGGAGAAGGAAAGAAAGAAGTACGGCCAGAAAGGCGCAAGGAAAAGATTCCAGTTCTCCAAGAGATAATTCCGGGATGCTCAGAGTAGGTATATGCGGGGGCAGCGGATACGCGGGAGCGGAACTCCTTCGCATCCTCTCGGCCCATCCTGAAGTAAGAATCACGACCGTCACTTCCGAGAAATCTGCGGGGAAAAAGGTTACCGACCTTTTCCCCCATCTCCGTTACGGCAGTATGCCTGCCTATGAACCCCTCGACAGGGAGAAGCTTCTCACGAAGGCGGATCTCTTCTTCATGGCCCTTCCTCATGCCGCTTCGCAGGTTGCCGTCGATTACTTTGTGTCCCACGGGAAGAAAGTAATCGACCTGTCGGCCGATTACCGCCTGAGGGATGCGAAGACCTATGAGGAATGGTACAAAGTGCCCCACCTGTTTCCGGCAACTTTGAAGAAAGCCGTTTACGGGCTCCCCGAGCTGTACAGGAAAAAAATCGCGAAGGCAAGCCTCATCGCAAATCCCGGATGTTATCCTACCGGAGCGCTCATCGGGCTCTTTCCCGCGATCAGGCACAAACTCGTCAGGGCCGATTCCCTCGTGATCGATTCCAAATCGGGCGCCTCGGGAGCGGGAAGACAGTCGGAAGTCTCCTTTTCCTACTGCGAGGTGAATGAAGGGTTCAAGGCATACAGTATTGTTTCACACAGGCATACGCCCGAGATCGAGCAGGAGCTCTCCTCGGCGGCCGGCAAGGCGGTGAAAGTCAATTTCACGCCCCATCTCGTACCTCTCGACAGGGGCATCCTCACAACGATCTATGGAAGGCTTGCAAAAATAAACGACCTCAAGAGCGTGTACGAGGTCTACAAGGCGGCATACGGAAAGGAGCCCTTCACAACGGTGCTTGAGATCGGGAAATTCCCTAATGTAAAAAATGTACGAGGCACCAACTTCTGCGAGATCGGCCTTGCAGTAAATGAAAGGACTCGTACCCTCATCGTTGTGACCGCGATCGACAACCTTGTAAAGGGCGCCGCAGGCCAGGCGGTACACAATATGAATATCATGATGGGCTTCGGCGAAACGACCGCCCTCGATGCATTTGCCCTCTTCCCCTGAGAAGAAAAGGTTCTCCAACCCGAAGGCGGAGGAAGCACGCCTGAGGGCCCTCTACCGGGACTATGTGCTGCAGGGCGACATCAGGCTTTCCCTCAGGGCGATGAAGGCCTTCACAGGGCCTGACTGCGCGTTTCATCTCTACCGTCTGAGGTGGGACAGGGAAGAGGATTCCTAAACGGATTCCACCGATGCGATTTCCGGCAGCCTCTGTTTCAGGGTAGCCTCGATACCCCTCTTCAATGTCAGTACGGACATCGGACATGTACCGCATGCGCCGATAAGCTTTACCTTCACCACCCCTTCGGGCGTGACCTCCACAAGTTCCACATTGCCGCCATCACGCTGGAGCGCGGGCCGTATCTGATTCAACGCCTCTTCCACTTTGGATCTCTCTATCATAGTCGATTCACCTCCTGTAATCGCTCTCTTCTTTATTATATAAGATATACGAATCCCGTCAACGAATCCATGATGAAAATCATACCTGCGGGGCCGGTGTATGTCCCCGAACCCGCGACCCCCTTCAATCTTGTCCACATCATCAGAGAAGGGCTGTCTTCGAGGATGAATCCCCCGTCAGGATGAAAGGCAAAACCGGTGGTTATCTGTTCAGAACCTTCGCAGCGTCCTTGGCAAAATAAGTGAGAATCAGGTCGGCGCCTGCCCTTTTGATGGAAGTAAGGACCTCCATCATCATTCGTTCCTCATCGATCCAGCCGAGCCTCGCCGCGGCTTTCACAAGCGAATACTCCCCGCTCACGTTGTAGGCGGCCACAGGCACATCGAAATTCTCTCTCACGTCGGAAATGATGTCGAGATAGGAAAGGGCCGGTTTCACCATCACTATGTCCGCGCCTTCTTCGACGTCGAGGGCGACCTCTTTCAGCGCCTCCCGTCGGTTCGCGGAGTCCATTTGGTAGGAGCTCCTGTCCCCGAACTGAGGAGTCGACTCCGCAGCCTCCCGGAAGGGGCCGTAAAAGGCAGAGGCGTACTTCGCCGCATAGGACATGATGGGGACGTTCGGAAAGCCCTCATCGTCCAGAGCAAGCCGGATCGCCTCCACTCTTCCGTCCATCATGTCCGAGGGCGCCACCATATCAGCTCCCGCCTTCGCATGGGAAAGCGCTTCTCTGGCAAGCAGCTCCAGGGTCGCATCGTTCGCCACATCGCCCGCTTCGATGATCCCGCAATGTCCATGGCTCGTATATTCGCACATACAGACGTCCGTAATTACATAGAGGTCGGGGATCGCGTCCTTTATCGCCTTTACGGCATTCTGGACGACGCCGCCTTCGTCATACGCCGCGGTCCCCCGCTCATCCTTTTGCTCGGGAATCCCGAACAGCAGCACGGAGGGGATGCCGAGCGAATGCGCTTCCTTCGCATTCCTGACCGCCTCATCCGCGGATTCCTGAAAGCATCCAGGCATGGCAGAGACTTCCTTCCTGACGCCTTTGCCGAAGGTGACGAAAAGGGGATAAATAAAATCATCAGGCGACAGGGAAGTCTCCCTCACCATCCTTCTGATGACTTCATTCGTTCTCAGTCTGCGCGGTCTGTGGATCGGGAACATGCTTGCCTCGAATTATGCGCTATCCGCAGCTGCTGCATCCGGACTCACAGGAGGGCGCCTTGCCGCCTGTGAGAACGAAGCCCTGCTTCTCGCCTTCCTCGATGAAGTCAATCTGCATGTCGCTCAGGTTCTTGAGGGTGTTCTTATCGATGAAGACCTTCAGACCGTCCTTTTCGACGACCTCGTCGCCGGCTCCCGGATTCTCATCTATGTCCATCCCGTAGGAAGAGCCGCAACAACTGCTGCCCGCGGTATAAATCCTCAATCCCCAGCCCGCCTTTCCCTCTGCAACCAGTATCTCTTTCGCCTTTCTTGCAGCTGTTTCAGATATTGTTACCACAACAACCTCCTTCACTGTTCCCCTCCAAAGATCGTCTGATTTCTGGAAGATCATTTTTCTTAAGAATAAAAGAAAAGAGCCCCAAAAAGCAAGGCGGAAGGCTGCCTTCCGCCCTTATTGCAGAGGCACGAATACTCTGATATGCTGTTATTGAGCGGAGAAGAAGCCGCCCGAAAGGAGGGTACACGTATGAGAACCGAGCTGAAAGATATCCTGAAAACGTTGCATGAGATGGCAAACGATGCCGAGGAATGTGTTTCTTTATTGCAGACTTCATTCATTTATTATTCCCTGAAGCCGCTTGATGAATGCCGGCAAAAGACCGAGTACTTTACGAGAATCGAACCGAGGCTCACCGCGGAGATTGCCGAACTCGCCAGAGACAACACCGAGGCGCTGCACTACGTGTCGGTCCCCGGGCATCTTCTGAGGATCGGGCAGAGCCTCGAAAAGCTCGGCGGATTGATCGAAAAGATGACGAAGGAGAACGTCCTTTTCAGCGACAAGGCAATTGAGGAAATAACCTATCTCTTCCAGCGGCTCATCGACCTTCTCAGGCCGACCTCGGACATCATTCTCGCAAGAAACTCCATCCTCGCAAGGTATGTGGATGAATCCGAGGCCGGGGTTATGAAAAGGGCCCTCGAATATGCCACTCTTCATGAAGAAAGGCTTGTTGAGGGAATCTGCGCACCCCTGGCCTCTTCGCTCTTTTTGAACATGCTGGATGAGATAAAAAGCATCGCATGGCACGCCAAGCAGATTGCAGTGAAACTCACTACGAGCATGGCGGTTGAAGTGCATTAACTGATCGTCCCCTGTCCCGCATCGAGCCTCTGGGAGCGGGTCCGCCGGGTCGAAGAACCGTCGAGGAAACGCACCCGGCCGGACTGCCGGGAAGCCGTGTAACACCTAACCCTTTGATTTCTCTACCTGAAAGAATGCCTTGGACCCTGAGGATCTGCAGACCCCGCGCTTCGTGCAAAGATCCGCGGAGAACTCCCCGGAACACCGGACCATGATATATGAAATGAATTGAATTTTTTTGCAGTAATTGTTAAAGTGATTCTGTAATTATGATGCCTGCGATTGCTGGAAAGAGGGAATTTAAGGTCAAACAGGCGATCCTCAAAGGTGTCTACGAAGACAATTTGAAGGTAGTCGGCAAGTGCGCTCATCCTCTCGCCAAGAAGCCTTCCCTTTTTCGCAACAAGATCCTGCTGTTCGTTGCGATGTCGCTTATTACCCTTCTGGGATACGGGACTTCTTCGAACCTTTCTTCTTCGCCGGTGAAACAGTTTGCGCTCTCACCCGCGAATACGCGAACACCTTCTCCTCCGTCATCCGAAAAAACGCTTAATCCCTCCGACTATGCAGCCTTTCTGAACGGCCGCGAGCCCCTCAGCCGCGTCTTCGGCCTCGGAGTAAGGACGATTATGATCGACCCTGGGCACGGCGGCAGCGATTCAGGGACCTCCGGGAAGATGGGGACGCACGAAAAGGATATGGTCCTCGACATCGCAAAGAGGCTCAGAGAAAGACTTAGGAAACACAGTTATTACACCGTACTGATGACCCGGGAACAGGACGTGGCCGTGCCGCTCAACAAGAGGGTCGAACTCGCCAACGCGGCGAAGGCAGACCTCTTTGTCTCGATACATCTCAATTACCTTCCTTCGAAGCCGATAAACATGATCGAGACCTACTATTTCGGTCCCTCTTCCGATCCGAAGACACTGAAACTCGCCGAACAGGAGAATGCGGGGTCCCGATACGGAATGAGCGATTTCAGGGAGATCATAGAGAAGATCGGCGAGACGATAAAGCTTCAGGAGTCGAAGCAACTGGCGACTTCCATACAAAAGAAACTGTTCGTGAACAGCAGGGAGCAAAACGGAAACGTGTACGATTTCGGGATAAAGAGGGCGCCTTTTGTCGTGTTGCTCGGTGTGGATGTCCCCGCCGTCCTGGCAGAGGTCTCGTGCCTCAGCAACAGGGAGGAGGAGATCGAACTGAACACCGAGAGCCACAGGGAGAATATTGCACGCTATTTAGAGGCGGGCATCTTAGATTATCTGAGCAAAGGAGATCTGCGCTATGAAGCAAAAAGAGAGCAGTAAGGAAGATAACATATTGTTCGTCGGTATCGACCTCGGAACATCGAGGAGTTCGATCTCGGCGAGCAATGATACGAGGGAATGGGTCGAGAGCTATGTAGGATGGCCGAGAGACTTCATCTCGCTCCAGGTAGTCGGAAAGCCAGTCCTCTTCGGCGCGGAGGCCCTTAAGAACAGACTCTCCCTGGACCTCTGCCGCCCCCTCGAACACGGAGTGATCAAAGAAGGCATCGAAAAAAGCGAAGAAGCGGTCAAAGAGATCATCAAATATCTGATCGACCTCGCAAAGCCGGAGTCCGGACAGAAGATCTACGCGGTCGTGGGAGTGCCTGCTGATACGCTGAAGGTGAACAAACTGGCGATCAGAAAGGCGGTTGCGGAATTCGTGCATTCCCTCATGGTCGTATCGGAACCGTTCGCGGTCGCATACGGCATGAACCTGTTGAACAATGCGCTCGTAATCGATATCGGCGCGGGCACGACCGATTTCTGTATCATGCACGGCACGATCCCTGCGGAGGAAGACCAGAAAACCATACTCAATGCGGGCGACGATATCGATGAAAAGCTTTTCAGCTATCTCACAGAAAAGTACCCCAATTCCAGGTTCAACAAGAACATGGTCCGTCAGTTCAAGGAGCAGTACAGTTTCGTGAGGGAGACGCCGGGTGACATCCGTGTCGAAATTCCCGTTGACGGAAAGCCCGTCATGCACGACATAAAGAATGAGATACGGCGCGCCTGCGAGAACATTCTCCCCGCCATCGTAGAGACGACGACGGAGATGATAGCGAGATTCGATCCAGAGTTTCAGGTCAAGATTAAAAACAACATCGTGCTTTCGGGGGGCGGCAGTCTGATCAGGGGGATACGCGAATACGTCCAGGACTCCTTGAAGGAGTATGGTTCCTGCTCGGTGACATGCGTGGAAGACCCCCTGTTCGCGGGCTCGAACGGTGCACTCAAACTTGCAGAGGACATGCCTGCAAAATACTGGGAGCCTTTGTAAGCCCATGGCAAACAAGGCGATACTCGTCATCGATTCCGATACGGAGACGGCACAGGCGATTGTATCGAGGCTCGAGTCCGAGGACTATCTTGTCTTCATAGCCTCCACCGCAGAGTTCGGCATCATTATGGCGCGAAGGGTGAAGCCTGCGCTGATATTCATAAACCCTGCCATGCCCGGCGTAAACGCACTCGATCTCTGCAAGACGATCCACGGTATGGCGGCGACCAGGGAAGTTCCGATCGTCGCCCTCTCTTCGGAGGAAGGAGAGAGGCATTCCGGCTATTACGCGGACTGTGGTATCGTCGATACTCTGAGAAAGCCCTTCACTCCCGACGAACTCGTCGCAAAGACCACACAGGCAGTTTCATCGAGGGAGCTCGGCACGGCCACCGAGGCCGAAGGGTCGACGATGCTTGAAGCGCACCCGTTTGTGGAACCTGAGACTGCCGTGACCCCGGAAGGCGTTCCTAAAGAGGAAGACCTTTTTGTGGCAGAGCCGGGCAAAGCCGACAGAATCATCGTCGGAGCAGAAGAACAATCGGGGAGTGCGGATTACGGCGAGGCGATACCTAACCTGTCGGGCATCGAACCTGAAGGGGACAGCGCCGGTGAAGAGGAGCCCGCCGGGGAGACCCTGACTGATGATACGGCAGAAAGGGATTCGGAAAAGAAAGAAGACCTGGCTGCAGAGGAAGATAAGGAACCTTTTGTCAGCCGGCGAACTGAGGAATATCGGAAAAGCGCTGCGAAAAGGCTGCGCCTGCCGATCGCCATAATCGCGGTCAGTACGATTATCGTTGCCGTCTCTGCAGTGATGATCTTCAAGAAAGACTTAATACCGGGGGCCAGGGTAGAGGAGACAGCCGGGGTCAGGACTCCTCAAAAGCCTGAGCAGAAGGCGGGGGAGGCAGCCCTGCCGCAGGTCGGGAAACTTCAGCAGCCCGGCGTGGCAGAAAAGCCTGCTGTCCATGAAGCTGCAGCGCCCGCTCCTTCCAAAGCTCCCGTTTCGCCGACTCCCGCTCCCGAGGCTGTGGCGCAAAAGCAGGCGGGCAAGCCGGTCTATTCAGTGCAGCTTGGCGCATTCATGAACGAAAAGAATGCAGAGGCCCTCGTCAATCATTACAAAAAGAAGGGCTACGAAGCATTTCTCTATGCGTCTCAGCAGAAAGATAAGGTCCTCCACAGAGTTCTGATAGGAAAGTTCGAAGACAGAAAAGAGGCCGCAAAGCTGGCGGCAGAGATCAGCAGCAAAGAAGGGGCAAAGGTCCTGGTGACGAGGGACTAGGCGCCATCCCGGAGTTTTTCACTGGATACCGTAAGGTACACACTTCTTGTCGTCAGGCAGGATTAACAGAGTTTTGCCGAACGTTCTCCCTCTGCACAGCTCGTCCATCATCCTCAAGAGTAGCTGCCCCCCCTTTCTTATTTGAGTTCATCCCTGGGGTCTCCCCGGGGTCAAACCTTTATTCTTCATTTGTAGCTCGCGCCTTTAGGCGGTCGATTTCACTTTTCACCCTCCTGTCAGCCTCCATTCGTCCTTCCATTGCCTTTATGACGTTGCTTACAGCCGGCCCCTTGATGCCGAAGTAATTCCCTATCTCAATATTCTTCCCGCCACTCAATAGCTTCGATAAATATATGGCCGCACTTCTCTCCGCGCTGCGCCTTTGGAGCAAGTCTTCCCGTCCCTTCCCGTAATAACTACAACAGGTTCTTATCGCTCGATCAATTGATACTCGCTCTCAGCTTCTTAATGTGCGGGATCTCTTCATCGGCTTTCATCTGTCCCAATATGCCCTTGACCTTCTTCATGAAGCTCTTGCCCCCGAGAATAATCCCCTCTCCCAGAGCATTAAAAGAATTACCCCCTCCCCCAATGCCCTCTTCCACAAAGGCCCTGTACTCTTCTACTGCTGCGGCTCTTCTCTCTGAGAATCTTGAAAGCGTATCCTCCACGTCCACCAATTTATCCTTGTTTGACTTGTCGCGATAGAATCGGTAGCTCGCCCATCGATAATCTTCGGGCTTTTGCGCTATTCCGGCCCGTACCGGATTCGGATGCATGTATCTGCTCAGGGTCACAAGGTATTCATCTTTGTCAACCAAGGCAGTTACTTCTTCATCTCTTGCATTGAATACCTCTTGAAGCGAAAGATGCAGTTCCTTCACTTCCCCTGCTACCACTTTTAAAAGGACGATCACCCCCTGAAAACCATAACGCTCTCTATTCATCTAAAGGACCTATTCTCGTCTGCTGAAAAATGCTCGATGCTGATGACAAGGTCACCACAGCCACAGGGGATCAGAGAGCAGATCGTGTCAGCTCAACGCCTCCTCTCCCCTCTGCCCCGTCCTTATCCGCACCGCGTCTTCGATATGGCTGATAAAAATCTTTCCGTCGCCTATCTTGCCTGTCTTCGCCTTCCTTTCGATCACGCCGATGACGTCTCCGGCAAGACCATCGGCCACCGTCATCTCTATCTTGATCTTCGGAAGAAAATCGACCACATATTCAGCCCCGCGATAAAGCTCGCTGTGACCTTTCTGTCTCCCGTATCCCTTCACCTCCGTTATAGTCATCCCCTGGATCCCTATCTCGTTGAG
>JAMCWJ010000038.1 GCA_023475105.1 Nitrospirota bacterium
GTCCCTTGCCTATCCCGGGTACATGTACTCCGACCTTTCCTCCCTCTACGAGCGTGCCGGGAGGATCAAGGGGATGCCGGGCTCGGTTACGATGCTTCCGGTAGTGACGATGCCGGAAGACGATATCACCCATCCGATCCCCGACCTCACCGGATATATTACGGAGGGCCAGATAGTCCTGAGCCGGGAACTCCATCAAAAGGGGATATTCCCGCCCGTCGACGTGCTGCCGAGCCTTTCGAGACTGATGCAGAGCGGGATAGGCAAGGGACATACGAGGGAAGATCACAGAAAGGTCGCGAACCTTCTGTATAAGTATTATGCAAAAGGCCGGGACCTCAGGAGGCTCGAAGCGATAGTCGGAAGGGACGGAATGACTGAGGGGGACAGGCTGATGCTCGATTTTGCCGACTCCTTTGAGCGCGAGTTCGTGAATCAGGGAACGGCGAGAAGGGACGTTTTCGGTTCCCTCGATGCAGGACTCGCCCTCATGAAGAAGTTCGGATTGGAATGACGGAAATGGAGGCTTTCCAGATCGAAAAAAAGATCTATTACCACGACACGGATTGCGGCGGAGTGGTGTACTATGCCAACTATCTGAAATATCTCGAAGAGGCGCGTACCGAATATCTCCTTGCGAGGGGGATCGAACTGCGGAAACTGGCCGAGAAAAATTTATGGTTCGTCGTTGCCCGCGTCGAGATCGAATACCGGACGCCTGCGCATTACCAGGACACGCTCAGGGTCTCCGCAAAGGTCGAGGAGGCGAGGTTTTCGACCCTGCGGTTTTTCCAGGAGATCAGGAAAGGCGATAAGACGGTGGTGAAGGCGACCACGACACTCGTTTGCGTGGGCAGGGATTTCAAGCCCGCGCGGCTTCCGGAAGAAGTGAAGCAGGCGGTGCTCGGGAAATAGCTTCCGTTCTTCCGCATTCGTGGTCCAAAATCCATCATCAAGAAAGACTGATTCTGCGAGAGGACGGCATTTTCTCTCATTCGCGCTTCGCTCCGAATGCATCCTCACGCAGAATTGATGGTCGATGTGGGGCCATAGGCTCCTTTGACGGGGCACGGCAAATTGTAGTAAACTAGTTGCAATAAAGCGCAATAAGACACGGAGGAAAACGAAATGCCGATTTACGAGTATACCTGCATGAAATGCAATAATTCTTTCTCCGTCCTCCAGAAGATGGGGGCATCGGAGAATGAGACTTCCTGTCCGGACTGCGGTGCGAAGGACGTGAAAAAGAAGATGTCGGCCTTCTGCTGTTCGCCGGGGAACGGCGCGTCATCCTCCCCTTCTTCCTACCCTCGTTTCGGAGGCGGAGGGGGCGGCTGAGGGGTCTCTTCCTGCTGAACCGTCGGTTCGGCTTTCTACAAGAAAATTCTTGACATTTGCCTCTCCGTAGCAATAAAATTTGGCTGTAGCTTCGAAGGGGCATTGCCTCTTGGTATCAGCTTTTGAGATACGTTTTCACAGAAGGAAGGGAAAATGGCACAAAGACTTCTCCTTGCTGACGACAGCATCACGATCCAGAAGGTGGTAGAGCTTGTCCTTGCCGAGGAGGGCTTTGATATAAAGGCTGCGGGCAACGGCGAGGAGGCGCTGGCCGCAATGGATGAATTCAGGCCTGATATCGTTCTGGCCGATATCGATATGCCGAAGATGAACGGCTATCAGCTCTGCGAAAGGATAAAGGCGAATCCCGCGACAAAGGCTGTACCTGTCATCCTCCTGGCAGGCGCCTTCGAGCCTTTGGATGAGGAATTGGCGAAGAACGTCGGAGCTGAGGATTTTATCATTAAACCCTTCGAATCCCAGGAGCTGATCGGCAAGATAAACGCGGTGATCGCTGCGGAGGAAATGGCAAGGGGGGCTGCCGAAGAAGAGGCTGTTGAAGTAGTAGCCGAGGAAGCCGACGAAGACCTCTGGGCTATGGAAGAACTTACGGCCGAGCCGCTGGTAGCGGAGGGATTCTCAGAGGAGACTCCTCTTGAAGAGGCTTCGTCAGAGGAGATCTTTGAATTTGCGGAAGAGGCTCAAGCGGCGCAAAAGCCCGGGAAAACGGTCGCAGAAGAACCACCTGTAGTTGCTGCTCCTGCGAGGGCGTCGTTTGAGGCCCCCGGGATTGAGTTACCCTCGAAGGAGGAAGCAGCGGAGATGCTCAAGGAGGCGATCGACGGAAAGGTTTCTTCAATGTTTGCGTCTCTCGACATGAAGGATGTGTTACTCACTTCCCTCGGGCCTTCGGTGAAGGACTCTGCGGAGAAGGTCCTGTGGGAGGTGGCGCCCGAGCTTGTCGAAAAACTCCTGAAAGAGATGCTTCAGGGCGCTCTTGCCTCGCTCACGAAGGAAGTCGAGAAGGTGATATGGGAGACGGTGCCGGATCTTGCGGAGAGTATGATCTCGAAGGAGATAGAGAGGATCAAGTCCGAGCTATAGAATCAGCCCTTTCCCTGAAGTTCACCGACTGGTTCTTTTTCCCCTGCTATGACAAAACCGGACAAACAGTATAATCTTGAAGGCGTAGAAGAAAAGTGGTATGCCCTCTGGCTTGAGAAGGGGTATTTTGCCCCGGATCCTTCAGGGTGCGAGCCGTACTCCATCGTTATTCCCCCGCCGAACGTGACCGGTTCCCTGCACATGGGTCATGCCCTGAATGCGACGCTGCAGGACATCCTTGTCAGATGGAAGCGGATGCTCGGGTTCAAGGCCCTCTGGGTGCCCGGGACGGATCACGCAGGTATCGCGACGCAGAACGTTGTCGAGAGGGAACTCTCGCGCGAAGGCCTCGACAGACACAGGATTGGAAGGGAGGCCTTTGTCGAGCGGGTCTGGAAGTGGAAGGGTGAATACGGCGGAAGAATAATTCACCAGCTGAAACGGCTCGGAGCGTCCTGCGACTGGTCCCGGGAGCGTTTCACTCTTGACGAAGGACTTTCGAGAGCCGTCCGCGAGGTTTTTGTCAGGCTGTTTGAAGAGGGCCTCATTTACAGGGACAACAGGCTCATCAACTGGTGCCCGCGCTGCCGCACCGCGCTTTCGGACCTCGAAGTCGAGCATGAAGAGGTCGAAGGACTTCTCACTTACATAAAGTATCCATTTTCAGGAGGAAGCGGACACATCGTTGTCGCCACGACAAGACCGGAGACGATGCTCGGCGATACCGCGGTGGCGGTCAATCCCGAGGACGGGCGTTACAGGGATCTGATAGGAAGGATGATCGATCTGCCGCTGACGGAGAGGCGAATACCGCTCATTGCGGACAGCGCGGTGGACGCCGCCTTCGGAACAGGCGCGGTGAAGGTGACGCCGGCCCATGATTTCAACGACGAGGCGATCGCGCGGCGTCGAATACCGCCTTTGCCGTTCATTACGGTGATCGGAGACGACGGCAGGATGACGGATGATGCGGGAAAAGCGTATGCAGGGCTGGACCGGCATACGGCCAGAAAAAAGGTGATCGCAGACCTGAAGGCCCTCGCCCTCATCGTAAAGGAAGACAGGCACCGGCATTCCGTCGGCCACTGCTACCGCTGCAAGACGATTATCGAACCCCTGCCCACCCTTCAGTGGTACGTGAAGACCCAGCCCCTGGCCGCCGCCGCTATCGATGCTGTGAGAAGAGGAAAGATAAAGATCATCCCCTCATCCTGGGAAAATACGTACTTTTCATGGATGGAAAATATCAGAGACTGGTGCATCTCGAGGCAGATATGGTGGGGACACCGGATCCCTGTCTGGTACTGCGATGCCTGCGGAGAGATCATGGTAGCGAGAGAGGCGCCGGGGAGCTGCAGGAAATGCGGGGCCACCGGCCTGCGGCAGGATGAGGACGTACTCGATACGTGGTTTTCATCCGCACTCTGGCCTTTTTCGACCCTGGGCTGGCCCGGGCAGACCGACGACCTCAGGACGTTTTATCCCACGAGTGTGCTCGTTACGGCCTTCGACATCCTCTTTTTCTGGGTTGCGAGGATGATCATGATGGGGCTTAAATTTATGGACGACATGCCGTTCAGGGACGTATACATACACGCCCTGGTGAGGGATTCGAAAGGGGAGAAAATGTCGAAGTCCAAAGGCAACGTCGTCGACCCTCTCCTGATCATCGACAAGTACGGCACCGACGCCTTCAGGTTCACGCTTGCAGCCTTTGCGGCGCAGGGAAGGGACATCCGCTTTTCCGAGGAACGGGTCGAGGGGTACCGGTTCTTCGTGAATAAACTGTGGAATGCGGCGAGATTCATCACGATGAACATCACACATGTTTCAGAGGATGCTTTGAGAGATGCACTCAAAGACCGGGACGCGCTGCTCACTGCCCGGGGTTCTTTTCTCGACCTTCCGGACAGGTGGATATTGAGCAGGCTTTCCGGGGTCGCCGAAGAGGTGGGCAGGGCGCTCGGGGAATACCGGTTCAACGACGCGGCGAGCGGCATCTATCAGTTCGTCTGGCATGAGTTCTGCGACTGGTACATCGAGATGGCGAAGCATATCATCTCCGACAAGGCCGAATACCGTGCCGGGACCGTCGCCTGCCTCATCGCCGTCCTCGACAATTCTCTGAGGCTGCTCCATCCGTTTATGCCGTTCATCACCGAGGAGATATGGCAGGGGTTGAGAGAATATCTTCCTGGAAGCCCGGAAAGCATCATGATCGCGCCTTATCCCACGGCTTTGCCGGGGGACTCCCGTGCAGAGGAGGAAATGCGGTATATTATGGAGGCGGTAACGGGGATCAGGAATATCAGGGGAGAGTTGAACGTTTCCCCTGCTGCGCACGTGACGGTCCTGCTGAAGACGTTTGGGGACGGGAGTGAAAGAATTCTGAATCAGAACATTCCGCTCATCCGGAAGCTCGCAAGGGCGGGGGAGGTCAGGGCAGGAAAGGCCCTCGAAAAACCGAAGGGCGCTGCGACCGGAGTGCGGGACTTTTTCGAGATATATGTCCCCGTGGAGGGACTCCTGAATATCGAGGAAGAGATAGCAAGACTGATGAAGGAGAAGATGAAAGTGGCGGAGTCGCTGAAGTTTCTCGAGAAGAAACTGTTGAGCGAGGACTTTCTGGCCCGAGCTCCGAAGGAGATCGTCGAAAAGGAAAGGGCCAAGTACCGGGAACTCGTCCTCAAGGATGAGCGTCTTGAAGGAAGCATGAAACGATTAAAAGAGATGGGGGTAAAAAATGGTTGATCCCGAGGCAAAAGAGATAGAGGGAGAGGACCTCGATTTTATCGAGGCGGAGTTTGTGACGATAAAGCAGAGCAGCGTCCGTTCCATCGAGGGAGGTCATATAGAAGTCCAGCAGGTGGGGGCGTTGAGTATCGACGGCGAGAGGATCGAGGTGACCCAAGGCGCCGCGGGCATCATGCGCGCAACGGAGGTGAACCTCAATCAAAGCATCAGCGCCGTTACCGTGGGGGACAGCATTTCGGTAAATTCTTCCTTTTCGCCTGCCCTTTTTTCGAAGGACAATGCCATGGTCAGCAGGAGCGCCGTCGGAATCGTCGGGGCCAGGGAGATACACGCTGAGCACTCTTCTTCTCTTTTGATGATAGCGGGCAATGTCGAGGGTGAAGTGACGACCCTGCTCGATTGGAAATCAGCGCTCGCCCTCGGCGCTGTGGTAGGAGGGGCATTAGGGTTTCTCTCGCTGTTCAGGAGAAGGTAGGGGACGCATGCGTCTTTTGTCGCAGTACCGGGAGAGGGGTATTCCCCGCTGCCCGTTGACATATTTGTTCATGGTGCAGGTCTGATTGTATGTATATCCCTCACAATACACGAAATACCCTGCGTCTTGCCCTCGATGAAGACATGGGAAATTCCGATATCACCACCACGCTGCTGATCCCCGAAAATCAGACGTCAAGGGCGTTGCTCGTCTCAAAGGAAAACTTCATCCTCGCGGGGATGCCCTTTGCGACGGAAGTGTTCAACCTCGTGGATCTTCGGACTTCCTTACGGATTTTCCATGCGGAAGGCGCGAGGGTTACAAAGGGCGATATCATCGCAGAAATTACGGGTAATACGCGGACGCTTCTTTCCTGTGAAAGGGTGAGCCTGAACATCCTGCAGCGTCTTTCAGGCATCGCGACGCTCACGGGCCGGTTCGTCGAAAAGGTAAAAGGCACTCACGCAAAAATCGTCGATACCAGGAAGACGACCCCGGGGCTGCGGTTTATGGAAAAATATGCGGTGAGGGTAGGAGGGGGCTGCAATCACAGGTTCGGTCTCTACGACGGCATCCTGATCAAGGACAATCATATCGAGGCCGCGGGGAGCATTGCTGCCGCGGTCGCTGCTGCAGGAGGGGCGCATCACCTCTCGAAGATTGAAGTGGAGGTCGAGAACCTCAAGGAACTGAAGGAGGCGCTGAAAGCCGGCGCCGACGTGGTGATGCTCGACAACATGTCTCTCGAGGATATGAAGGAGGCGGTGCGGGCGGCGAAGGGGAGGGTTATGCTTGAGGCCTCGGGCAATATGACCATTGAGAGGGTCCGCGCCGTTGCGGAAACCGGGGTCGATCTCATATCGGTCGGAGCCATCACGCATTCCGCCACTGCCGCGGACATCAGTATGAAAATCGTGCGGTAGGCACGCCGGCTTTTCCGGCAAACCCGGCGCCTCCGACCGTCCATTCCACGCCTTGCGTTTTTACCGGCGGTATGCGTTCTGTGCCTCTTCCTCTATCCTATTCTGAAGGTCTCTGTATTTCGGTGAAAAGTGGATCAATACGAGGTCCTTTGCCCCCGCTCTTCTCGCGACCTCTCCGGCCATCTTCGCTGTAAGGTGATGGCGTTCAAAGGCCCTTTCGAGGTCCTCATGAAGAAAGTATGCTTCACAGTAAAGCGTGTCCGCACCTTTGACGAGATCCACGATTTTATCGAGGTTTTTCTCCAGCGGCGAAACGTCCGTGACGTAAGAAATTTTTTGGCCCTCGGTGACGAGGGCGAGATGACTAAGTTCGGAGAACCGGAATTCCCTCTTCGCCGCTTCAAGGCGCGTCTCAGGCGCGACCCTGTCACGGACCATTCCCTTCAAATCAGCCAGCCAGGGACCGACCGGAAGGTCCATCGCCTTCAGCGCGGCCTTGTCGATGTTTATATGAAGGTCTTCCTCAAGCGAGAACCCGAGACAGGGTATTCCGTGGGAAAGAGGAGCAGCCAGGACAGTATAGGGAGGTTCCCTGAGCGCGACTCCGTCGAACGCCGACGTTTCCCTCTCGATGCGGCGAAAGTGGTTTTCCGCGTAAAAACTGGCGTGCCGCAGCTCTGCGCCGGCGACGCAGTAGACCTCTATCTTCATCGGATACTCCTCGATCAGGTTCCACGTATATCCTCTGAGTTTTCCTTCGACACAGTCGATGATCTGTTCGGGACCGTAGATCCTGAGGGGGATATCCCTCCTCAGCAGTGCCCTGAGAAGAGTGTCGAAGCCGATGAAATGGTCGATATGCATGTGGGTCACGAAGACGTCCGTTATCTTGAGGAGGTCTCCCGGCGAGAGGCGATCTATTTGCCCCGCGTCGAAGAGAAACGCGCGCTTCTCCCTCACCATTCTCACGAAGAGACAGGGGTCTTCGTATGCTCCGTTCACCAGTCTGTGATGGAACGTGGGCTTCATCGTGATTCTAAGAGATTATATCGCATTATGATATAATAATAAACGTTTGTACGGTGAGTCTTTCGGCAGCCTTACAAAGAAGTTTTCACTCTGGATCGAGGATTTGAAGACGGGAGGAGATATGCCTGAACTGAGGAAAGACCCCATTTCGGGAGGCTGGGTGATCATAGCAGTGGAGCGGGGGAAGAGGCCCACGGATTTCGCTTCACCGCCCGTGCAAAGGAAAAAAGGGGGATTCTGTCCTTTCTGCCCGGGCAATGAATATACGACCCCGCAGGAAATATTGGCGTTCAGACCCACGTCGACGCAGCCGAACACTCCGGGCTGGACGCTTCGCGTCATGCCGAATAAATTTCCGGCCCTTCAGGTGCAGGGCGACCTCGACAGGACCGGGGAGGGCATGTTCGACAAGATGAACGGGATAGGCGCCCATGAGGTCATTGTCGAGACCCCGAACCACCAGCTCTCGCTCGCCACTATGCCCTCCAAGGCCTTCGAAGACGTGCTCTGGGCATATCATCTCAGACTCACGGACCTGAAAAAGGATGCCCGGTTCAAATACGTCCTGATATTCAAGAACGAAGGGGATGCTGCGGGAGCGACCCTCGAGCATAGCCATTCACAGCTGATCGCCCTCCCTATCGTCCCGAAATTGGTGAAGCAGGAAGTGGATTCTGCGCGACGTTACTTCGAATTCAAGGAGAGGTGCATATTCTGCGATGTGATAAATCAGGAGAGGGAGAACGGCAAGAGAGTGATCTATGAGAATTCAGGCTACATCGCCCTTGCCCCCTTTGCGCCGAGGGCCCCTTTCGAGACCTGGATCCTCCCTAAGAAACACGAGTCTGTCTTCAACCCCATGGACAGGAGTTTTTCGACCCTGGCCGATGCGCTTCAGAGAGTGCTGAAACAGATGGACTCGATACTCGATACTCCGCCTTATAACTTTATCATCCATACGTCGCCTTTCACCGACGAAATCAACGAGTATTACCACTGGCATATCGAGCTCATGCCGAAGCTCACCGACATCGCCGGTTTTGAATGGGGTTCGGGTTTTTACGTCAATCCGACGCTTCCCGAAGAGGCGGCGCGGTTTCTGCGGGAGGCAAAGATATAAAGGTTCCTGAATGAAACTGCTCATGGCGGCGTCGGAGGCCGCCCCCTACATCAAGACAGGCGGGCTTGGAGATGTGACCGGTGCGCTCCTGAAGGAGTTCGGAAAGGCGGACATCGAAGCATTTCTTATGCTGCCGCTTTACCGGCGCATACGGGAAAAGTTCCCTCTTTCCGACACCGGACACCGCATGCGGATCCCCGTAGGAAGCAGGAGGCACGAAGGCAGGATTTTCTCGCACGGCGATTCGTTGTTTTTTCTCGAGTGTGAGGAGTTTTTCGACCGGAGCGAACTTTACGGTACGCCCGCAGGCGACTATCCCGACAATCCCGCCCGGTTCGCGTTCTTTGCCAGGGCGGTGCCGGAGGCCTGCGCCGAGCTCGGTCTGAGGCCCGACGTCATTCACTGCAACGACTGGCAGACGGCGCTCGTGCCGCTCTATCTGAAAACGCTCTACGACACGCCGTTCTTCAGGGAGACGGCAACGGTCATGACTGTCCATAACCTCGGGTATCAGGGCGTATTCGATGGAGTGCTGTTCTCCCTTACGGGCCTCGGTCCGGAATGGTTTACTCCCGAGGGCATCGAGTTTTACGGCAAGATCAACCTCCTCAAGGCGGGACTGATCTCCGCAGACATTATTACGACGGTGAGCGAGACCTATGCAGAGGAGGTTATGAGCGCTGAATTCGGCTTCGGGCTTGACGGAGTCCTGAGGAAACGCGCAGGCGATCTGTACGGCGTGGTAAACGGAATCGATACCGATGAATGGGACCCCGCAACTGACCCCCTCATTCCTGCCAGGTACGACCGGCGCGATCTCTCCGGAAAAGGCGTCTGCCGGAAGGAACTCGTGGGGGAATGTACACTGGACCGGGGAGAAAAAAATGCGCCCCTCGTGGCAATGGTCGGGAGATTGTCCGCACAGAAAGGTATCGATATTTTCCTGGAGGCGGCCGAAGAAGTTGTCTCGATGGGTGCGCGGATCGTCGTTCTCGGCAGGGGAGATGAGCACTTTCAGGAGAGGCTGATCGACTTGGCGGACAGGCAGAAGGGAAGCGTCTTTGTGAAAATAGGATATGACGAGGCCTTTGCGCATCGTGTGTATGCGGGAAGCGACATTCTTCTGATGCCGTCTCTCTACGAGCCTTGCGGCCTGAGCCAGCTCATTGCGATGCGCTACGGGACGGTCCCCGTGGCGCGGAGGACAGGCGGTCTTGCCGATACGATCATGGACTATGCGCCTCTGCGGGACACCGGGACGGGCTTCCTCTTCAGGGATTACAGGGCGGAGTGCCTTCGGGAATGTCTGAACCGGGCCTTCTGTGCATATACGGCCGGGCCGAAATGGAAGAAGATAAGAAGGGCGGCCATGAGCAGAGATTCTTCGTGGAAGGCCTCTTCCATGAAATATCTCGATCTTTACCGGATTGCCCTGGGACGGAAGAGACGGGAGGCTGAATGAAGATCAAGAAGAAGCTTGCCGTTTTCACTGTTGCCTTTCTGTTTCTGATCGCGGCCTTTGTCGCGGGGAGTTTTCTTATCTTCGACAGCATGAAGGGGAACTTTGAGGTCCTGAGAAACTCCTCCGAGGTCTATAGTCTCCACGAAGAGTTAAAGAGCTCGATCATCGATTTCGTGATGGCCGCCGAGGGATGGGGTATTACCGGAGACGGCAAATACAAGCGCCTTTACAGGGAAAGACTCCCGCGAGTATACAATAATTTCGGCAGTCTGCAAAAGGCGAGCCCGGGAGGTGAGGACTTTGCCGCAATAGGGAGAGACTTTGAGGCGCTGAAAGACATCGCAGAGGCCGTAATGTCCACTGAGTTCCCTCCGGGGCGCAGGGACGTGCTTCCCCTCCTCGGCCGGCTCGAAGAAAAGGAAGGGGAGATTCGGACACACCTCGATGACCTGCATACCAGGTCGGTCAGAACGTTTTCCGCGGCCATTGATCGCGGGGAAAAGATAAAACATGAGATGGTCTTCTACCTGGCGGCCCTTCTCGTTTCATGTGCTCTCGCCTTTGTCATGCTCGCCCTCTTTATGGGGCGTATGCTCGCGGTGCCCTTCGGAGAGATCCTGACCGCGACGGACAGAATCACTTCGGGCGACCTCGACTACCGGATAGGCTCGAAAAGGAAAGACGAGTTCGGCACGATCGCTCGCCGTTTCGACGGGATGGTCGATGAGCTCCAGAAGGCGAATGAGAAGAATGTGGAATTGTACCTCTCGACGAAAAACCAGCTCCAGAAGCTCCGGGCGATGCAGGAACTTGCGCAGGCGATCACTTCCACGCTCGATCTCGACGAGTTGCTCAGGAAGATGGCTGAGGAGGCAACAAGGCTGCTCAACGCCAGGGGCTGCGTGATCCGCCTGCTCGACAACGACAAGCTGTCGATCAGGGCATCCTTCGGCCTGTCGAGGGACATAGAGCAGAAGATGACCCTTTCCCTCGGCGAGGGACTCCCCGGAAAGGTGGCTCAGGAAGGGAGACCTATCCTTGTGGAAGACCTCTCAAAGATGTCCGGAGATTGGCAGATTCCCCATCTCGATGCGCGATCGGTTATCAATGTTCCCCTCAAGGTGGCGGAGGTCGTTATCGGCACCCTCGGCGTCTATGATAAGATGGGCGGCCCGGAAGGGGTCATCATCCCTTTTTCGGCGGATGACCTCAGCACGGCGGAGAGCTTTGCGTCTCTCTCGGCGGTCGCGATAGAGAAGGCGAAAAGCTTCGAAACGGAACTCAGGAGGGAAAAAGAAGCCGTTGAGGCCAAAAAGAGGCTTGATGTCCTCTTTGACAGCGTGCAGGGGGGGATCATCACCCTCGGCAGGGACTATACCATCCTCTCAGCGAACAAGTATGTGGAGACGTGGATAGGCAGGCCCGTTGAGGAAATCATAGGGGAAAGCTCCGTCGCCGTCTTTCACGAAAACAAGGGGATATGCCCTCATTGCGTCGCGCAGGTCACCTCCGATACGGGTGAGATCAATGTAATCACGCAGGTGAGCGGACTGAACTATGCGGAGCTTACTTCTTACCCCATAAAGGACGAAGCGGGCAATGTCGAAGAGTGCGTAGTTTTCATCCAGGACATCACCGACAGGGTGCTCTACCAGGAGGAGATGCTTGCCCTGTACCGGGAGGTGACGCAAACAAAGGAATATCTCGAGAGTCTGATAGAGAATTCCGCCGACGCCATCGTCACCTCGGATTTAAGCGACATCGTCACCTCGTGGAACCAGGGTGCGCAGAGGATCTACGGGTACGGCGAGGGCGAGGCGATCGGAAAGTTTCTTCCTTTCGTGCCGGAGTTTCTGAAGGAAACAGAGAGGGAATTCACCGAAAGGGTACGCAACGGAGCAGTGCTGAAAGATATCGAGACTGTGCGCCGGAGAAAAGACGGGACGATCATCGAGGTGAGCCTTACCCTGTCCCCGATCAAGGACGCTTCCGGCAGCGTGATCGGCGTGAGCGGGATATCGAGGGATATATCAGAGAAGAAGGCGGTAGAGAAGGAACTTATCAAGAGAAACCAGGAACTTTCGAGGCTTTTTTTCATCAGCTCCGCCATGCGAAGCACACTCGATCTCGACAGACTCCTCAGAATGATACTTACCGCCGTAACTATGGGAGACGGTCTCGGATTCAACCGTGCGGTACTTTTCCTCGTGGACGAGAAAAGGAACGTACTCAAGGGCGCCATGGGTGTCGGGCCTTCCAGTTTCGAAGAGGCGGGGAGGGTGTGGGAGAAGTTATCGAGGGAGAGAAAGACTCTTTCGGATGTGATGCAGGAGATAGAGTCGGGGCTGAACGAGACCGATACCTTTCTCGACCGCCTGAGTCTCGGCCTCGAGATTCCGCTCGACAGTGGCTCGATCTTTGCGAGCTCCGTGGGAGAAAAGAAGCCCTTCAACGTGCCGGACGCAAAGAGCGAACCCCTTTCCGATGCGGTGCTCATACAGCAGTTCGGCACCGAGGCCTATGCGGTAGTCCCTCTCATCTCGAGGGACAGGGTGATCGGGGTCCTCTTCGTCGACAACCTCTTCA
>JAMCWJ010000068.1 GCA_023475105.1 Nitrospirota bacterium
GGAGATTGTAAAAAGAGGGGAATACTTTACAAGAGCGGCTTAATGACTCTCACCAATCAAACTCTGAAATGCTTTCTCTTCTCCAAAGCGCTTACCTACTCGTCTCCACCGCGCAGCGGTTTAGTCCTCCGATCGGAAACCAATGGCTTCGTTGGACCAGTGAGGCTCTCAGTTATCAGGTGAAGTTCTCCTGCCTTTTCGAGAAGTGGATGAGACGATCTATCGGGCTCGCGCCATAAACACCTAAGAGGGCTGACAAACCCGCACAAGTGCGATTGCTTCAACGCCGCACGGCCCGCTTCAGGAGGATGGGCAGGACATCTGCTCTGCATGTTACCAGGAAAGAATATGAGTGAACCGGCAACGAAAAAGGATTGCATGTTTAGAAAAAGACTGCTAATATCTCCAAAAAAGGACAGAAAGAGCCCGAGAAGACGGTGCGTGGGGCGGCGCCCGGCTGACGTGCAGGATGGTTAATTCGCAGCAGAAAGAAAGGATGAAGGACATGAAAAGTACGCTGAAAGGCTTTTCTTTGACTGGCCTTATGTTGATAGTACTGTCGACTTCCTGTGCCTCGAACAGGACCCTGCACGTATGGAAGGATGAGGGATACAATCAACGCCTTCGGAAGGTCCTGGTTATTGCCGTTGCTCAACTGGACTTTATGCAGAAGCATTTTGAGACCGGTCTTTGCGACGGTTTGGCTTCCCGGGGAGTTGAAGCGGTCCCGGGCAACAAGGTGTTTGCTCAAGCGGGAGCGAAACTTGACCGAGAGGCTATTGCGGCAAAGGTGAGGGAGTTAGGTATCGAGAGTGTTTTGATTACGCGCTCGGTCAGCAGCGAAGATGTCTCGCGACTCTATCCGGGGGGAGTCGATATAGTTCCTGCAGGCTATTATGCCGGATGGTATGGTTTCTATTCCGAGTCGTTTGCCTATGTCCCGGTTTCCGGCAAGGCCTATGACGCGGAGTTTTTTACTATCGTTACGAATGTCTATGATGTAAAGAGCGAAAAGCTCATCTGGTCTTCCCTCACAAAGGTGAAAGTCGAGAACTCAAGGGAGGGAGCCATTGATCCCTTCATCTCTGCTCTTATGAAACAGTTGGAGGGCGGTAAACTCTTCTAGCAGGCGCATGGTCGGTGAAAAGGAAAACTGCCCCCGAGCACACTTAGTCATGACTACACGACGTAAAATTTTCCTGCTGCTCTCGGGCTTGCCGGCGCTGATCCTGATCTTGTCTGCCTTATTCTATTTTTCAGCCGCGAAGCTCATCAATTCAGAATCGGTAAAAGAAAGAATACATGTCTATCTCCTCGGGAAGGCCGGCGCCAGTATCACCTACGGGAACTCGGAATTTCACCTTTTTCCCCTTCCCGAACTCATTTTTCATCAGGTGAACATATCAATACCCGGTAAGGCAGAAGGTTCCGTTGCATCCCTCAGGGCATATCCGGACCTTTTTTCACTCATGAAAGGCAGAGTATGGATTGCAAAAGTAAGTCTTGAAACGCCGCACTTCACCGTTAAGATGTCTAAAGACACGGAAAAGCCTTCTCTGGAACAGATGGAAGAAAAGATCCGTTCGGCGGTTCATTATCTAGTATCAACAACACCGGGTCTTCGTATCGCCGTACGGGGTGGCAAACTTGATTTCATGATGGAGGACAAGATCGCCTTCTCTTTCGATTTGATTCAGTCGCGGCTCAGTGCCTCAAAAAAAGCACTGGATATTGAACTGAACAGCAGGTCGAACCTCTGGGATAATTTTTCAATCTCGTCTTCAATAGAAGCAGATGACCTGAAAGGCGAAGGGACCATCCGGCTCACGCATCTCCGTCCCGACATCCTTATCGCGCTACTCTCAAAGGAAACAGCCGGACAGATAGGAGTTTCTGACGTTGATCTGTCAGCGAAATTTGAGACATCGGGCCTTAGAGTGTTAAATGCGTCAGTGGAAAGTTCGGTATCGGAACTGGCAGTCTCCAGAGGGAAAAAACGGGTGACAATGGGAGACACAATAATAAAAGGAGACATAGAAATCGAACCGGACGCTGTATCCTTGCACATTAAACAGGCAAAGATCAGCCGGCCGGCCCTGAATTTGTCCGGGCTATATACCCTTAATCGCAATTCCGGCATCATAACAGTCAACATCGAGGGGAAATCAATCGCGGTGGAGTCCGTCCGCAAGTCTGCGCTTGACCTCGGGGGTGACATACCTCTCATCAGATCCATCTTTACTATCGTACAGGGCGGTGAGATTCCTGCACTCCATGTTCATACCACCGGGAAATCCCTGGCCGAACTGGGGCGGACGGAGAATATCCGGATAGCCGGAAAAATGCGGGCCGGGATTATCTATATAGAGTCCACGAATCTCACGTTTCAGAATGTCGCCGGTGACGTGCTCATCTCAAGGGGGGTCCTCGAGAGCAACAATGTCGGGGCCTCCCTGGGGAATCACCGCTGCAGTGGAGGAAAGTTGCGGATCGGCCTGAAGGGAAAAGACGCCCCTTTCCATGTTAATATGCGGGTAAAGGCTGATATGGAGCAATTGCCTTCCCTCCTGACACACAAGAACCTGCTGAAAAACGAAGCAGTTCTTCATGAAATGGACCGTCTCCACAACCTCCGGGGCAGTGCGGAGGGCAGGCTGATACTTGGTGACCGGATTGATTCAATCCATGTGAAGATCGCCGTTGATAACTTGAATATTACGGCACGCTATGAACCTTTGCCGTTTCCGCTTGCAGTAACGGGGGGAAAGTTCTTCTTCGATGAAAAAACTGTGGGGCTGGCAGATTCAGGGGGCAGCATCGGAGGGTCTTCTTTCTCCGGTTTGACGGCCCGACTCAGTCTCACAGACCCCTATGATCTTGAAATCACCGGCGGACGGCTATCGATCTCTGCTGATGAAATCTTCCCGTGGCTTGCGTCATTCGAAGAGATCAGGCCGGTCCTCAAGGATGTACGGTCTGTGAAAGGTGTGGTCTCTGTCTCCTCTGTGGACCTCCGGGGACCTCTTTGTCAGCCAAAGGAATGGAAGTTCCACGTAAACGGCAAGGCAAGAAAGCTCACCCTCGATGCAGCATTCCTTCCGGGCAAGGCAGAAGAGATGAGCGGGATGTTCGCGATTACGCAGAACGAACTATCCCTGAAGAACATGCGGTCGAAGATCATCGACAGTATGATCACGGTCACGGGTTCTGTCAGGGAATTCCCTTCTGATATCAGGAGCATTGACTTTGCCCTGCGGGGAGAGATAGGGCCAAAAGTTACCGCGTGGATCACCGAATTGATCAATCTTCCACCGGAGATGAAGATTCGCGCCCCCTTTTCTGTAACGGATGCACTCCTCTCCCTCGAAAAGGACAGAAAAACAGCATTCAGCGGCGGGCTCTTATTCGGTCAAGGGACACGGGTATCCCTCACCGTGACGAAAACACCTGATTCAACAACTATCCGTGATTTTACAGTAAAAGACCGAAGCCACGATCTTGCAGGGAGCATCGTGCTTACCAGGGAAACGATTGATGCCTCCTTAAAGGGGACACTGACCTCACAGACCCTCAATACCATTTTTGCAGACAGCATCTATTCTGATGCCTCACTCGAAGGCGCTTTCAGGACTCATATTGTTATTAAGCATCCGCGGCAATCCACTGCTGAAGGAAGGCTGAAAGGGGAAAACATCCCTGTCCCCTGGAACCGTGACATCCCCCTGGTTGTGCGGCATATCGAACTCGAAGCAAAAGAGCAGGGTGTTGTTATCGACACGGCAGAGCTCGCGGCAGGAGACATGACATTCAAGGTCAAAGGAACGCTCTCCAGTCTGCCGGCATGGTTTTCTGTCGACATGGACATCTCCGCCAACGGAATTGAGTGGGAAACTTTCGAAAACATACTGCGGAACAGAGAGCGTGCGGTCCACAGAGAGAAGACGGCCGGATTTCTGAAAGATTTCCCGGTAAGAGGGACCCTAAAACTCCGCTCGGATTTCTTCCGATACCGGCAGTTCAGATGGGAACCCTTTCATGCTGATGTTTCTTTCGACGGCAAAACATTACTGATAGCGGCAAAGAAGGCTGCACTCTGCAGTGTCTCCACCACCGGGTCCGTCGGCATAACCGAGCAGGGTATAAAGATAGATGTTGCGCTTTCCGCGAAGGACCTCGCTTTTGAGCCCACGGTGCTCTGTCTTACGGATAAACAGGCTGATTTCACCGGCACATTTCAGATGGAAGCGCGCATGAAGGGTGAGGGAAAGATCGGGGAGATCGCGAGCAGGCTCGACGGCGCCTTTACCCTTTCCGCAAAAGACGGAAAGATACTCAAGGCAAAGTCACTCGACAAGACCTTCGATCTCCTGAACGAGTCGGAGAACTTCAAGGGGCAATTTCCGGACCTTGACAGGGAGATTATCAGCTATTCCGCCTTGAAAATACGCGGTGCTGTCCGGGAGCGCAGGATTCAGATCGAGGAAGGGATGCTTGATGCCCCTGTCATGGGAATAATAGCGCGCGGTCATCTCGATCTCAGTAATGAGACCCTTGATCTCAACGCCTTTGTGTCCCCCCTGAAGACGGTCCACCGGGTTGTGAGAAGGATACCTATTCTGGGCTATGTCATGAGACGCAGTCTGGTATCCATCCCGGTGAAGATATCAGGAAATATGAAGGACCCGCAGATAACATTCCTATCGCTATCAGCCATAGGCTCCGGAACATTAGGCATGGTAGAGAGGATCTTTAAACTGCCGATTACACTCGTGGAACCGGTATTCCCGACCAAAAACGAAAAACAATGATCCTGCGTTAGCGGCGGCTCCGATAACAAGATCAGTAAGGAAATGCACTCAACCAAAGCGCACCGAGAGCAACGGTAACTATTGTGAGCGGGATTCCAACCCTCAGGTATTCGAGAAAACCTATTTTTACGCGGGGGCGTGCGCCTTCGACAACGATGATGTTTGCGATCGAGCCGAGGATAGTCAAGTTGCCTGCAAGGGTGCTGCTCATTGCAAGAAGCAGCCAGGCGGTTTCTGAATCAGACATAGAGGCAACTATTGGCTTCAGTAGGAGGACCGCCGGTACATTACTGACCAGATTAGAGAGAACCGCGCTAACTGTCACAAGAAACATCGGATGGCCGACGGTCTTTTTACCTACCGCATCGAGTACAACAGTAGCCAATCCTGAACGCTCGACTCCTTCGACTACGATAAAGAGCCCAACGAAAAGGACAAGGAGTCGCCAGTCTACCGAAGAATAGACTTTCTCCGGCTTGACCCTGCGTGTGATCAACAGATACGAGGCAGCTCCGATTGCGACGGTGGTCATTGGCACCCCCATGAAGAAGAGCAACAGCATGAGGCTTGAAACAACAGACGCTTTTATTAGCAGCGGACGATGGACCCGATAGCGCACCGCTGCCACAGTAATCCGTTCTTTTGCAAAATCTTTGCGATACGCCAGACGGAGCGTTAAGCAGCACATGATAAGCCCGAAGAACGCAATCGGCAGCATTTTGGCTGTGAAACGCGCATAACTGATGCCGGAGAAGCTTCCGATCATAATGTTTTGGGGATTGCCTGTGATGGCAGCAACGCTGCCGATGTTTGCCGACATGCACAATGCCAGAAGAAAAGGGACCGGGTTCAGTCCAAGATGTAATGTCACGCCGATCACGAGCGGCGTAAATGCAATGCAGATTGTGTCATTAATGAAAAGTGCTGAAAGACCGCCGGACAGAAAGACTATCGCATACAGCAGCATCGACGGCTGTGTGATGCGCCTCGTGACGAAAGCTGAGGCCAAAGGGAAGAAACCGCAGAGGCGAAGGTTTGCGACAACAATCATCAGGCAGAACAGAACAACGATGGTCCGGTAGTCAATAGCACGGTAGGCAGCCTCGATGTCGAGGACATTTGTGACAACCATGAGGGATGCGCCGATAAGGGCAGCGCCGGTACGGTCTATGCGAAAAAGAGGCGGCTGTCCGGCAGCAATGGCCAAGTAAGTCACCAGGAAGATGAAAAGGGCTTTATCCATTACCATTGCGCTAAATTATAGCATCAAAATATAACGTCTGAATCGGCATCCGCCCCCGTCGCCCGGCAAGCCTTTTTTGCAAAAGAGATTCTCCGGAGCGTAATATATTGAACGTCCTGTGGGAGGGGAAGATGAATGAAAGGCGCCAAGTCATGAGCCATCCCGAAGAAAGGAGGTTCAACCTCAGGGCCCTGCTTATCCTCTCACTCGGGCACCTCTGCACAGACGTGCAGCAGGGCGCGCTTCCCGCGATACTGCCATTCCTTAAGGAAAGACTTGCGCTGTCCTATTCGCTCGCCGGGACGATCATTTTCGCCTCGAACTTCGCCTCCTCCGTGATCCAGCCTCTCTTCGGATATCTTACCGACAGAAAGGAAAAACCCCTTCTCCTCCCGGCGGGATGTCTCCTCGCAGGTGCCGGTTTTGCGCTCCTGACGCTGCCGGTCCACTATGCGCTCCTCCTTGTTTTCGTCATTACAGGCGGTCTCGGTGTTGCCGCCTATCATCCTGAGGGGTTCAAGACCGCACACTATTTCACCGGTGCGAGGGCGGCCACCGGCATGGCGGTGTTCTCCGTCGGAGGCAACCTCGGCTTTGCTCTGGGGCCGATTGCCGCTCTCTCGATCGTCACGCACTTCGGCTTTTCCTATCTCCCGCTGATGTTCACCTTTTCTCTCCTCTTCCTCTCCGTGGCAGCCGTTTTCCGGAACACCCTGAGCATCCCGGGCCGTACGAGGGCAACGGGAGCGCCGGCGACGGAGGAATCGGGCAAAGGCGCCTTCTTCCCTCTGATCCTTCTCATAGGGACAGTGGTGATGAGGTCCTGGGCTCACGCCGGACTCATGACCTATATCCCTTTTTACTATATCGATTACCTGAAAGGCGACCCTGTGTATGCCGGAAAGCTCGTCTCCTTTTTCCTCCTCGGCGGCGTCCTCGGAACCATGGCGGGATCTCCCCTCGCCGACCGGTGGGGACACAAGAGGTACCTGGTCCTTTCGATGCTCGCTGCGTCCCTCCTTTTCCCCCTGATCCTCATTCTGAAAGGCGGTGCGCTGCTCGTGGTCCTCGCGGTCTTCGGCATGGTCCTGATTTCGACCTTCACGGTGACGATCGTGATGGCCCAGAAGTTGCTTCCGAAAAATCTCGGGGTCGCGTCGGGCCTGATGGTCGGGTTTGCGATCGGCACCGGCGGAATCGGGGTGACGATACTCGGCGTTCTGGCCGACGGTTTCGGGGTCCCTTTTGCGCTGAAATCGATCATCGTCCTGCCCGTGACGGGCTTCCTTCTCAGCCTCTTCGTCAAATACCGGTGAGCAGAGCCTGTTCCAGGGAAGGGAAAGGTTTCGCCGAATGAGGCTTGACAGGGGAGCCTGTGTCAGGGTATAGTATTCAGTTTTGTGAAATTTTCCGCTCGTCGGTACACCTGCGAGAGCCTCATCAAACCAGGGAGCGACCAACGGACAAGCCGTGCCGGGACAGTGGCGGGAAGATTTCCTACGCATTCGAGAGGTGAAAGGAGGGAGTCCAATGGCGGAGGTAAAGAAGTCCAAGACCGATGTGGCTGCACGTATGGAGTCGAAGAGCAAGACACAGTTCTGCAGCAACTGCGGGAAAAAGGTCGAAGTTGTGCTGTCCGTTGCCCCAAACGGAAAGAAGAGAATGAGACGCCTGTGCTGCGAGGGGTAATCGAAGTTTTCCTGCGGCAGCGGAATGCCCTGCCGCAGGAAAATGTTCCCGGTTCGTGCAACCCTGCAATCGCCCCTTCATCCTGCTGAAAACCGCGCCGCGGGAAATCGCAGGCTGAAATCAGTTAAAATATCCCATGTCTCTTTCGTCCGCCTTCGGTAAGGCCAGGTATCTGCTGGCCCTAGCCCTGATGACAGGTGTCTGGCTCGTCCTCGGCATGGTCTATTTCGACAAGTTCCTTCGGCCCTTCGACCGCCTGGTCCCGCTCTTGATGCCCTGGAAGGGGCTCCACGCAATGCCGGCCAGGGTCCAGGGGGGACTCGAAGAGCGCCTCTCGATCATGAGAGGACTGCTCGATGCCTCAGCGAAGGTCGCAGACATCGCCTTCCTGGTGACGGCGGTCTCCTTCTGTATGCTGAGCATCTACCTCACTCTGCTCTACCAGCAGAAGCAGCGCCGCTCGCGGGAAAACCGGCTTCTCATCCTGAAGAACCAGGAGATTGCCCGGAGAAACGAGTTCATCCGGTATATCTCGGCCACGATCGGTCATGAATTCAAGAATAATCTCGGGAGGATCAAGCGAAGGGTCGATCTGCTCCCGGACCTCAGCCCTGAGGTGAAAACGCGGATCGATGACAATATGGACAAACTCTTTGCGGACATCGATATCTTCAAGAAGATTTCCGACGAAAGGGAGGCGGGGCTGATAGACTTCGCGGGCCTCGACCTGAGGGAAATGCTTGAAGACCTCGCGAGGCAATACGGCGACCTTGCGGAGATCACGTTCCGCAGCGCGGCGCCCCCTTCCACGATCTTCGCCTCGAAGGTCCTGCTGAAGACCGTGTTCGAAAACCTCGTCGACAACGCGATAAAGTACAAGAAACCCGACCAGCCTCATGCGCGCATTACGGTGTCCGGCTCCATCGACGTCGACGGTTCACGGAGATATGTGTCTCTCGCGTTCCGGGACGAGGGGGTCGGGATGAGCGAGCAGCAGACCGCGAACTGCTTCTATAAAGGCAAGAGCAGTCTCGTCGAAGGATGGGGGGAGGGACTGTATTTTGCGAAGTATGTGGTCGGTCTCCATGCGGGGAAGATCAGGGTCGGAAGAGAATATACCTCGCCGGGAAGAGGTACGGAGATCATCATCAACCTCCCTTTTGTGGAAGAGGCGCTGTATGTTTAGGGTGCTGCTTGCCGATGACGATTATGAAGACAGGGAACTCCTGAAGCTCGAAATCCAGCTCGCCCTCGGCCCCGAAGAGCCGGACCTGCGGTTTTATGAGGCGGTGAGCATCACGCAGGCGAAAGAGACGCTCCGGGAGAGAGCGATCGACCTGCTGACCCTCGATATCGAGTTCGACCGTATGAGCGAGGGGATCGAGGCCCTGCCCGAGCTTTTCGAGACATACCCGACGCTGAACATCATCGTCGTGAGCGGAAAACTGAATAAAGGCGAGGTGATGGAACAGCTGTTCCGTTTCACCAAGGACAATGTCCTGAAAGGGAAACGCTGGGCGAGGCATTTTGATGTGCTGGACAAGAAAGACACCAAGACAGAGGCCCTGCGGCGGGCGCACTCCTTTGCCTTTAATCAGAAGGACGTCGCCGACAGGCTGCGGGACCTCTTGCTGCTCGCTGAATCATTCCTCGACGAGGACGAGAGCGATAAATGCCTCGAGGTCTACCAGAAGATACAGAATCTCGCTCCCGGGGAGTTCGAGTCGAACGAAAATATCCATATCTTCAGAGGCGCCGTGTCGCCCGAGCATTCTCTCGAACTGTACCGCAAAGGCGAAAAGATCGTAGCCTCCCTCCTCCTGGGGCATCAGGTCGAAACACGGCTCAAGACCTTCACACGAAAGACGGTGGGCCGTCATTCCCAGGGGCTTCTTGAATGCCTCCACGTGATGGAGCGCGCGCACCGCATCAACCCCTTCAAAAAGGATATTTTCCTTCAGATGGTGCGGGTGAGGAACAAAGCGATACACCACCCGTCGACGATCGACGAAAAAGACTTTGACTTCGCGATAAAGAGCCTTAGATTGCTCGAGGCAAAGATCTGATGAAAGGAGGCCCGTGAAGAAGTTCTTTGAATTGCCCGCGCCTGTCCTTAGCCTTGCGCTTATCGGCGTGCTGCTTCTGGGAGCACTCCTTTACTACCGGGCTGTGAGGGTCCAGAGGTTCCTCGAGCCGGCCCTAGCCATGTCCACGCCTCGGATTGCCTTTGCGAAGAACATCCGGACCCTCCTGTCCCGGGAGTTCGCCGCTGAAAAGCCGGAGGGGATCAGGTTTGCCGCGAACTCGATCTACGTGGAGCAGTCCCTTCTTTCAGGGGCGTCGGCATCCGGGGTCCTGAACAGGTTGAGCAGGGTCTTTCTCGCCGTCCTCAGGGACAGGAATCTGAGGGGCTATGTCGATTTCGTCCTTATCAGCACCAAGTACCGTGCCGCAGCGGACGAAAGGACCACCGAGGGCAGGAGATTCGGGGCGCAGCGCGCGGCGGAATCGGTCCTGAGTTCGCTCTACAGGGTCTCCCCGGAACTCCGAAGGGATTACGAGACATATTTTGCCGCCACGGCCCTCCACGCAGATCATGCGGCGAAGGAAGCCCGATGGGTCGAATTCCGGTTCCTGCCCTCCGAGCGGCTCCATATCGACGTGCTCACGACGCTCGAGAAATACGTCCGCTGAGAGACGCTATTTCGCCCAGTCGTACTTCCGTCTCTTCCTCTGATGGACATATTTTTCCGCAGAGAGGGCCGCAACACATCCGTTCGAAGCCGCGATAACGACCTGCCTCACTTCCGCGCACGAGACATCGCCCGCCCCGAATACGCCGGGGATCGAGGTCTCCATCATCTTGTTCGTCACGATGCACTCCTCTTCGCTCAGCTCGACTGAGGCGGCGAGGAAATCGACAATTGCCTTGTTTCCATGGAGATAGACAAATACTCCTGAGAGTGCAAGCTCGCTCTCGTTATGCTCGCCGTCGGTCATTCGTATCCTCTCGACAACCTCGCCGCCCTCTATGGAGGTGACGCTGCGGCCCACAAGGGCCTTCAGGTTCTGAATCTTCAGCGTTGGATGATCGTCCTCCACCTTGAGTTTCTTGGAAGGCGAGATGAGATAGACGGTATCGGCAAACCGGGTGAGAAGACCCGCCTCCTTGACCGCCTCCTCGGAATCGCCGATCACACAGACCGTCTTGCCCCTGTAAAAAGCGGCGTCGCATACGGCGCAGTAACTCACGCCTTTGCCGAGGAACTCGGCCTCCCCCCTGATCGTCGGTTTCCGTCCCATCGAACCCGTCGCAATGATGACGGCCTTGCCGCGGTAGGTTTCATCCATCGTGAAAACTTCTTTTGTTTCTCCTTCAAGCTTCACCCCCACCACCTGCTTTTCCACGTACTCGGCGCCGAAGGCGAGGGCCTGCGTCCGAAAGATGTCGAGGAGACCCTTGCCGCTCACCGGCTCAGGCACTCCCGGATAATTCTCTATCCTGCTTGTAAAGGCGAGCGCTCCGGCAGTCGGCGATTTGTCGATCACGATCGTTTTGAGACCCGACCGCGCCGCATATTGGGCCGCGCTGAGCCCGGCGGGACCTCCGCCGATAATTACGACATCATACACGTTATCCGGCATAGGACCTCCTTTTTCACTTCCCGCACTCCGCCCCGGTATCCCCATCCCGAAAAGCTTTCCGGGAGAGATTTCGGAACGATAAGAATACGGGGCACATTCACGGTGCCTGCCGCCCACCTCCTGAAACTAGAATTCCTTAAGGATGTTGTAGTACGTGTCCCTCTGTGCGGGTCTGAACCCCGCAGTCCTGACCGCGGTGACGATGTCCCGCACGGACACCCGGTACCGCACCCCTGCGGCGGCCACCACGTTCTCCTCGATCATCGTCGACCCGAAGTCATTCGCCCCGAACCTCAGGGCGACCTGAGCAAGCTTCACTCCCTGCGTCACCCACGACGCCTGGATATTCGCGACATTGTCGAGATAGAGCCGCGAAACCGCCAGCACGCTGAGATATTCGACGGCCGTGGCAGGAGTGAGCTTTTGCGCTCCCTGTTCCCTGCTCCCTGCCAGCAATTCCGTATTCCCCGGCTGGAAGGACCAGGGGATAAAGGCGGTGAACCCGCCCGTCCTGTCCTGGAGGTTCCGTATATGCTCGAGGTGCTCGATGATATCTTCGGGCCCTTCGACGCTCCCGAACATCATCGTCGCCGTGGTGCGCATCCCGAGGAGGTGCGCCTCTTCCATCACCCGCAGCCATTCCGAGGTCCTGATCTTCCTCGGGCTCAGAATCTCCCGTACTCTGTCCGACAGGATCTCGGCCCCGCCCCCGGGTATCGAATCGAGCCCCGCCTCCTTCAATATCCGCAGCGTCTCCCGTACAGTGAGATCGTGTTTCGACGCCAGATAGGATATCTCCGGAGGTGAGAAACCGTGGACATTGATGTCGTATCTGCTTTTTATGTACCTGAGCAGCCCGGCATAGTAGTCGATATCGAGATCGGGATGAAGCCCTCCCTGAAGGAGTATCTGCGTGCCTCCCTGCTCCAGGGTTTCCTCTATTTTCCCGGAAAGCGCCTCCCTCGACAGGAGATAGGCATCGGGACTGCCGGGCTGCTCAGG
>JAMCWJ010000014.1 GCA_023475105.1 Nitrospirota bacterium
CGATCCGAATGCAGAGGACGCTGTCGATTCGATCGCAGTGCAGGCGGACGGGAAGATCCTGGTGGGCGATAGTTTCACAAGCATCGGCGGACAGACGAGGAACTACATAGCGCGGCTGAATGAGGACGGCACGCCGGATGCAGACTTCAATCCGAATGCAAACGGCTCTGTCGATTCGATCGCAGTGCAGGCGGACGGGAAGATCCTGGTGGGTGGCTGGTTCACAAACATCGGCGGCGTGACGAGGAACTACATAGCGCGGCTGAATGAGGACGGCACGCCGGATGACTTCAATCCCAATGCAAACTTCTATGTCGAATCCATCGCAGTGCAGGCGGACGGGAAGATCCTGGTGGGCGGATATTTCACAAGCATCGGCGGACAGACGAGGAACAAAATAGCCCGGCTGAAAGCTGACGGCACGCCGGATGCGGACTTCAATCCGAATGCAAGCGACGCTGTCTATTCCATCGCGGTGCAGGCGGACGGGAAGATACTTGTTGGCGGTGCGTTCACAACCATAGGCGGACAGGCGAGGAACAGAATAGCCCGGCTGAACAGCGACACAGAAGCTGTTCAAGAGCTCACGGTCTCTGAGGACGGAAAAACAATAACCTGGATGAGGGGAGGGTCCTCGCCCGAAGTATATGATGTGACCTTCGAATACTCCGAAGACAAGAACGACTGGAGTGCAGCGATATACCTCGGCGCCGGAACCCGCATCACCGGCGGCTGGCAGCTCCAAGGCCAGTCCCTGCCTTTAACCGGCTATGTGAGGGCCAGGGGCAAGGCTTATGGCGGGTATCAAAACGGCTCGACATCCCTCATGGAAACCGTGAAGCTGTATAACAACCAGCCCGGTACTCACATCCTGACCGTAACCAAAGACGGTACGGGGACAGGCACAGTAACGGCAGGAGTAAACTGCACCCTGACCTGGATAGGCGATACAGGCACATGCACGGTTGACGACGGCAAGGAGATAACACTTTCAGGCAGCGCCGCCGCAGGCTCGTACTTTGAAGGCTGGTCAAACGGCACAGGCTCGGCAGCAGGCTGCACAGGCACAGGGGATTGCAAATTCAATATCACTGCCGATTCAGGAGTGACGGCAACGTTTAGAAAGAACCAACCGAATCAGTACACGGTAACAGCCTCGCCGGGTGTCAACGGCAGCCTCGATCCCTCGACCCCGTCGCCCCAAACCGTGAACTACGGCTCGACCACAAGCTTCAAGTTCAACGCGAATGGGGGCTATCACGTGGCCAGTGTGAGCGGTTGCTGGGGGAACCCTTACAACAACAGCGCCGATTCGGTCCCGAGCTATACATACACAACCGGCGCGATAACAGGCAACTGCACGGTAACGGCGACCTTTGCGGCGAATCAGCAGCCTGATGATCTGGTCTGCACGGACGGCGGTTTGCCGTGTCTGGAGAGGACGGATGGCGGCAGCGACGGAGACAACCTTGAGGACGGCAAGCCGAAAGTCGGTCTTGAATACAGGTTCACCGTGTGGGCATTGGATCAGGGAGGAAAGCCGCAATATGTCAGGCTTTACCTGGCACAGAGGAGCAACCCGGATGAGGCCGATTTCTATCCCTATGACCTGGCCTGCGCCGGAGACTACGCAACGGGCGCGGACTGTACCTACACCACGAAACTCGGTCCCGCGCATATCCACAAATACTGCTTCGAGATGAAAACAGCCGGTGGCGCTGTTGTGACATATCCTGAGAAGGGCTGCATGACAGGGCCTGTCATAGAGATGATGAACGGCGACAACATACTGGGAATTCCGAGGGACGTGAGCTCGCCCGTGCTTGACGGTGCAACAGCCTTCGGGAGCGAAGAAATCTACGGATGGCTCTCCACCGGGCTGACGACCGACAAAAACTACGGAAGCTACGAGCGCGTCGATTCAGCGCCCGTTGAAGCCGGGGAGGGGTACTACGTGGAAAGGGGCGCAGCGTCCGCCATCCCCGACCTTGACGCTTATGCGGACATAGCCGCCTCAACCTATGCGGCGGCCCTCAGTCCGGGATGGAACATCATAAGCAATCCTTACGGCGGCAACGTGAAACTGAGCAGCGTGCAGGTGCAGAAAGGCTCTGAGTCGCCCATCGCATGGAGCAGCGCAGTCAACAGCGGGTGGCTCGTGAACGCCATATACTACTTCAACGGCAGCGACTGGGGAAGCACCTACAGCTTCGAAAGCGCGGGCGGGGCACCGGATGCGACCCTTGCCCCGTGGCTCGGATACTGGGTGTATCTGGACAAGGACGACGACACTTATACCCTGATAATAACCAAACCCTAAAGGAGGAGATCGAACAATGAAGACCGAGAGATATACACTTAAAACAATAATGATAAGCATGATGCTTGCGACCCTTGCGGCCCCGGCATATGCCGCTTCGGAATGGGAAGCCGGGATAACGGCGACCGTCGGCAACGCAAGCAACAGGCTGAGCGCCGGGCAGAAGTCCGGCGCCACAGACGGCTTTGACCCCGGATACGAAGTGCCTGCCATGCCGGCTGGCGATGTCAGGGCATACTTCACCTGCGAAGGCAGGGAAGTCTGGAGGGACATAAAAGGCGCTGCCCCTGACAACCTGAGGGAATGGGACCTGTCCATAGAGTCCCCCCTGACCGGAAAGACCGTGACAATAAGCTGGGACTCTGCGGCAGTGCCCGGCGGCCTTACACTGAAAGATCCTTCCACAGGCGCCGAGGTGGACATGAGCGCCGTGAGCTCATACGCATATGTAAATACAGGACGGAAAAACCTGGTCATACAAATGAAGGAGGTCAGATAATGAAGAATATATGCAGAGAAATCGGCACAAATGGATATAAAAGCCCCCTTTCACCCCTGCCTACCGGACCTGCCTACCTGGCAGGTCCGGTAGGCCCTCTTTCCAAAGGTAGGCCCTCTTTCCAAAGGTAGGCCCTCTTTCCAAAGGTAGGCCCTCTTTCCAAAGGTAGGCCCTCTTTCCAAAGGTAGGCCCTCTTTCCAAAGGTAGGCCCTTCGATATAAATGTCATCCTGAGCTTGTCGAAGGGTGGCAAAGAGGGGGAAGGGGAGATTTTCAGGTGAAAACCAAAGTTTGGCTGTTTGTACTGCTGCTGATAATGTCCGCATCGCTTGCGGCATGCGGAGGCGGGGGAGGCTCTTCCGAGCCTGTACCCCCACTGCCTGCGCCGGTGAATGTGAGCGCCACCGCGGGCAACGAGCAGGTGACGATCACATGGGACGCCGTAGATGGAGCAACCTCGTACAACATTTACTGGTCAAATACGCCGGGAGTGACAAGGGCCACCGGAATGAAAATAGCCGATGTGGCGAGCCCCTATGTACATCTTACCGGAGACGGAAGCAACGGAAGGATATTTTACTATGTGGTGACGGCAGCGGGCGCAGACGGTGAAAGTGCAGAGAGCGCAGAGGTCAACGCCACCCCGACACTGGAGCCGCCTCCTCCGCCGGGGTTTATTTCCCCATAGAAAATTGCATCAGTCCTTTGAGCGAGATGAGGCTGAGGAGCCGCTTGAGATGATCAGCGTCGTGATAGCCGACGATCACGTGCCTTTCAGGCAGGGCCTCCTCCGCCTCATGGAGATGGAGGAAGATATCGCGGTAGTGGGTGAGTGCGGAAACGGCAATGCGGCGATAGAGATGATCCTCGCCATCCGCCCGGACGTGGCGGTCCTCGATGTCGTCATGCCGCCGGTCGGGGGAATAGAGGTCGCAGAAGAGATCGCCGAACGCGGTCTCGACACGCGCGTTGTCGTTCTCACAACGTATAAGTCTCCGGCCCTGGTTCGTTCGGTTTTCAATGCCGGGGTTTCTGCATATGCGTTGAAAGATGGGGCCTTTGACGACGTGGCTCAGGCGATCAGGACAGCGGCGGTAGGCGGGACCTTCATCACTGCCTCGTTGGCATTGGACCTTCCCGATCCGGGCTTTGCTGTTCATGACGGCCCCTTGACCAGCAGAGAGCGGGAAATCCTCAAAATGATTGCCCGGGGACAGACCGGCAGGGAGATCTCCGCAAGTCTCTTCATCAGCCCTAAGACGGTCGAGACGCACCGGAAGAACATTATGTGCAAACTCTGTCTTAGCTCGGTGGCCGAGCTTGTCTGCTACGCCGTCGAATCCGGCCTCATTCGAGAGCGCCCCGAGCGGCCCGGTGCGCTTTTCCCTCCCAGAAGATAGAAGTAGGCGAGAAATTCTGCTGTATCGGAGGATATATGGACTGGGAAAAATTCAGAAGACTGAATCGTTCGATTAATCTGATAGACGCATGGAGAGCCGGGAACCAAGGGAAGATTCGCTCTAAGGCTGGATATGAATTTCTTCAGCTTGTGGAGGAATACCAGCCAATAGTTTCCCGACAGGCTGCGGCAATTGCACTTGCACAGGCCGATGTCATTAGCTTCCGGATAATTTTGGAATAAGGAAGCCATGTGCGTAGAAATTGAAAGTATCGCAAAGACAAGAATTCTGCTTGTGGAAGACAGCAGCGTCGAGGCCAAGACGGCAAAGCATTCTCTGGAGAGGGCCGGCTATGACGTTGAGTGGGTCAAGGACGGCAAAACCGCGATTAAAATAGCAAAGACAAAGCCCATCGATGTCATACTTCTTGACCTTGTGCTGCCCGACATAAGCGGCAGAGAGGTATGCCGCTACTTGAGGAAGAGCCGAAATACGAATGGAATTCCGATCATTATGCTTACAGTAAGGGACAAGGTTATCGACAGGGTGGCGGGATTAGCAGCAGGGGCTGATGATTATCTCCCTAAGCCTTATAGCGACCGGGAACTTAATGCACGCATATACGCCTGCTTGAGGACAAAGGAGCTGCGGGACGGACTGCAGGAAAAGAACAAACAACTGGCGGAGATGTTTGAAGAGGCGAAGAAGCTTGCAACCACGGACCCGTTGACCGGTCTTTTTAACCGGAGGCATTGTGAGGCCGTCATTGAGTATGAATTCCGAAGGGCTGCACGATACAAATCTCCCCTTTCATGTTTCATACTGGATATAGACCACTTTAAGACGGTGAATGATAAATACGGTCATCGTGCAGGGGATACGGTTCTCGTAGAAATAGCGCAGATACTCAAAGGTGTCATAAGAGCAGTTGATACCGTAGCGCGGTGGGGCGGCGAGGAGTTTCTCCTTGTGCTCCCCCAAACCGGGAACGAGGGCGCTATGGTCTTGGCACAGAAGCTTCTTAACAAGGTCTCCGGACATACGTTCTCCGAAGTTCCGGATAGGCGCCTTACAGTGAGTATCGGCATTGCCGGCATCCCCAGTCTTTCCATCGATACGGGGGAGAAACTGGTAAATGCGGCCGACCGTGCCATGTATAAGGCCAAGAGAAGAGGGCGCAACATGGCGATGAACGTGCAGGAGGGGATGAGATGAAACGGCCCATGCAGGACTCAAGCCATCCCCGAAGGAAGTTCAGTTTATGAGCGGTTGAAAGCGCAGCTTTTTTGCTATCGCCTTGGGTTTGGCGGCTGTCACCATGCAAGCGGAAGAAAACTTCTGCAAAAAGTCGAGCATTACCTTCGTTGAAAGGATCGCAGATAATTTCCGAAGAAGAGGTCCTTGAAATATAATGATAAAAGTGGCGGAGGGGGTGAGATTCGAACTCACGGTAGAGTTGCCCCTACAACGATTTTCAAGACCGTCGCCTTCAACCGCTCGGCCACCCCTCCGGATGCCGATTATTATACCAAAGGGGGTCGAGAATTAGGAAGAAAGACGCTGCTTTGCCGGGAGCTTTCCCCGGGATCTGTCCTGAATGCAGGAAGAGAATCTATCCGGACTATTAGCTGCAGGAACGCCTGCTCACCATCCCCTCCGTCATCTCTCTCCCTATGCTATTGAAATCGCGGGTTTTGATATAGTATCATCCATATATGCCGAAGTGGTGGAACCTGGTAGACACGCACGTTTGAGGGGCGTGTGGGGAAACCCGTGCGGGTTCAAATCCCGCCTTCGGCACCAATTCTTCCCAAACGGCGGCCACCGTCCCCTTCCCGGACTTCATTGACGCACATAGAGAGAAAACGCAGGAGAGAAATAGTATGAAAGGACCACGATTGTTTTCCGGCACCGGACCGACTCTCGTGAAACTGTCGACGTTACTTGGGGCAATTGCTCTCGTGTGCATCGTGAGCACGGAGCCGGAAGCAGCAGATTGGGTCGAGCTTACGAGGAATGCCCCGGGCACGGTGATTTATTACCTCGATCTCGAAAGCATACATTTTGAGGGCGACAGGGCGACATTCTGGGACAGGCGGGTGTTGTCGGACGATCCTGACTATAGAGAGATGAGAGGATATAATGAAGTCGATTGCTCGGGAAAAAAGTATCGGACGCTTCGCATAACAGGTTATGACAAGAACGGCAAAAGTTCTTCCGAAGAGGATGCAGGTGAATGGCGACAGATCGCTCCCGATACGGCTATGTCTGTGCTCTACCGCTATGTGTGCAAGGAATAGGGAGCACAACGATTCAGGCAGTGACGAATGGGTCGGGGATCTTGAGAAGGGGATGGAAACCACTCAGAGATTATACAAGGAAATTGTTGCATTGAGGAATGCCTTCAGGAAGCAAAATGTAGAACGCTGCAACGGGGGTCAGGCTTGAAAACGTGAATCTGGCATGGAAAGATTCCGATGTGGCAAGACCTCCTCGCATAGTGTTTCCAGGAGCGTTCTAACGAGTAAAGTCCGGCGGTAATCAAAAGGAAAATATTTTTCTTGACGATATCCCGGAGCAGAGCAGAAGAGCGGCCTTCGCGCGCGGATTGGTTGTGAGTGTCTGGCGCGAGGTAGGACATAGGATGATCTGCTTACAACCGATACTGAAGAGGGATTTACCTACGTTGTCGAAGCTGGCGAAGTTAGCGGACAAGGAGGAGGGGAGAAAAGCGGTGCGGGAAACATTGAAGGCTAAATTCACGTTTTCCAGCCTGACCCCGCTTACCTGCTTGCAAGAAATGCAAAGCAAAAAGCAAGGAATGCGAAGCTTTCTCTCGCGCGTAGGGGATAGAATGACAATAAGGGGTGACGTATGGCGCCCGAGATAACGCCAAATTAGAGCGAATAGCGGATTAAGTACAGGCATGACATTATCCGGTAAGCACGGCAGTCTGAATTCTTATCAGTATTCTAGCGGAAGGGGGAGGCGCATCGATGACTAAGCCGACATGCCTGAGACGGCGATGGAAATAGAAAGGAGATCAAAATGCTAGGGAGAAGTCTCGAGAAGATAAACGGAATCTACGTCATTGCCCTGCTGTTGACTCTGTCTGTCATGCTTCCATTGAATTTGTTCGGGCAAGAGAGCAATGCGGAAAGACCAAATAGGGTTGAAATTAGAGATAGTCGCGTCTCCGTAGATGTACAGGATGCTGAGATAGCGGATGTCTTGAAAGAGATTGAAAGAGGAAGCGGCGTCAAGATCACAGTGGCTCAAGAACTAGCCGGCAAAAAGGCAACGGCACAGTTTACGGAGATGGATATCGAAGACGCACTCAAGATTCTTTTGGGCAATGATTTTCACGTCATGACATTCTTGAAGGATCAAACAAATCCGGAGAAAACTATTTTGAAGGAAGTCAAAGCTGGCGGTCCCCCCGTGGGCTCAAAACCTTTAAAAGGAAAGATGCTTGCCATAAGTATTCCGTATGGTCTCGGCCCAAGGGAAGTCGGGGCTGAAATAGGAGACGAAGGAGCGAGTATAGGACCTAAGTCTTTTGCCGTTGACAACAAGGGTGAAATCTTTATTTGTGACACTGTGAATGGCAGAATTCAAGTGTTTTCACGCGCTGGAGGGTTTCTTTTTACCATTCCATTGAAGGAGCATTTACCCGTAATAGAAGGGAATAAGCGAATTTACAGTGGTTCGCTCGATGATATAGTCATTGATGAATCAGGGCTTATATGTATCTATGATGGCATGGTGAACAAGCTCTATCAATATGACGACAAAGGCAATGTTATTACTGCCATAGATTTAGACAGAAGTCTGCGGGGAAGTGGACCAATGCATATCGTTAAAGATGAAATCTACGAATATGTTTGTGATTCCGCCGCATGCGGCGACATCCTAGTTGGCAGAATTCTGGGCAACAGGCTTGTGGAACCGGCTGCAGAAGAACAGAAGAGCTACAAGGAGGCTGGTAAGACTGGGAGAAGCGGTAAGAAGTATATGACGAGACCTGCGACCGCCGAGAGAGGGCTGTTGGAGATACGAGACGAAAGCACCAACAGCATAGAGGTCGTTTCTTTTCCGCTCAGCGGGATACAATCTATTAAGTTCTTGGGCGAAGATAGAGAAGGCAATTTCTACATGGAAAGCGGTCGTGCCCTAGAAAAGGGCATAAGGGAAGTGCATAAGTTCAACGCACAAGCCGACTACTTGCAATCCATGACATTGCCAACAGGCAATATCAACTTTTGGGCGGTAAGAGAATATGCATTAGACAAATATGGCTCAATTTATCAGTTTTTGCCAGAGAAAAGTAGTTTGAAACTCAATATTTTCGTTCCTGCAATCAACTAGGGAGCGCGGCATGAAAACCAAAACAATAGTCCTGGTCGTGGTACAAATCATTGTCCTCCTCCTTGTGAATTGCTTAGCGCAATTGCTTAGCGCACGCTTGGACGGGGGACCCGCTTCCTTTTGCGCCTATTAGCAGGGAATCAATTCTGAGGCTGGCAAGTGAGATGACTAACTTTGCATGGAGTCCTATGAATGATATAACCAACTGGAATTATCAAAGAAGTAATGGCACTAATGTTTACTATATCTATAGGGCGGGACTGGTTTATGATGGTGAGGCTTACAGCCAAACCATTCCCTATGATCAGTATGACTGGAGTGAATTCTACAGTTCGGTTAATGACCGCAATACTATGGGATATACAAAGATTGGCAATGACTGCGCAGGATTTGTGAGCATAAGCTGGAAGCTGCCAACAAGATATGTAACATGGAACTTCGAAAATGATGCAGTGGCGGATGGCGGATACGTCACAACGGAGATGAACTTGCCCCGTGATGACGCATCGAGGACGGAATAAAGGTGCTGCAGGTTTGTCGTCTTTCCGCTCAGCCCCGGCCCGTAATAGACGACCTTCAGGGTGATCTCTTTCGTTACATAGTTGAAAGAAGCCACGCTAAATTATACATAGACCCCATTTTTGTCAAAATCGTTTCTCTCTGTCCGGTTCTGACCCCAAAAAAATGCCCCGCAAGGGCGCTTGACTGAGCGTTTCCTCGATAAGTTTCGTTGGGCAAAATTGAGGTCCAATCCTTTCGAAATAAAACAACAGGCTGAAGATAAAAATACGGTATTTACCTGATTGACGGGAGAGCAGCTTTCGTGTAATCTCTGACCATTGTGAGAAGTCTTCCTTGGAGGGGTAAGGACTTCGCTTATGGCTTTTCTATAAGAATCATCCCGGTTACTGTTTTTCATTTTCCCCCTCTTCGACGTCATGTCGATGCCCGCGAATACGGGAAGCCATTTTGAGAATGTTGTGAAACGTACGTAGCGCATCATAGGAGGATATGATGATCAAAAGAATGTCGATAGTATTATTCTTTCTCCTTCTGTTTTGCTCACACTCCCCTGCCCATTCACAAGAAAGAAAGAATGAGCCCGATCTTTCAAAACCTTTTAGTCCCGCTGCGCTAGAGGACAAAACGCTTCAGGAACTCTGGCTGCTGCGTAACCAGATATATGCAAAACACGGCAAACCCTTTAAAATCTATGAACTTAATGCGTACTTTATGGGCAAAGGATACAGGCCGGACCGGAACTACTCTGACAGCAGACTATCGCAAACAGAACTTAACAATATCGAACTCATTCGACAGAAGGAAGAAGAACTTCTCAAAAAGAATTACATTACGGACGAAAAAGGTACAACAGTTCTCAATGAAAAGAACGTCTTAAATAGATTTCAATTTGGCACCTTCAGTGAACTGCAGAATCGGAAACTGAGGACGAACGGCTTTTTCGTCGGTGCTGCGAAACATGAACAACTCTTCCATGTCTATGAGGAGAATGACTATCTTGGTGTGCCAAACTTTATTACAACCGATACCGTGTTGCAGGTCTACTCTGTTTTCTTTGACTTTACACTTCGACATATCGAAGAGGAGATACTTTCGAAGAAGCTGACAGACCTTTCGAGGGAACTGCTCAAGCACTCTAAGACTATTTACAAAGAGTCCAAAAGGGGCATAATAAGGCAGGCTGCTAAGGCCAATCTTGCCTATTTTACTGTGCCCTACTATTTCCTCACAAAAGACGAGAAGCTCATCGACAAAGACGTCAAAAGTTTGGTCACGGAGGAGGTGAAGCTGACAGAAAGACACGAGAATATTGCACCGCCTCCCATTCTGAGAAGCAACAAACCTGATTATGATGATGACAGTATGAAAAGTTACTGGGTTGACTACTCGCAATTCATACCGAGAGGGCACTATACAAGAAGCGAGACCTTGAAGAGATATTTCATGGCAGCACTCTGGTTCGGGCTTTATCCATTCCATCCCGAACCCGGTTTTGAACATGAACTCGTGCAGGGCCTTATAGCAACTCATCTTCTGTACAAGAAGAGTTACAATGGGAAGCGTTTACTGGAGCTTTGGAAAGACATTTACGAACCTACTGCCTTTTATGTCGGGATTTCAGACGACCTGGGGCCGGAGGATTTCAAGAAGGCGATGGATGTCATCTATGGACCTGATCCGGCCATATCTGACTTTGCAGATCTCGAGAGACTGAAAAAAGTCGAAGCATTCCTGCTCGACATCTTTAAGGAGAAGACACGCATAAAGAGTGTATTTAATGGTGTCTCGCAAGGACCAAGGTTTATGCTTATGGGACAGAGATACATCCCCGACTCCGAGGTCATGCAGCGGCTGGTCAAGCTAAAAAGCCTTGAGCCGTATGTAGCGAGGGCGTTTCCGAAAGGTTTGGACGTTATGGCTGCCTTCGGAAGTAAACTCTCGAAGTCTTTGATGCTGACACGGTATGAGGATGACTGGAAAGAGGCATTCCCGGAATATCCTGATGAACTGCAGAAGCTGATCAATGAGTTTGATGGGTTGAAGGAAGCAGACTGGCGAAAGAATCTCTATTCGAGCTGGATATGGTCTTTAAAGTCACTTCTTGAGCTGAGCTCTAAGCATTCTTATCCCTTCTTCATGCGAAACGAGGCATGGTCTGCAAAAAACTTGACCACAGCGCTGGCGAGTTGGTCTGAGTTGAGACACCACACGATACTGTACGCCAAGCAGAGTTTCTTTGGGGCTGAATGTGGTGGTGGAGGGGAGGAAGAATGGGTTTGGGTTCCCGACCCGCCAAAGGGCTATGTTGAACCGAATCTGGAATTCTATAAGAGATTGAGGGAGCTGCTTATGTCAAGCAAGAGCGGTCTCGAAAAAAGAGGAATGCTCGATCAGGAATTGGAATCGCTTTTTGGCCGCTTTACGGAATCGGTGACATTTCTTGAGGGGGTCACTGCAAAGGAACTGAAGGGCGAATCCCTCACAATCCAGGAATATGAGCAGATCAGGAGATTCGGTTCATTGATCGAGAGCCTGACATTCGATATCTATCGCTCTCAGACAGGGTCGGAAGTCACATCATGGGCTCTAGTTCAAGGTCCCGATAAGAGATTGCCGCTCATCGCTGATGTTCATACGGCCTATGAATTTGGGTCTATTAATGTTCTCGAAGAAGGCGTAGGCTTTGCCAATGACATTTATGTGGTAGTCGAGATAGAGGGAAAACTGAAGTTGACGAAGGGTGCAGTCTTTTCTTATTACGAATTCAAATGGCCGGCAGCAGATAGATTGACAGACGAAAAATGGCAGGAAGTGCTGGACAAGGGAAAGCAACCGCCGCTTCCGGACTGGACGGATATCTTCATGACTAAAGAGGCGCCGGGGGAAGCGTTGCCTGTCTATACCCCGAAAAGGGAATGGGATCCGCCTGCTCCGCCAAAGGGGTCCAAACCCGGCTGGCAATTGATCTATTATGATACGGGCTGTTAAGGTCTTTTTGCTGTTCGCAGTTATACTGTGCAAGACGAACTTCGCCCTTTGTTCTGAGAGCGTAACCTTTGCCGCCGTCGGAGATGTCCTTTTAGACAGGGACGTAAGGAAAGCAATTCAGAAAAACGGCGTAGGATATCCGTTTGAACTCATCGCCAAGATCATCAAATCCTATGACCTCGCCTTTTGCAACCTCGAATGTCCTCTTTCGGAGCCTGGGTTTCCACTAAACAAGAAATACGTGTTCAGAGGCGAACCCGGCTACGTAAAGGGTCTGGCAGAAGCTGGATTCAATGTGGTTTCGCTGGCGAATAACCATTCACTTGATCATGGGCGAGAGGCTCTCCTTGAAACGATGAAGGTGCTTTCCAATAACGGTCTGTATCCGGTCGGCAGCGGCGCCAATCAGAAGGAGGCACGGGCGCCAACGCTTGTCCAAGTAAAGGGACTGCGATTTGCCTTTTTCGGGTATCTCGATATGCTTCCCGAAGGAATTCCTTACCTCGAGAACAAGCCTGCTCCTGCGTACGCCCAAACAAATGAGATAGTGAATGAAATCAGGAAAGTAAGAAACAAGGTCGATTTTGTGATCGTTTCCTTTCATTGGGGCAGAGAAAACCAGCCTGTCCCTACCATGAATCAAGTGGATAATGCTCACGCAATTATCGATGCAGGAGCTGACATTGTTTTGGGACATCATCCTCACGTTTTACAGAACGTCGAAATTTACAAAGGGAGGCCGATAGTTTACAGTTTGGGAAATTTCGTCTTTGATAATCATTCGGTGAATCAAAAGCAAAGCATGATCTTTGGATGCGAGTTTGAGAAGGGTAAGATATTCAGGCCTTACGTGATTCCTGTCGTGATCAATGCATTGCAGCCGCAGATTGCCGAAGGCAAAGACGCCGATAATATTCTTTCCGCGCTTAAAGATGCTTCAAAATCGAGCAATGTGCAATTCATAAAAGATAACGATAGGTTTTATATATCCGATAACAGCACGAATACGGAGTTCAATGTCGCCATCGGAAGTTACGATGTCCACGGCAAGAAAATTCTTGTTTATACATCGAAGATTGTTCTATTGGAATCCAGCGGTGAAGAAGTCGATACCCTTGCCTTGGACGATCCTCTATTACTTATAAGAGGAGTCGATATAATTGTTGACGGGCAGGTGGCCCGCTTGTATGTCATTCTTGGCTCGTTAGAGAAGAAAGAAGGTGGAAGGCTGTCTGTGATACCTGTTGACTTGGGAAGCAATAGAGTGGGTACTCCCTCTATCGATTCTCACAAAGAGTTAAATCCTTGGAAGATCGTCAAGTGCGATGTCGACGGTGACGGCAATTACGAAATCTGTTTGGGAGTCTGGAAGAAGACACGTTATGACGGCAAATACGATAATCGTCTGTTCGTCTTCAGCAGGAGCGGAAACTATATTTATCCTAAATGGCTTGGATCAAAACTTATGCTGCCATTCCAGGATTTCTCTTTCCAGGATATTGATGCCGACAAAGCCGAGGAGCTTCTGACTCTGGAATTGCAGCCGAACGGTATAAAGCGGATCATGAGCTACAGGTGGAACCGGTTCGGATTTGCCGGCTACAAGGAAATAATGGACCCGTCCGATGCGACGGATTTCACTTTGCGTTTTGGCAATAGGTGATGAGAGGTTCGTCTATTGCCGGAAGAAGTTAAAAATACAGTGTTTCCGGTATAGACTTTTTGCCGTGAGGTTGATAGAGTGCAAATGCAGACTATTGGAGGAGGGTTATCAAAATGAAAAAGGAACCTTTAATAAGAGCAAGGGGCTTCCATGTTGTTATCGGGCTAATCTTACTATTTGTTCTCTATCCTGTGCATCTATTCGGTCAGACTGAAAATCCGCAAAAGCCCAATAAGGTCGAGGTTGTGGGCGGGCTTGTAACCGTGGACGTTGAGGATGTAGAAATATCCGATGTTTTGAAAAGAATCGAGAAAGGGAGTGGCGTCAAAACAATCATCGGGCAAGGGCTTGTAGGCAAGAAAGTGACGGCAAGCTTCGAAGATAAAGACATCGAAGAAGCTTTAAGAAATATACTTCGGGGTCATTATTACGTCCTTTCTTTTACGCATGACCCTATGGACAAGGAAAAGAAGTCATTGAGAGAGGTAAAGGCAGGCGGTCCCGAAATAGGTTCGAAACTCTTGGAAAGGCTGGTTATTACTAAAGAGATCTCCTATGGCAACGGCAGGGAGGATGTAGGCTCTGTCGATGAAGGCGAGGGTGCTCTGACAGGACCACAATCCTTTGCTGTAAGCGATAAAGGCGATATTTATGTTTGTGACACAGTTAATAAAAGGGTCCAGATATTTTCTCCCTCCGGCAATTACCTTGCTACCATTCCTTTGGAGACGGGAGTGTTTGCCCAAGATATCGTGGTGGACCGTCGAGAGTTTGTCTATATATATGACCGAATGACAACAAGACTTTACCAGTATGGAAAAAATGGAACTATGATCACTTTCATCGATGTTGATGAAGGGCGATGGGGTGGCTACGGTGGCATCATGCATATCATCGACAATGAAATCAATATGTACGTATGTGATTCTATCACCTGCGGAGATTTCATTATCGGAAAACTCTCAGCCGATAATATACTCGTTGGACCATCGGTTGATGAGGCAAGGCGACCTAGAGATCAGGGCAGGCAGGGATTAAGCGGCAGAAAATATATGACCGGTCTGAGGCGCTTCGAAGAAGGGAAACTGGAGTTGAAAGAGAAAGATAGTGCAACTTCTAAAACCGTATTTTTTCCATTAAATAACATTCTGTCGACGGAATTTATAGAAGAAGATAACAAGGAAAATGCATACGTCGTAATTATGCGTGACGGTGAAAACGAGCAACTTGTAGTCGATGTTCATAAGTTTGACAAGGAGGGCAATTACCTGAACACCATCCAGGTGCCGACCGGCAAAATTCGTTTTAGTTCAACAAAGAATTTATTGGTGGGCAAGGAAGGGACAATTTATAGGTTTCTACCCGAAAAGGAGAAGTTGACGATAAACATCTTTCCGTCCGAGACAAACCGATAGGAGGACGAAATGAAGGAAGGCATACTGTTTTCGTTAATAGTCGTCGTAATGATTCTCCTGAGCGGGAATTCCTTTTTGTATGCCTGGTCGGGAGAACCGCCTTTTGGCTCCATAAGCAGAGAGACAATCTTACGAAGAGCCACTGAAATGCTCGAATTGTCATGGAGTCCACTAAAACTAATAACGAACGATGGTGAACCTTACTCGCCCTATATGGGTTACCGCGCAGAGGCATATTGTTGGGGCGGCAGCCAGAATTTCTCCGAATTCTATAATTCCTGTCAACACTACACCCGGCGGAACTACTTATTATGGAAACGACTGTTCAGGGTTTGTCAGTATAAGCTGGAAATTGCCAAAAAGATATAACACCGACGCTTTTGACTGTGACGCAATAAATAAGCCAACCAACTGCAATCAATATAATGCAGCCGCGGATAATTATGTCACGAAGCTAGGCGAGCGAGGTGATGTGGGAAGGGTTGCTTTATTACCTGGAGATGCCGTAAATGATGGCGGGAGCCACATAATGTTATTTGAAAGTTATCCCTCAAGCGGACTTGGGATTAATGTGATAGAGCAAACTCGCCCGAGAGCCAGGCGTTGGTTTCATAGATGGGACCAATTAGCTTCCTACCGCCCCATTCGCCGAAGTAACATCGACGAGAGGAATTATGAGTTTGTGACGAAATGGGGGTCACAGGGCGATCAGAATGGACAGTTCAATTATCCAACTGGTATTGCCATCGCCTCATCTGGAAATGTATATGTGGCTGATGAATGGAATTACCGTATCCAAGAATTTACGAATAACGGTAATTCCATAGCAAAATGGGGGTCTTCGCCGGACTGTTATATTGAACTTGGTTTATGTGCTCCTTTGTGTGGTCAAAGCAGGTTTGATCCCGCTGAGGATGTGGCGGTCGATCAGTTCGGAAATATATATGCATTAGCGTTGGATTGCAACAACTCATCTTTGACTTATCATTACGCTTATGTTCAGAAATTTGATAGTAATGGTACTTTCTTGACCTGGTGGGATTCAATGATGGATCCGAGCGGCGGGGGATGGAGCTTCACACCCGATGGCATATCAATAGATTCAAATGGAAATGTGTATTTGGTAGACTCGTATACATCTCTCGTTCGGAAATTTACCAGCAACGGTAGCCTTCTAGCTCAATGGGGTTCCCCTGGTTCGGGCAATGGAAAGTTTAATAGCCCTACTGGTATTTCAGTTGATTCCTTTGGCAATGTGTACATTGCCGATACAAATAATCATCGTATTCAGAAGTTCAGCTCCAGCGGCACTTTTTTGACTTCCTGGGGTTCTTGCTGCATTTGCGATGACTGTCCTGGAATATTTTTTAATAGTCCTATGGGCATAGCGGTTGATACAAGTGGCAATGTGTATGTCGCCGATACTTATAATCACCGTATCCAGAAGTCTGACGGTAATGGTAATTTACTGACAAAGTGGGGCACATATGGATTCCCTTACGGACAAGATCAGCAAAACGGAAATTTTCAATATCCTAAAGGCGTGGCTGTGGACTCATCACTAAATGTCTTTGTTGCCGATACCGACAATAATCGCATCCAGAAGTTTAAACCTGTTTCACCCTATCCGGGCAGGCCGACAAATCTTACTGCTACAGCCGTTTCATCAAATCAGATCAATCTCTCGTGGACGGACACTTCAAATAATGAAACAGGCTTCAATATCGTGCGAAAACAGGGAATCCGCGGGGGCTACTCAGTTATTAAATGGGACTGGCCTCCGAACTCTACGACGTTTACTGATGTTGTTCCTACGGCTGACACATACTACTATGCGGTATACGCGAAGAACGGCACAACTTTATATTCGGCCTACTCGAATGAAGCCAGCGCGACAATAACTGTTCAGGGTGCCCCGGCCGCCCCGTCAAATCTCACTATCAATGCCGTGACTTCTAATCAAATCGTTTTCAGTTGGGCGGACAATTCAACGGATGAGACCGGATTCAAGATAGAGAGGAAGACAGGGTCCGGAGGCACATACTCCCAGATTGCTTTGGTTGGATCTAATACGACTTCCTACCCGGATTCCGGCCTGACAGAGAATACGACCTATTATTACAGAGTTAAGGCTTCTAATGCAGGCGGCGATTCAAGTTACAGCAATGAGGTCAGTGCTACAACTTTGCCCGCAGGCAGTAATAGCATATCCGGAACCATCTCGGGTTTGGGCGGAAGAATCGCAACCGTTACCTTAACCGGCGCAGCATCGCTCACGACGAGCACCGATGCATCGGGGAATTATGTGTTCTCCGGCCTGGCGAACGGCACATACGCGGTGACTCCCGCTCTCGCGGGGTACACATTCGTACCAATCGTAAGAAGAGTGATTGTGAACGGCGCGAATGTGGCGAACCAGAACTTTCTCGGGACTGGCGGCGATAGTTCTGCCTTCATGATATCGGGGACGGTGAGCGGCAACGGGAGCCCGCTGAGCGGGGTCATTGTGAATATGTCTGGGTCTCTGATAAAGTCGACCAGCACTAATTCTTCAGGCAATTATCAGTTTAGTGGTATACGCAACGGAACATACAGACTCACGCCGAACAAGACGGGATACACCTTTTACCCTGCGACCAGAAGCGTGACCGTGAGCGGAGGAGATGTGCCGAATCAGAATTTCGGTGCTTCGCCATAGAACGGCAGTTTGCATGGAACGGTGAAGTAAGACATCACAGAACATTCCGGTCGGGATCGCTGAGACTTTGAGCGGGTGCGGATCGGTAACACCACCGCTCAAAAGTTCACGGCAGGGCCACTGCTCTACGGCGCAACTCCACTGAAGTCGGGATACACATTTCACCCATCAACCCGGCAGTTACCGTAGCGGGTGCGAATGTGTCACGATGCAGAACTTTACGGCGAACGCAGCCCGTAATCTGTAATAAGGAATTTATATCCTCCGGAATTTGTGTAGGTAAAGTTGTATGTCCTCCCGTCTTCGGTACCGTAAACCCCCGGTTCAATTCCCCGACCGGGGAAGCGGTCTCATCTCCGCAATGGATATTTCTCCCGATCCGTGAAACAATACCACTATGGAAGCCAAGCCTCTCATTTTCTTTGGCGGGGCGGAGGGCGCGGGGAAGACGACATGCGCCGCGGCCGCGGCACTCCGGCTTTCTTCCTCCGGGTTGAGGACCCTCGTTATCACCTCTGACTCGATCCCTTCTCTGTCACGGCTCTTCGGAACAGAGACAGGAGACGGGGTGAGAGAAATCGGCAGCAATCTCCGGGCGATCGAGATGAGCCGGGACACGGTCCTGAAACGGTGGAAAAAGAAGTTCGGCCCTTTCTTCTATGACGTGCTTTCCTATCTCATCGATATGAAAGGTCTTGACGGCGAGGCGGGCCGCCCGTTTCTGGACTATATCGGGTCTGCTCCTTCGCTCCAGGAAGAGACTATGCTGGATCTCATCGGCGACATGGCAGAGTCTCGGCGCGTATGACCGCATCGTCGTGGACACCACGCCTTCAGGGGAGACGCTCAGTCTCTTCAGTGTCCCGAAGTACATGAGAAAGCATCTCAGGGCAGGTCCGAGGGTTTTTGAGGGTATAGACAGAATCGGCAAGCAGCTCCTGGGCATGAGGTCCGTTGGAGAGGTGCTCGATGCATGGATTGCCGCATCGGAGAGGATCGACCGGCTGATTCGCAATGATGCGCGCATTTTTCTCGTCTCCGTGCGGGACTCCTTTTCAGTGAAGCGTGCCCTGGCCCTTGCGAAGGCGTACCAGGGGCATCATATCGAGCTAGACGGAATCGTCATCAACAGGACTGTCCGGAGCGCGGCAACAACCCCTCCCGATCTCCGGAAGGTGCAGGCCGAGCATCTCCGGGAACTGAACGAACTCGGAAAGGGCGTGCCCATGGTGACCCTGAAGCAGATTTCGAGAAAGACCCGGAGCGAAGATTCGCTGAAGGAAACGGGAGAGGAGTTGGTGAAAGGACTGAAGCTCTAGCGCAACGCGTCGTCTTTTTGCTCTTTTTGAGGCCGATTGCATTCTTTTTCTTGTCTGATAGAATGACCTTAGTATCACCTTATTTCGGGAGGAGACAAGGTCATGGCGAAATGGATAATCGATCCCGACCACTCCGTTGCGACGTTCACTGTACGGCACATGATGGTGACGGACGTGCACGGTCAGTTCAATAAGATTTCGGGCACGATCAGCTTTGATCCGGCCGATCCGGTTCATTCGTCAGCAGAAGCTGAGATCGATGTCTCGGGCATCTGGACCGGGATTTCGAAGCGGGACGAACACCTCCGGAGCCCGGATTTTTTTGACGTCGGAAAGTACCCCAAAATCACTTTCACGAGCACCCGCGCCGAAGGTATTGAGGGCAGGCACTTCAAACTTTTCGGAGACCTGATGATACACGGCGTGACGCGGCAGGTCGTACTGCATATGGAGTATGCTGGTCCGGTTAAGGGTACCGAGGAGGGCGAGATAATCATCGGCTTCACCGCGGCCGTCGGCATCAACCGCGAAGACTACGGAATGACGTGGAACGTGGCGCTCGTCGAAAAGGGCGGCGTCGTCGTCGGCAGAGAGGTAAGGATCGCGCTCGACATCGAGGCGGACCCCGCCGAATAAATCAAGAGGGGCCGGGTTCATTGGCCGCCCGGCAGCGGTGTCACCCCTTGATGATGGGAATGCTTTCTCTTTTATCCCGGAGGCCAGCGCATGTGCCTTCCTCCGAGCACATGGAGATGGATGTGATAGACCGTCTGGCCGCTTTCGGGATTACAGTTTGTAACCAGCCTGAAGCCCCTTTCGGCGATGCCCCTCTCTTTTGCGATCTTATTGGCGATCTTGAACAGATGGCCGATGAGATGGTCGTCCTCACCTTCTTTCAGGTCGAGGACCGTGGGGATATGCTTTTTGGGTATCACGAGGGTATGGACCGGCGCTTGCGGGTTTATGTCCTCGAAGGCAAAGGAGAGGTCGTCTTCATAGACCACCTTCGAGGGAATCTTCTTCTGGGAGATCTTACAAAAGACACAATCATTCATAATGCCTCCGGCATCGACTCATAGTTCATACTCATGGCTCATAAGCCGTTTCGGTCGTCATTCCCGCGCAGGCGGGAATCCAGGGTGAGCCATCAGCTATGAGCTATTCTATTTTTCTGTAAAAGCACGTCCTTGTACCCGTGTGGCAGGCGCCTGCGCCGTGCTGTTTGACCTTGATCAAAAGCGTATCCGAATCGCAGTCATAGCAGATCTCTCTTACCTCCTGGAGACAGCCCGAGGTTTCTCCTTTCTTCCAGTACTTCCGGCGCGAACGGGACCAGAAATGGGTGTATCCCGTCTCGATCGTCATTTTAAGCGACGATTCGTTCATATATGCCAGCATCAGAACATCGCCGTTGTCTGCGTCCTGGACAATAGCAGGGATCAGCCCTTTTTCATCATATTTCAGCTCGGGTAACATCGGCTCCTCTATTTCATCGTATCTACGGCTGCCCTATTATATCAAAGAATCGGGTGTGAATTTTGGCCGTTCGAAATCCGCCGGCAACCTTCAAGACTCTTTTTGGCCCGGAGGCGAGCATCCTGTTACTTATAAAAGGGCGTTGTAATAATCCTCTGATTTCCTGATAATAACGAATCACAGATATGGTCATGGAACTCGTCATCGCAACCAGGAACAGGAAAAAGGTCGGTGAGATCAGGCGGATACTGGAAGGGATCCCTGTGACTCTCCATACCCTTGATGACTTTCCCGGATGTCCGGAGGTGGAAGAGGACGAAGCCACTTTCGAAGGGAACGCGATCAAGAAGGCCAGGGCCGTCGCAGGCTATTCGGGAAAGCCGTCCCTCGCCGACGATTCCGGGCTGGAGGTCGATGCTTTGGGAGGCGCGCCCGGGGTCTTTTCGGCCCGGTACGCAGGGGAGGGGGCCGATGACAGAAAGAACCTGGAGAAACTGCTTTCCGAATTGCGCGACGTCGGAAAAGAAAAGAGGGAGGCGCGTTTTATCTGCGTGATTGCCCTTGCCCTTCCCGACGGCAAAGTCGATACCTTCCGCGGTTCTGTTGCCGGCAGGATCGGAACAGAGCCGAGGGGTGAGAGCGGCTTCGGCTATGACCCGGTATTTTATCCGGAAGGCCACGAACGCACCTTTGCCGAGATGAGTGCCGATGAAAAAGATGCCTTGAGTCACAGGGCCATCGCTCTCCGTGAGCTCAGAAGGTATTTCGCAACCCTGATGAACGACTGAGAAGGTTTCTCCCCCTAGAAATTCCTACATTTTATAAATTATAAGAAAAATTAATGTTTGAATTTTAATTTCTTTCTTGCAAAAAGAATAATTCTTGTCATAAATTAACTACTGTTTTGGGAAAGACTGTTTCTAGCAAATAGTCCTGCCAATACCACGAAATGTGATTGCAGTTGGGGGAACCCGGGCGGAATGCGCTTTTGCGGGGGCCCCGGAGTTTTTCATACCGTTTTTTAATGGAGGCATGCATGAGACTTGTATTGCTTGGTGCACCAGGGGCCGGGAAAGGAACTCAGGCCAAGAAACTTATCGAAAAATCTGGGATTCCGCAGATATCCACCGGTGACCTTTTACGGGCTGCGGTTGCCGCAGGAACGAATCTCGGAAAGGAAGCAAAGTCTTTTATGGACAAGGGCGAGCTCGTTCCGGACAGGGTGGTACTCGGCATGGTTCGGGAGAGGCTGGGGCAGAATGACTGCAAGAAAGGATATATCCTTGACGGATTTCCGAGAAACACGGCACAGGCGGAGGCGCTGGATAAAATGCTCGAAACGCTCGGCATGCCTCTCGATTCGGCCCTCAGTGTGGATGTTCCCTTTGAAGATCTTATGAAAAGGCTTACGGGGAGAAGGACTTGCAAGTCCTGCGGCCAGATGTATAATGTCTATTCCAACCCGCCGAAAAAAGAGGGAGCGTGCGACAAGTGCGGAGGAGCGCTTTTCCAGAGAGACGACGACAAGGAAGAGACGATTAAGAAGAGACTCGACGTATACACGTCGCAAACCGCGCCGCTTATGGACTATTACAAGAAAAAAGGGATCCTCAAGTCCGTTACGGGCGTGGGGAGCATTGAAGAGATATTCAGTAAGGTGTGCAGCGCGCTTGGCTGTTAGCTGCAGAATACGCGAACAAACCGGTTAATCAAAACGTTGAAGGAGGGAAAATGGCACTGGTAAATCCGCATGGCAAAGCGAAGAAATTAATGCCTCTTTTACTCGAGGGCAAGGAACTTGCCGAAGAGAAGAAGAAGGCGAAGACCCTTACCGAGGTAAGGGTAACCTCCCGGGAAGCGGGGGACCTGATTATGATGGGTATAGGAGGGTTCACTCCCCTCACCGGTTTCATGGGCCATGACGACTGGAAGGGCGTCTGCGATAAATACAAGATGGCCGACGGCACGTTCTGGCCGATCCCGGTGACGCTCTCGACATCGGAAGGGAATGCCAACAGCATCAAGAAGAACGAGGAGATCGCGCTGATCGACGAAGAATCGGGCGAGCTAATGGCGACCATGAAGGTTACCGACAAATACAAGATCGACAAGGCCCACGAATGCCAGCAGGTCTTCAAGACGACGGATACGGAGCACCCCGGAGTCGCTAAAGTCATGGGGCAGGAAGAGGTCAACCTTCAGGGGCCCGTCAAGGTATTGAGCGAAGGTACGTTCCCGAAGCAGTTCGCAGGGATCTACATGAGGCCGGCCGAGACGAGAAAGATCTTCGAGGAAAAGGGCTGGAGCACGGTCGCCTGCCTGCAGTTGAGGAACCCGATGCACCGGTCCCACGAATATCTCGCGAAGATCGCCATCGAGACCTGTGACGGCGTGCTGATCCATCAGCTTCTCGGCAAGCTGAAGCCCGGCGATATCCCCGCAGAGGTGAGAGTGAAGGCGATCAATAAACTTACCGAGCTCTATTTCGTGAAAGACACGAGCGTCCAGGCGGGCTATCCTCTCGATATGAGGTATGCAGGGCCCCGTGAAGCATTGCTCCATGCGCTCTTCAGGCAGAACTACGGCTGCAGCCACCAGATCATCGGCCGCGACCACGCCGGCGTGGGAGAGTACTACGGACCTTTCGATGCGCAGAAGATCTTCGACGAGATCCCGAAGGACGCCCTCGAGACAAAGCCTCTGAAGATCGACTGGACCTTCTACTGCACCAAGTGCGACGGCATGGCGTCCATGAGGACCTGTCCGCATGGCAAGGAAGACAGACTTCTGCTGAGCGGCACGAAACTGAGAAAGATGCTCTCCGAGAACCAGCCGGTCCCGGACCACTTCAGCCGGCCCGAGGTCCTCGAGATCCTCAGAGAATACTATGCCGGCCTGACCGAGAAAGTCGAGATAAAGACCCACAAATATGCAGAGGGCATAAAGTAGAGAGATGTTGAGGGAAGTCAGCGGCCGGGGAGGATTGCCGGTCTCCCGGCTGCGCGACGGATTGATGCTCCATCACTGAGAGGAGGTGGGAATCTAGCTCACTGGCAAGTTTGGGATTACGGCCTTAGATGCTAAGGCCTACATTGAGAAACGAGAAGGAGGTTACAGAAAATGCCAAGCTACGTAATCGCTGAGAAATGTGACGGCTGCAAGGCGCAGGATAAGACCGCCTGCCAGTATATCTGTCCGCATGACCTGATGGCACTGGACAGGGAGAAGATGAAGGCTTACAACCAGGAGCCCGAGCAGTGCTGGGAGTGTTACAACTGTGTGAAGATCTGCCCCCAGCAGGCCATTGAAGTGAGGGGATACGCAGATTACATCCCTCTCGGAGGAAATGTTATTCCCTTGAGGGGTACTGATTCCATCATGTGGACGGTTAAATTCAGGAATGGCGTCCTTAAGAGGTTCAAGTTCCCGATCAGGACTACCGCGGAAGGTTCTGTGGATCCATATCAGGGTCTGCCTGCGCCGGATTATTCAAAGACAAAACAACCCGGCTATTTCTGTTACGAAGCCAAGAAAGGGTAAATAAAGGAGGTGTAAACATGGAAAAGGAGACTTGCACGTTTTCGTATTGTCAGAAACCAGAGGCTGTCGAGGTTGAGACAGACTTCCTGATCATAGGCGGCGGTATGGCCGCGTGCGGCGCTGCCTTTGAGGCAGCCGCATGGGCAAATCCAAAGAAGATCAGGGTAACGATGGTCGATAAGGCAGCTACAGATAGAAGCGGCGCTGTTGCGATGGGTCTTTCGGCCATTAATACATATATGGGTGGAAACAAAGTCGAGGACTATGTCAAGTACGTCAGAAACGACCTCATGGGCATCATCCGTGAGGACCTCGTATATGACCTTGGAAGGCATGTTGATAACTCTGTCCACCTCTTCGAGAAGTGGGGTCTTCCTATCTGGAAAAAAGGCGACGATGGGTTCTCCCTCGACGGCTTTCAGGCGAAAGATGCAGGGAAAAAGATGCTGATGGACGCAGCAGATGACACAGAAAGGGAAAAGCTCGTTGTCAGGTCAGGTAAGTGGCAGATCATGATCAACGGCGAGTCCTACAAGGTCGTTGTTGCAGAGGCTGCAAAAAGAGCACTTGAGGCAAACAGGCAGGCAACCGGCATTGCCCAGAACCATTTTGAGAGGGTATTTATAACAAGGCTCCTTCTTGATGCGAACAAGCCAAACACAATCGCCGGCGCCATCGGTTTCAGCGTCAGGGAGAACAAGGTGTACGTTTTCAGGGCGAAGGCGATACTCCTTGTCCCTGGCGGTTGCGTCAATGTCTTCAGGCCACGTTCAATCGGCGAGGGTATGGGAAGGACGTGGTTCCCTGTCTGGAACTCAGGCTCAGGATATGCAATGGGCGCACAGGTCGGCGCTGAGATGACACTTATGGAGAATAGGTTCGTCCCTGCCAGGTTTAAGGATGGATATGGACCTGTCGGCGCATGGTTCCTCTTCTTCAAGGCGAAGGCAACAGATTCAAATAGAGACGACTACTGTGCCAACAAAGAATACATTGAAGATGCAAAGAAGAAATATGGGAAGTATGTCGATATTATGGGCACGACTATCAGGAACCATCTCATGATGGAAGCGATGATACGCGGCAAAGGCCCCATAATGATGTGGACAAATGAAGCGATGGATGTAATAGGAAAGCAGTTCAAGGAAAAGCTCGGCGAGAAGGAAGGTGCAAAGAAGCTCAAACACCTTGAGGCAGAGGCATGGGAGGACTTTCTCGACATGACTATCGGACAGGTAGGCATGTGGGCTGCCAATAACATAGAGCCCGACAAGGTCCCTTCTGAGATAATCCCCTCAGAGCCATACTTACTCGGTTCACATGCAGGCTGCGCAGGGTTCTGGGTAAGCGGCCCCGGTGATATACCGGGAACACCGAAGGAATGGTCATGGGGTTATAACAGGATGTCTACTGTGACAGGACTTTTTATGGCCGGCGACACATGCGGCGCATCAGGCCACAAGTTCTCCTCAGGCTCTCATGCAGAGGGAAGGATAGCGGGCAAATCAGCTGTTGCCTTCATCCTTGACCATACAGACTTCAAGCCTGCATTGAAGGAAAAGATTGATGACCTTGTTGCAGAGATATACATGCCTTTTGAGATGTATGAGAAGTATAAGACATACTCCACTGCGCCTGCTGTCAACCCGAACTACGTTATGCCTGACCAGTTCCAGAAGAGGTTAATGAAGATAGCGGATGAGTATTTCGGCGGTTGCGGGACATGGTTTAAGACAAGCAGGACCATGCTGGAAGAGGGTCTCAAGAGACTGCAGCTTCTTAAGGAAGATTCCAGCAGGCTCGCAGCGTCCAATCTTCATGAGCTCCTGAGGTGCTGGGAAAACTACCACAGAACCATTACTGCTGAGGCACATGCAAGACACATTCTCTTCAGAGAAGAGTCCAGGTATCCAGGATACTACTACAGGGCAGACAAAGACTTTATAGATGACGACAACTGGAGATGCTTCACAAACTCAAAGTATGACGCTACAGCAGACAAATGGGAGCTCAAGAAGGTTCCTTATGTCCAGCTCTTTCAGTAACTAATGATAAATGAGGGGAGGGCAAGCCCTCCCCTCATTCCAGTAGGTCAAAAAGAGGCGTTTATCGAGGCACTGGGGAGATCACGGGAAAGACCTCGGTGTTGTCATTCCCGCAAGTACCGGACAAGCCGGAACGGCGGGATGACCACTGGAGTTGTGACCCGTCCGGCAAGTGCATCATGCATCAGAGGGTATGAACATCTCTTTGTGACTTACTGCCTTAAGGAGGAAAGAAAATGGCAGAGAATAAGACGGTTCTCATAATAGGAGGAGGTTTCAGCGGACTCACCGCGGCAGTCGAGACCGCCGAGGCAGGAAATGACGTGGTGATTGTCGAAAAGAATCCCTATCTCGGCGGGAGGGTTGCCCAGCTCAACAAGTACTTCTGGAAGCTCTGCCCCCCTGTCTGCGGCCTCGAGATAAATTTCAAGAGGATCAAGAACAACGCCCAGATCAGTTTCTATACACTTGCGGAAGTCCAGGACATCAAGGGTGAGGAGGGCAACTTCGACGTGACGATCAGGGTAAACCCCCGGTACGTCAATGACAAGTGCGTCGGCTGCGACGCCTGTGCCCAGGCATGCCCCTCGTACCGGTCGAATGAGTTCAATTTCGGCATGGACAAGACAAAAGCGGCCTACCTGCCCTTCAACCAGGCATTCCCCTTCAAATATGTAATCGACGCAAGCGCCTGTTCCAAAGATTGCGGGAAGACATGTGCCGAAGCATGCAAGTACGACGCCGTGGACCTGGACATGAAACCCGAGACCATAACCGTGAAGGTCGGCGTCGTGGTGATGGCGACGGGGTGGAGCCCCTACGACGCAACGAGGATGGACATTCTCGGGTTCGGCAAGGTGCAGAACGTGATCACGAACATGATGATGGAGCGGCTCTCCGCGGTCAACGGACCGACGGGAGGCAAGATCGTGCGTCCCTCCGACGGGAAAGAAGTGAAGAAGATCGCCTTTGTCCAGTGCGCGGGCTCCCGGGATGAAAACCATCTCCCCTACTGCTCCTACATCTGCTGCCTGGCCTCCCTCAAGCAGTCCATGTATGTGAGGGAGCAATACCCCGACTCGAAGGCGCAGGTCTTCTATATCGACCTCAGGACCCCCGGGCTCTATGAGCACCGGTTCCTGGCGAAGGCAAAGAGCGATCCCAACATCGTGCTCACAAAGGGGAAGGTGGCGGGGATTACGGAAGACCCCGCGACAAAGGACGTTATCGTCGAGGTCGAAGATGTCTTCGGCGGCGGCAAGATCAAGGCCGCCTTCGATATGGTCGTGCTCGCCACGGGAATGGTGCCGGGGACGAAGGAGACAAAGCCTGTGAAAGATATCAGCTATACACCTGACGGGTTTGTGGACGCCTCGACCGCCAGGAAAGGCATTTATGCAGTCGGTACCCTGAAAAGCCCGGTCGATGTCGCCCGGTCCGCTCAGGACGCGACGGGTGTTGCGATAAAGAGCATCCAGAGCTTGAGGAGGAAATAATGATGGAGAAGAAGTTCGGCGTATATATCTGCAAAGGCTGCGGGATAAGCGATTCCGTTGACATAGAGAAGCTCTCGAATGTCGCCGTAAAGGACATGAAGATCGAGAACTGCAAGACCCACGACATTCTCTGCAGCCCTTCGGGAGTGCAGCTGATAAAGGACGACGTCAAGGAGGGAGTGAACGCCGTTGTAATCGCCGCATGCTCTCCCCGGGTGAAATATAATGAGTTCGATTTCCCCGGCACGATCACGGAGAGAGTGAATATCAGGGAGTTCGTTGCGTGGAGCCAGCAGCCGAAGACCGACGAGACCCAGAGCGTGGCGAACGACTATCTCACCATGGGGATCATCAGGATCCAAAAGAGCGACCTCCCCGAGCCGAATATTCTCGAAAACCTGAGCAGCACGATCCTCGTCATCGGCGGCGGTATTACCGGGATGACCGCGGCCCTCGAGGCTGCCAGGGCCGGTCAGAAAGTCGTACTCGTCGAAAAGGAGCCCCAACTCGGCGGGTTTGTGAACAAACTTTACAAGAAGATACCGACCGCTGCCTTCTACCGGGAGCCTCTGATCGTCGATACGGACATAGAGACGCTGGTCAAGGAGGTCGAAAACCATCCCGACATCAAGGTCTACAAGTCTTCGAAGACTGTAAAGACCGAGGGACAGCCGGGATTATATGATGTGACCATAGCATCGAACGGCAACTCCGAGACGGTGAAGATCGGCGCCATCGTATTGGCGACGGGGTGGAAGCCGTACGATGCCACGAAACTCGAGTACCTCGGCTACGGAAAGTCCAAAGACGTGGTGACCAATATCGAATTCGAGGAGATCGCGAAGAAAGGGAAGATCCTGAGGCCCTCCGACGGCAGGGAGGCGAAGAAGGTCGCCTTTATCCAGTGCGCGGGACAGAGGAACCCGGACCACCTCCCCTACTGTTCCTCGATGTGCTGCGCAACATCACTGAAACAGGCGAAGTATGTGAGGCAGAATCCAGACGCGCTCGCGATGATCTTCTATATCGATATAAGAACGCCGGGGAGACTCGAATCCTATTACATGGAGGCACAGAACGACCCGGGCGTCATGCTCACGAAGGCCGACGTGACGGGAGTGAGCGAGGCGGGAAACGGGAACCTCATCGTCGAGATGAAGAATTCGCTCCTCGGAGAAGACGTGAAGGTCGAGGCCGATCTCGTCGTTCTCGCAACGGGCATGGTCCCTACGACGAGAGAGCCCCAGGAATATCTCGACAACCTTGCCCTGGAAGCAGCAAAGGGTGACGACGCGAAGAAGGCGTATCTGGAAGGGACGCCGAAACCGGAATTCATCCTGAACCTCGCCTACAGGCAGGGTCCCGAACTCCCCTCGCTGGAAGGGGCATTCGGATTCGCCGATTCGAACTTCATCTGCTTCCAGTACGAAACGAGAAGGACCGGTGTCTACGCAGCGGGCTGTGTAAGGCAACCGATGAATATGGCGGAGGCGCAGGAAGACGCAGCGGGCGCCGCGTTCAAGGCGATCCAGTGTGTCGACCATGTTTCGAGGGGCGTGGCGGTTCATCCGAGGGCGTGGGACATCACGTTCCCCGACCCGATGCTGATCAGGTGCACGGCCTGCAAAAGGTGCACCGAGGAGTGCCCCTTCGGCGCGATAGAAGAAGACGAAAAGGGAATACCCTTTTACAAGGTGAACAGGTGCAGAAGGTGTGGGACCTGTATGGGCGCATGTCCTGAAAGGATCGTGGCCTTCAAGGACTATAGCGTCGATATCATCGGCTCGATGATCAAGTCCGTGGAGTCGGAGGAGGACGAGTTCAGGATTATATGCCTGGTCTGCGAAAACGACGCCTATCCCGCCCTGGACACGGCAGGAATCAACCGCAAGCAAATCGATCCCGCGGTCAGGTTCGTCCCCCTCAGATGTCTCGGCGGCATGAACCTCGTATGGGTTGCGGATGCGCTCTCCAAAGGCATCGACGGAGTGCTCCTCCTGGGATGCAAGTACGGAGAGAATTACCAGTGCCACTTTGTGAAGGGCAGCGAGCTTGCAAACTACCGGTTCAGCAAAGTGGGAGAGACCCTGAACAGGCTTCAGCTCGAGGCCGAAAGGGTCCAGATGATGCAGGTTTCGATCGCCGAGTACGATAAGCTTCCCGAGATGATCAACGAGTTTGTCGAAAAGGTGAAGGAGATAGGACCCAACCCGTTCAAGGGATTCTAATATAAGTTCATGGCTCATAGTTCATAGCTCATGCGCCCTCGGCCATAAGCTATGAACTATCGGCTGAGATGGAGGTACGATAGATGGCAGATCAGGCAATAAGCCCGGACCTGAAGTTCGTCAACGAAGTGATCAAAGGGGGAGGCGAGACTTTAAAGAAGTGTTACCAGTGCGCCACGTGTTCGGTGGTCTGCAATGTGACTCCGGACAACAAGCCGTTTCCCAGGAAAGAGATGATGTATGCACAGTGGGGGTTGAAGGACCGGCTGATCAGCAACCCCGACATATGGCTCTGCCACCAGTGCAGTGACTGTACCGCCTATTGTCCGAGGGGAGCGAAGCCGGGCGAGGTGCTCGGCGCGATTCGGAAGCTGACCATAAAGGAATTCTCCGCTCCCTCGTTTCTCGCCGGCATGGTGGGAGACCCGAAGTTTCTCATAATCCTTTTTGCGATACCGGTGCTCATTATACTGGCGGTTCTCGCGCACAACGGAACGCTTTCGGAGGTGCCGAGGGGCGAGAACGGAGGGATTGTCTATTCCAAGTTCTTCCCCATCCATTACTACGAGTTCGGCGTTGACTTCGTATTCCCCCTGGCCTTCGCCTTTGCCGCGCTCTCCTTTGCGTTTGGGATCAAGAAGTACTGGACCGCCATGAGTAGAGGGGTGCGGCTCAAAGGGAACGTCGTCGGGAGTTTCAAGGAAGTGCTTTCCGACATCCTTTCCCACAGCAGGTTCAAGAAGTGCAATGTCACTAAGGCGCGGTCGACCTCACATCTCCTGGTGTTCTACGCGTTCATCGGCCTGGCCATCACGACTTCGTGGGCGGTCTTCTACCTGTACGTCATCGGAAGACCTTCCCCCTATCCCCTCTACGACCCCCTGAAACTGGTCGGAAACATCAGCGCCCTTGCCTTGCTCGTGGGTATCATGCTCGTCATCACGAACCGGCTCAAGAATCAGGAAAAGGCCGGCGCGGGGAGCTATTACGACTGGCTCTTCATCTTCGTGATCTTCAGCATCATGGCGACGGGCATACTCTCGGAGCTCTTCAGGCTTGCCGACATCGGCGCTCTTGCGTATCCGACGTATTTCATCCATCTCGTATTCATCTTTTTCCTTTTTGCCTATGCGCCGTTTTCGAAGATGGCCCACATGGTGTACAGAGCGACTGCGATGGTCTTCGCGAAGGAAGCGGGAAGGGAGTAGCGTCGGTGGCGCTCAAGGTAAAGGACATATTGAAAGATAAAGGACTTGAAGTGATTGCGGTTGACAGTGGCGCCACGGTGGATACGGCAATCGGTAAGATGATCGAAAGAAATATCGGCGCGATCCTTGTGATGGAAGACAGCAGTTGCGTCGGCTTGTTCACCGAGAGGGATGTCCTCAAATGCTGGGCCGGGCACAGCTCCGTTGACAAGGTCGCGATCAGAGGCGTGATGAGCAGGGACCTCCTGGTGTTGGAGCCTGAAGACGACTTGGATTACGCAATGACCATAATGACGAATAAGAAGATACGCCATCTTCCCGTGGTTGACAGGGGGAGGCTCGTAGGGCTGGTTTCGATGCGTGACGTCGTGAAATACCACGTAGGGACCCTCGAGGCAGAGGTTCGTTATCTGAAGGATTATATCCGCGGCTCCTAGAGCCGTTTCCTTGAGGCTGAACGCTAAAGGAGGTGAAGATTTCGAGAATGATGGGGGGAGGCCGCCTTTCCGGAAGCCATCAGAGAGCAGCTTATTGCTTTATACATTTTTCTTATGCTACTCTTGCGGGTAAAAATCTAGCAAAAGGAGGAAGATAAATGAGTAGTACAATACTTTTTGCCTTAGGTTGCGGACTGCTGGGCGTGATCTACGCCGTGATAACTGCAATGTGGGTATCGAAGCAGGACGCAGGGAGCGCCAAGATGCAGGAGATATCCAATGCGGTGAAAGAGGGGGCATATGCTTTCTTAGCCCGCGAGTATAAAACTGTCGCAATGGTGGCTGTTATCCTGGTCGTTTTAATCGTAGCATTTGGACTCGGAATTTGGACGGGTATCGGGTTTGTCATAGGAACAGTTGGTTCAGCGCTTGCCGGTTTTGTCGGTATGTGGGTCACTGTCAGGGCAAACGTACGTACCACACAGGCCGCGCACAGAGGACTTCAGGCCGCACTCGGCCTTGCCTTCAAGGGCGGCTCGGTCACAGGTGTCATGGTCGTTGGTCTTGGAATTATAGGTCTCGCGGGTTTTTATACGATTGCAAAGCAGGCGAATCCTGAAATGGCGTTCCACGCATTGGTAGGGCTCGGATTCGGATGCTCACTCATGAGTGTGTTTGCGCGTATTGCGGGCGGTATCTATACAAAGGCTGCCGACGTGGGAGCCGACCTTGTCGGAAAAGTCGAGGCGGGAATTCCTGAAGACGATCCCAGAAACCCCGCCGTGATAGCGGACAACGTCGGTGACAACGTAGGCGACTGCGCAGGCATGGCGGCCGACCTGTATGAGACGTACACGGTGACGCTCGTCGCAGCGATGCTCCTTGCCAAGACGGTTTTCGGCGCTGACAGCACATGGGTCGAATTCCCGATGCTCCTCGGCGGAATATCGATCGTCGCCTCCATCATCGGGACGTTTGCCGTAAGGCTTGGCAAAAGCCAATATATCATGGGCGCCCTCTACAAAGGGCTTGCCGTTGCAGGTGTTCTTGCGGCAATAACATTTTACATTGTGACAGGCGAGTTTCTGAAGGGTGCATCGGCGGCGTCTTCACTGGGTGCACACCCGTCATTTACACAGCTGAACGTTTTCCTCATGGCGCTTATCGGTCTCGCATTGACAGGCCTGATCGTTGCGATAACGGAATACTTCACCGCTAAAGAGTACAGCCCCGTGAAGCACATTGCAAAGGCCAGCCTGACCGGCCACGGCACAAACGTGATCGCGGGCCTTGCAGTCAGCATGAAGTCGACCAGCGCGCCTGTTATCGTCATTGTTGCCTCAATCCTCGGCGCATTTGCCTTAGGCGGCGGATTTGCCGGTGATGCAGCCGGCGGTCTTTTTGCTATCGCCCTGTCGGCGGTCTCGATGCTTTCCATGACGGGCATCGTTGTTGCGATCGACTCGTACGGCCCGATAACAGACAACGCAGGCGGTATCGCAGAAATGTCAGGACTGCCTGAAGAGATCCGTAATATCACGGACCCATTGGATGCAGTCGGAAACACAACAAAGGCCGTTACCAAGGGGTATGCTATCGGTTCAGCAGCTCTTGCTGCTCTGGTCCTTTTCGCAGAGTATTCAAGGTCATTCAGCACACAGCTTTATTTTGACCTTTCAAACCCGATGGTTCTGGCCGGCCTCTTCATCGGCGGTCTGCTCCCTTATTATTTCGGCTCACTCCTTATGGAGGCTGTTGGAAAGGCAGCAGGCAGTATTGTTGAAGAAGTGAGAAGGCAGTTCCGTGAGATCCCCGGCATTATGGAATACAAGGCAAAGCCGGAATACGGCAAGTGCGTTGACATTGTCACAAAAGGCGCTATCAAGCAGATGATGGTCCCCGCGCTTATCCCGGTAGTGGTTCCTATCGCGGTAGGTCTTCTCCTCGGCAGGGAAGCTCTCGGTGGAGTTCTTATCGGAAGTATCCTGACCGGACTCTTCCAGGCGATCGCCATGACCAGCGGCGGCGGCGCGTGGGACAACGCCAAGAAATCCTTTGAAGACGGCGTTACCGACGACAAAGGCGTCCTGCACAAGAAAGGGAGCGATGGACACAAGGCCTCCGTCACAGGCGATACGGTCGGCGACCCTTACAAAGACACTGCGGGACCCGCGATCAACCCGATGATCAAGGTCATCAATATCGTCGCGCTTCTCATCGTACCTTTGTTATAAGAATCCCCGGATGCGAAGGGCCGGCCTCACAAAGGCCGGCCCTTTTCCCCCCACTGAAAGGACATCGGGGATTCGGCCGTTCGTATTGGAATTTGTCTCAAAATCGGTTTCCCTGAAAAAGCCGTCGTGCCCGCAAAAGCGGGCATCCAGGATGGCCCGTGCACTTCTCCAAACCCACCATCAACTCTGCGCGGGGAGGCGTTCGAACGGTTTCACCGGGGCGAAGCGAGAATGAGAAAGAATGCCGTCCTCACGCAGTATCAGTCTTTCTTGATGGTGGATTTTGGCTTCTTAGTATGGGGAAAATGGCTTTTTGTGAAACCGTCGTTTTATAATAAACGCATCAAGAATTTCGGAGGCATCTATGGTAAACATGTCGGCGGTGGACAAGGTCCAGCTCACCCTGAAGAGCAAATTCAGATTTAAGTGTCATAAAGGGATTTCCTGTTTTACCAAATGCTGCAGCAATATCGACATCATGCTCACTCCCTATGATGTCGTCGCGCTTAACAAGCGGCTCGGCATCGGTTCTGAAGAGTTCCTCGAGAAATACACCTACACGCAAACCGATGGGAAGGCGAACTTTCCTATCCCCTATCTGAGGATGAGAGACGATGAAGAAAGGACCTGTCCCTTTGTGAGCGCCGAGGGATGCACCCTCTACGAAGACAGACCGGCAAATTGCCGGTACTATCCCATAGGGCAAGGGACTCTGAAGAAATCCGTCAATGACAAGATCGTGGACGAGGAGTTCTTTTTCTTCGTGAAAGAAGACCATTGCAAGGGATTTCAGGAGTCCGACGAATGGACGATCGCCTCGTGGAGGGAAGACCAGGGAGTCAACCGGTATGACGAACTCAACCGGGAATGGAAGAGCATTCTCCTTCTGAGGAATGTGGAGAAGCTGGCGCTGGATGAAAAGAAACTCCTGATGTTCTATATGGCCTGCTACGACATGGACAGGTTCCGCAGGTTCATCTTCGAGAGCAGATTCCTCGACCATTTCGAGGTCGATGAGGCCTCAAAGGAGGCGATGCGCGCCGACGATGTCGAACTCATGCGCTTCGGCTTCAAATACCTGAAGTATATCCTGCTGATTGAAGAGACGCTGAAGACGAAGGGGAAGAAATAATTTCGTTCTTCGCCTGGATTTCCCGAACCGCCTGAGCGCCGATACCGGATTTCGGTAGGCCCGTGCCCGGTCGCGTTTCAAAACCTTCGCACAATTGTGATCCTCTTCTCTTGGCCCTTGCGGCGCGGTGAGCGCAGATCAGATTCAAGAAGTACGGCGTTTTATGGAAGAAACATGAAACGGAAACTTTTCGAGTGTCCGTTCGTCCTGAGCTTGTCGAAGGATGACAATTAAGACCATTAATCAAATGAGCTTCTGGGTATATATACTGAAGTGCTCGGATGGGTCCTATTATACCGGACATACAGATAACCTTGAAAAGCGCATTTTTGAACATCAATCTGGATTAATTTATGGCTATACCTCAACACGGAGGCCAATAACTCTTGTCTTTTCTCAGGAGTTCCAATCACGTATTGAGGCTCTTTCAAGCGAGAGACAGATTAAAGGATGGAGTCGCGAAAAAAAAGAAGCGATGATCAAGGGCGACTGGGCGGAAGTTGCAAGGCTTGCCAAGAGTAGAGTGTAATAGTAAAGTCAATTGTTTTGAAGTTTTTGTCCTTCGACAGGCTCAGGACGAACGGAATGGATAATATGGCGATCCAAAGAGAGCGTGCAATATCCACCTTTATGGAGGATTTTCGCACGTTCATGGAAGAACGGGTGCATGAGAGTCGTCGGGAATTTGAGTGGAATGATGCTCAACACGATCCAGAAGGGAAATACGTTGTCGATTGCCGTGTAAACGGTATGGCGCGACCGCTCCTTGTCTACGCCCTCCCCGGCGACGACAAAGTAAGAGATGCCACAATCGGGTTGCTTCAGCTTGAGCGGTGGGGGCTTTCTTTCAGGGCGGTCGGCATCTTTGAGGACCAGGAGGAAATCAACCGTAAGGTTCTCGCAAGGTTTAGCGATATATGTGAAAAACAGTTTTCCAGTCTTGCCGCAAACAAGGACCGTATCGGCAAATATTTGGAAGAAGCGCTTCGCGAAGGCTGATGACATGGGCAAGCCCGTTGCTGATAAGAGTAAAGAATCCTCGAGGTGCTTGAGTGAAAAAGAATAAGAAGAAATCAGGGACTGAAAACAATACGGGTACAAAAGCTGGGAGTTCCACCGTTCAGAAAAAGACCGAGGTGAAGATCACCGCAGCCAAAGGTCGCCCTATGCTTACGTGGGTGGGCAAGCGACCTCTTTCGCACGTGACCGCATTTCCGGCCCAGCATGTGGAGTCCTTTTCCATTTCCCCCTCGCCCCTGGACGGAGAGGGCGGGAGGGAGGAGGTTGCAATTTGGAAAGATTGGCCTTCTTCCTATCCCAAAGGAACGAAGCCGAAGATCGATGACTGGCGCGCAATGGTCGATTGTGTGATGATCGACGCGGCTTACGACGGAGCAGTCTTCAACGTCGCCCTTTCCGATGTGCCGGAAAAGAGGAGCGACTTGGTAAGGGGCATGTACGAGCTTCCCGCGCCGGGCGGCGAGACAACCGTTGCAGTCAAGATCATCGACATGCTTGGAGAAGAAGTTCTTACTATCAAGAAAGTATGAACAAAGCGGTCTGAAAATATGCCACTTCCAATTCTGGTAAAGACCCTTGTCGAAAAGAAGCTCTCTGCTTACTGCGAAAGAAAGGTGTCGCCGCGCGTTGCCGACAAGCTGAGGCTTTCTTTCTCGATGCGCGGCAACAGCGTTACGATTTTCGAGAACCGTGCTCCGTGGAGGCCTGAGTTCACCGAGTGGACCTCGATGCCGATCGCGCAGCTTCGTTATGATGAGAAAACCGGCAAGTGGACGCTCTACTGCGCCGACAGGAATGACCGGTGGCACAAGTACGGGGGGTTGCCGCCGACAAAGGAGATAGATTATATACTTGCCGAAATCAACCGCGACCCGACCGGCATTTTCTGGGGCTAAGAGTCATCGGGCATGGCATCACGGGATAAAAATAAGACATTGACAAAGAAAGAACAATCATTTCGCAGGCGGATTCTCAAGGATGATGAAATAAAGGTATTTGTCGGCCATATGAGGGAATTTTTGGGACCGACCTTTGTCGCTCTGTCCGACGAATATGGCCTTAGCATCGAAGACACGCTCCGCTTTCAATCTCTGGCTTGCCGCTTTGCTGAAGCGCGGACAGCAAAGGGCCTCACCCTGAAGGAAGCGGCCGCCTCCCTTAAAGTGCCGAAATACAAGCTCGATTATATCGAAAACGCGAACATAAGAAATATCAGCCCCGAGATAACATTGCGATATATAGAGTTTCTCGGCCTTTCCAATTGGTTCGGGCGATGGAAGAAGGCCAATGCCGAGCTTGCGAAACGGATGGGCCTTGTTCCTTAGAGAGCGCTTGAAAAAGGCGCGGAGAACAGGTAAGGTATAACCGGGATGAAAACGCACCAGACCTCGATCACTGCCCTATTCCTTCTCCTGACCCTTTTCCTCTGGGGGTGCTATGAATCTCCTTTTCCGCTCGGCCCTGTCGAAACAGGGACAATCAATCCCGCGCTCACCGGCGCCTGGCGATGCATACAAAGCGATCAGCGGGAGGAGAAGGCGCTCCTCATCACCGTCCTGCCCTTCGATGAAAAGCAGTATTATGCGGAAATCGCGATGGAGGCCGAACCCCCGGTCCATTACCGGGCATACAGTTCGCGCATCAAAGGCGCCACCCTTCTCAACGTTCAGGAACTCGACGCACAAGCCGCTCCGTCTGCGCGAAAATGGGTCTTTGTCCGTTCTACGCTGCTGAAACAGAATATCCTGCAGGTGCAGATCGTGAGGGAAGATGCCTTCAAGGGAATCGAGCCTTCTCCTTCCTCGGTCCGGGAGGTCGTGGAGCAGAAGATCGCAAGCCCGGAACTCTACCAGGATTTCTGCGTCTGCACAAAGGTGAGCGAAAAGAAGTAGATCTTTCCCGGGACTTCAAAGGGCGTATCCGCTTGCAGACCTTCGAGAAGTGAGCAATAATGAGTATCAGAGCGCAGGAAAGGAGGACCTGTTATGGCAGTTCAATGGGAGAGAGATGTCGATGCGGCGCTTGCCGAGGCTGGGGAGAGGAACAAGCCGCTTCTCCTGGATTTCAGCGCTGCGCCGGGTTGAGGCGGGTGTGTTCGGCTGGAGGCCGAATCCTATTCGGACAACGAGACAGCGGCATTCATTCACGAGAACTTCATCCCGGTCGGGTCTCACATCAGGGAGAACGCCGCCAATTTCCACCGTTTCGGTGTCTTGTGGACGCCCACGGTGCTGGTCATGGACGCACAAGGCAATGAAAGAGTGCGAAACGAGGGCTACCTTCCGAGGACCGAATTCCGGGCCTGGCTCGAAATGGCTCTGGCGCGCCTCGCCTTTGTCCGGAAGCTCTGGGAAGAGGCGGAGCGGAGGTATGCCGGGGTTGTTGGGCGCTATCCGCAGGCCACGTCTGCAGCCGAGGCGATATACTGGAGAGGGGTGAGCCGCTACAAAATGAACGACCGCGCTGCGCTCGGCGACACTGCAGCCCTGATCGCGGTAAAATATCCGGACAGCCTATGGGCGACAAAGGCTTCGGTCTGGTCCCGTTGAAACAAAGGCAGGCGGGTCCGAACAGGGACGTCTCAGAGGCCCAGTTCCTTCTTCAGCCACTCCTTGATCTCGTCAGTGATCGCATACATGCCGTAGGCAGGCTTCTCCCGGGGGTGCTCTATCGCCCGCCTGACAAGCTCCACCGGGACCTCATCGATCCTCCCGACGGTCGAGGTAATATCGGTTTTCCCCACCTTCAAGAGCATGAGTGCAGGCGGCTCGCACTGGGACTCTACGTAGAACATATAGCCGGAAATCTCCCGTAATTTCTGCAGGTCTTCGGCCCTTGACTGGAACCTCGGCTCCATGACCATTTGCGGCGTTACGTCCCACTTGATCTTTTCGAGGATGTCGGGACTCTCCTTTATCTCGTTGAGGTTCGGCGTACCGAAGATATCCGGACCGCATCTTTCTTCATCCTTCATGTTCATTCCTTCCTTCTTGGGTCCCCACTCCGTCCGCCCAGCAGTTTTGACTGCAGGGCATCGAGGTCATATCCTTTGATCACCTCTTCTACGACCACCGTCGGATAGGACTCCTGGGGATTGCGCTTTGCGAGTTCCTTTGCCATGAGCCACTGCTCTCCGCTTTCGAGCGTATCGACCTCTATCAGAGTGTATGGTATCGTGTTGTCTTCAAGGAATTGTTTCACCTTTTTGCAGACCGCGCAGGTGCTCAACGAAAAAAGCGTTACTCTCTGCATACGTCTCTAATGAGTGGTCGGCCTTTTGCCTGGGGACGCATTGTCCGAGAATGCTCCGGCTGTGTTGACCACATCATCGATCATCTCGTCGTTCGCCTTCAGGAGCCTCTCCATTGAAACCCCAAGTCTTCTTGAAACTTCCGCCAAGGGGAGCCTTTTGCCGTAATGGAGCTCTGCGATCTCGATCTTGAGCGCGTCGGCGACGATCAATTCTTTCAGTTTTGGGTCCTCCACAACCACGAATTCGCAGGCGAGATCGAACTTCAGCCCGTTGCCGAGGTTCGTCCTGATCGTCTCGATACTTTCCTTATGGATCCTATCCTCTTCTTTGCTGAAGACCTTGTACTTGATACCTTCCCTCATAGCTAATTATACCACACCCCGGGCCCGGCGGCCCTTCGGGAATGAAGACATTAAAAGAATTTATGCGGAAAAGCTTGACATAAAGCGGCGTGGACGAAAAAATAAAGAAGGCGAAAAAGTATCGTATTGGGGAGTGAGGAGTCAGTGTCAGAGGGAAATGCGATGAAGAAAAAGGAAAGACGCGAACTCATACCGGTCTGTGGATGGTGCAAGAAGATCAGGACCGAACGCGAAGACTGGGAGGATGTCGAAGTGTATCTCACGGAAAGGGGTTTTGGTGAGTTCACGCACTCGATCTGTCCCGTCTGCGCGGAGAAGATATTCTCCAAGAGGGTCTATCTCGAAAGCTACCAGAACATCTGCAAGGCAATCAGCTCGAGCCTTGCCCTGGATGAGGTACTGAACCTGATCGTGACAAATGTCGTGAAGGTGATGAATGTGAAGGCGAGTTCCGTCAGGCTCATAAACCGGGAGACGAAGCAGCTTGAACTGGCTGCCTTTCACGGGCTGAGCGAGAAATACGCGAACAAGGGTCCTGTGCAGTCCGACGGCAGCATCGTCGACGCGTTGGCCGGCAAGCCGGTTTCGATCTACGATATCACTGCCGACGAGAGTTCCCCGTACCGCAGGGAGGCCCTGGAAGAAGGCATACGGAGCATCCTTTCGATACCGCTTCGCTTCGGGGAAAAGGTGATAGGGGTGCTCAGGATGTACACGTCGGAACCGACGGAGTATTCCGGGGAGGACCTCAAGTTTGTGGCCGCCATTGCGGAACAGGCCGCTATCGCTATCGCGCATGCGAGGGTCTTCGAGAGGACCCTTTCGAAGGAGAAGGAATACCTCAGGGTCTTCCGGAAGGTGACGAAGGCGGTGAGTTCGTCTCTCCAACTCAGTGAGGTCCTTGACATGATCGTGAGGACGCTTCCCGAGGTGATGGGCCTGAAGGCCGCGACGATACGTCTTCTCGACGACTCCGGAGAGCGACTTGAACTCGTGGCCGCCTACGGGCTGAGCGAGAGGTATCTCGGCAGGGGCCCGGTGGATATGGAAGAGAACATACGGGAGGCGCTGCAGGAAAAACCTGTCGCAATCGCCGATGTCTCGACAGACCCGCGCGTCCATTACCGAAGAGAGGCGGAAGAAGAAGGCATCAAGAGCATGTTGACCCTGCCCGTCATTGCGAGAGGCAAGGTGATTGGGATCGTAAGGCTTCTTGCCGCCCAGCGGAGGCGCTACAGCCTGCAGGAGATCGACTTTGCTGCGGCCCTGGCCGAGCAGTGCGGGACAGCCATAGAGAATGCAAGGATGTACGAGAGGCAGTATAAGGAGGCGAAGTACTTGAAGGCCCTTCAGGAGATTGCGGGAGCGGTGAGCTCTTTTCAGAGCGTCCGGGAGGTGATGGATCTCATTGTGAAAAGGATAGCCAGTGCGATGGGCGCCGACGCCGCCACGATCAGGCTCCTCGATCCGCAGAGAAAGAGGCTTGAACTTGTTGCAGCGCACGGCTTGAGCGAGGCCTATCTGAACAGGGGCCCGGTGGATGCCGAAAAAAGCGTGGCTGAGGCCTTGCGGGGGAATCCTGTCGCGATATATGATGTCCCGCGGGACCAGCGGATTGTCTACAAGAGAGAGGCCGAGGCCGAAGGCGTCCGCAGCATGCTGGTCATCCCGATGGCCTTCCGCGGAAACGTGATCGGGGTCCTGCGCGTGCTTACGAAGAAGGAACACCGGGTCTTTCTTGAGGACGAGATCGCATTTGCGACCGCCCTGGCCGAGCAGACGGCAATGGTCATAGAATATGCGAAGGCATTCCGCTGAGCTTGCGGTCCGGCAGCTTCAGCCGACGTCCTATCTGCCGACCCGGACGTCTTCCTCAGTGCGGCCCGTCTCCGGTAACATGCCCTGCCGGGCATTCATCAGGCGGCTCAGCGACACTCTCAGCTTCATGGCGAGCTGTTTCAGGGGGATCCCTTTCGCACAGTGCTGGCAGGCAATCAGGGCTCTGAGCGAATCGTTTATGATCGCCTCTCTCAGACCGGTGTCTGAGACTGTTATCAGGGAACAGGCCTCGTCAAAGGGCATTCCCTGCTCTACGGCGCTCCCTATTTTCTCGATTGAATCCTGGTATACACCTTTGAAAGGGCTGTTCATCCGTTCCGGATTCTCCTTCCTTGTTCTCCCCTTCCGCTATCCCCCGGGGCCTCGGGGCGCAGAGGGCATGCACCGGGACTGTCCGATTATACCATGGTTCCTGCGCGAATTGGACATTGCAGGGACTACAATAGCAGAGAAGGGGAAGTGCTGAATGGGGACGCGGGTCGTTTGCGCAGGGACTTTTGACCATTTTCATCCGGGCCATGTCGGTTTTCTCCTCCAGGCAAAGGAGCTCGGCGGCGAGCTCGTCGTTATCATCGCCAGAGACGAAAATGTCGAGAGGATCAAGGGAATCAGACCCGACCATGACGAGCAGTGCCGGAAAACAGACGTGGAGCGCACGGGCATTGCGGACAGGGTGGTTCTCGGAAATCTGACCGGAGATCTTTTTACGATCCTCGAAGAGCTCTCACCCGATATCGTCTGGGGTATGATCAGCGCGTAAACGAAGAGCAGGTGAAGGCGCGTTTCCCGGCATGCAAGGTGGTTCGTCTGGACTCGTACTATCCCGAAAAGTTCAAGTCTTCCTTTTACCGGTCCGTCAAATAACGGACGTCGCCTGCTGCGAGGCCGCTTCCGCAGGGGAGATAAGGAGGAGCGCGTAGCAGTCGAAGGCCTTTCCGTTGATGCCCTGAATCGCCTTTTCATAGGCCTTCCGGATCTTTTTCATTCTTATCCCCATCAGCAGACCGAGGTAGACGCATGCGCGGTAGAGAGAAGTGGTCTCGAGAGGGACGATGCTTGCGTGGCGCAGGGTCGACCGGTATTGTTCATAGAGCTCGGACACCAGGCGCTTCGGCGGCTCTTCCTGCGCACCGGAGCCATTCAGGACGGGCAGGATCGTCAGGGCATCGCGGGAGGGGTGGGGTTCCTCCGCGCTGATGACGAGCGTCTTTCCGAGCGCTTCGAAAAAGGTCCTAAAAAAAACCGATTCGATCCCTCCTTCGGTGAGGCGGCTCATCACGACGTTTCTCACGGTCTTCTTCTTCGTCAGGAGATACTCCCTCAGTCTGCCCGCCTTTTGATCGAATTTGACGGCGACCATACTCCTCAGCTGCCTCAGGTACTCCCTGCTCGGCGTCTTTATCTTCGCCAGCGATCGTTTCCCGTAAATGCTCACAATGGTGTAGAAGAGGTCTCCGCGGAGAATGTTCCTTAGTATCGACCCGCACGAGTAGAAGTGCGACATCGCCTTCAGCGTTTCGGTGTGAAGCTCAAAGGCGGTCATGAGTTTCGGTTCGAAGACCGCATGATGGGCGTCGTACTTCGCCCAATCGGTATGGATGATGCGGCCCTGCTCCATGAGTTCGTAAAACACGGGCGTTCCCGGCAGGGGGGTGAGCATCATGAACTGTATCGAATTTATGTTGAGGCGCTTTGCGAATTTCTCAGTCGACCTGATCGTCTGGATGTCGTCCGTGTCTCCGCCGAACACGAACATTCCGTGTATGCGAATGCCGGCATTATGGAGCTTCCCGATGCACTCGATGATGTCCTCCAGGCTCTGCTTCTTGTTATAAAGCGAAAGGGTGCGCGGATTGATCGATTCGAACCCGACAAATACCATGAAACATCCCGCCTTTGCCATCAGGTTCAGGAGTTCCTCGTCCTTCGCCACGTCCGTCCGGACCTGTGCGGACCATTCAAGCTTCATGCCCTCGGAGATGATCCTCCGAAGAAGGGCCTTTGTCCTTTCTCTGTTCGCCGCGAAGTTGTCGTCGATGAAGAAGATATGCGTGTCCATCCGTGCGGCGGCCCTGAGCTCTTCGATCACCCGGTCCACGGATTTAAAGCGGTACTTTCTGCCGAACATCTGTATTACCGAGCAGAACCTGCAACCGAAGGGACACCCTCGCGATGTGGCGATCGGGATCGTCGCCTTTTTCCCCCAGTTATGGACGACGCCGAAATCAGGAATAGGGCTCGCGTCGAGGTCCTGCACAAGGGGCCGGTCAGGGTTATGCGCAAAGGACTCTCCTTTCCGGTAAGAGAGTCCTTTGATAGCATCAAGGGGAGTTCCCGATTCAAGATGTTCGAGAAGTTCGAGGATCGTATCTTCACCCTCGCCCCTTACCACGTAATCAGCGTACCGGAGGCTCTCCTCAGGCAGAAACGTCGAGTGAGGGCCCCCCATCACGATAGGGATGCCCTTTGCCCGAAATCTCTCTGCGAGTGCGAACGCCCTTGGCGCGGTGGAGGTGATCGAAGAGATCCCGATAAGGTCTGCCTTCTCCAGTTCCTCCCAGTCGGGCTCGGCAATATCTTCTACGAAGGCCTTTGCATTGTAGCCCTTTTTCTTGAGGATTGTGCAGAGCAGTATGGTGCCGAGCCTTGGCAGAGGTCTTCTGCTGTAGATATGTGCGCCCGGCGAACGGGCCTCGATAAAATAGATATTCCTGATCTGGCTCCCCCCTCAGCTATGCCGTATCGCCCTGCAGGCGGAACTGCCCTTCGAGGGAAAAAACCGTGCCGCAGATACACCGAAGCTCTCCGCGGGCAAGGTCGGTAAAAGGAGAATCCGAGTCTCCCCATTTACATCCTTCATCATCCCTCTTGCACGATGGGCACACAATAATGTCGTCAATGTCGTCGGGATACCAGCCTGAGCATATGAAGGCTTACTTTGATTTCCCGGTCGCTTTCTTTTTCGGGGCGGTTTTTTTCTTTGCGACCTTTTTCACCGGCCGCGCCGCGACTTTCCCCGCCGCCTTTTTCCCCTGCTTCTTCGCGGCAGGCTTCTTGGCGCGAGCGGTCTTCTTTTTCGCGGAAGGCACCTCGGTCACTTCTTCCCCGCAGCAATAGATCGGGGCGAGCTCGGTTTCCGGTGTTTCTCTCACGAAGATCTCACACCCGCATTCGTCGCACTCATAGGTAATAATCCGTGCCATCTCTTCCTCCCTTCTCTCCCGATGTCACGATATTATAACATTTCTTTTACCTGTCTGCACGTGCGGTTGGGGTCAGGGGCTCTTCGACAACTGCGGAGAAGAGCCCCAGCTTCGTTTCAATAGCAGCCTTTTTTCTGGAAAGGGCCCTGGCAACGAGGACGCCTGAAGTGAGAGGGAAAAACGTAACCACGCTCCTGAAGAGAAGGTCCGGAAAGTGTGATACAATCAGCGTATGAAGGCGATATGTTCCCCGGACCGGTTCGAGGAGTCTCAAGACCGGGCGCACCTTTGGGCGGTAAGAGAATGAAATTTCCGGATTCGCGATTTACGAAGGGAAGGACCATCCCGCTGAGAATCAGTCTGATATACGCGCTGGTGGGCTGCCTCTGGATCGTTTTTTTAAGCGAGATATTGCCGCTCCTAATCAGGGAACCCGGCACTGCTGTCCGATGGGAAGTCGTCACGGGCTGGGTTTTTGTAGGCGCGACCGCAGGTATGCTCTATTTCCTCATCAGGCGCGATATCGACGCAATCCGGAAATCCGGGGAGGCGCTCAGGGAGAGCGAAGAGAAATTCCAGATGCTCCTCGACAATACCGCCTCGGCCATTTTCATCTATCGCGACAAGATCCTCCATGCAAATCCGGCGATGGAAACCCTGACCGGATACGATGGACGGGAACTGCTCGGGATGGATTTCTTCACGATCGTGCATCCCGCTTTCCGGGAGGAGATAAGGAAGCGCTGCGAGGCCCTTTCCTCGGGCGGAGGCGCACCCCTCCGCTGCGAGTTCAAGATTCTCAGGAAGGGCGGCGAAGAACGCTGGGTAGATTTCACCTCGAGCATACTCTTTTATGGGGGGGCGTTGTCGGGCCTCGGGACGCTCTCCGACATGACCGAACGTAAACGTGCGGAGGAGGCGTTGCGGGAAACACGATCGTGAA
>JAMCWJ010000040.1 GCA_023475105.1 Nitrospirota bacterium
GTCATTCCTGCAAGCGAAGCGCGTCGGGAATCCTTCTTTTTCGGAAAGATTCCGGACAAGCCGGAATGACAGAGAAATCGTTCCATGCAACGTTAAGGTAAAGAGTCCTCGGTTATCCGTCATTCCCGTGCAGGCGGGAATCCAGTCACCCTTCCCTCCACCCCGGAGGTGGCAGGATCTCTCGGGCCAAGCCCACGATGACAACTTCTGCATCTTTTCATCTTATTCCATCACTTATTGCTCATTGCTGATCCCACGCTACCGTCCCCCGCCTTTTTCGGATATAATCTTACGTGAGACCAGAGGGAGGAGGAAGATGACAGTGGAACCGAAAAGACCGCCCCTCACCGACCTGCCGGAATGGAAGGCGCTCGGTGAGCACTTCCGGAAGATCAGGGACGTTCACCTGAGGGAGTTCTTCGCCGGCGACCCGAAGCGCGGCGAGCGCTTTGCCGTCGAGGACGCAGGCCTCTATCTCGATTATTCGAAGAACCGCATTACAGGGGAAACGCTCGCGCTGCTCGTGGCGCTCGCAGAGGCGTGCGGCCTCAGCCAGCGCATCGAGGCAATGTTCCGCGGGGAGAAGATCAATACCACCGAGGGGCGCGCCGCACTCCATGTGGCGCTCCGCATGCCGCGCGGCCGCCCGGTCTTCGTCGACGGTCAGGACGTGGGATCAGCAATGCACGAGGTCCTTGACCGGATGGCGGATTTTGCCGGCAGGGTCAGGGACGGGGCGTGGAAGGGGTACACAGGCAAACGCATACGCAACGTGATCAACATCGGCATCGGCGGTTCCGACCTCGGTCCGGTCATGGCGTACGAAGCGCTGCGCCACTACAGCAGGCGCGATATGACCTTCAGGTTCGTCTCGAATATCGACGGCACTGATTTCGCCGAGGCCGCACGGGACCTGAACGCGGAGGAGACACTCTTCATCGTCTCTTCAAAGACCTTCACTACGGTCGAGACGATGACGAACGCCCGCACCGCGCGCCGATGGACCGTGCAGGCACTGGGGGGCGACGAGCGCTCTGTGGCGAGGCACTTTGTGGCGGTCTCGACGAACGCCGGGGAAGTGGCGAAGTTCGGCATCGACACCGCGCACATGTTCGGGTTCTGGGACTGGGTCGGCGGGCGTTACTCGATGGACTCGGCGATCGGCCTTTCGACAATGATCGCGATAGGACCAGAGAATTTCCGCGCGATGCTCGACGGTTTTCACGCAATGGACGAGCATTTCCGCACGGCCCCCTTCGCGAGAAACCTGCCTGCGCTGATGGGGCTCCTCTCGGTCTGGTACAATAATTTCTTCGGCGCGCAGACCTCTGCGGTACTTCCCTACGACCGGTATCTCAAACGCTTTCCCGCCTACCTCCAGCAGCTGACGATGGAGAGCAACGGCAAGCATGTCACCCTCGAGGGCGCATATGTCGATTACGAAACAGGGCCTGTCTTCTGGGGCGAGCCCGGCACCAACGGCCAGCACTCCTTCTATCAGCTCCTCCATCAGGGCACGAAGCTCGTGCCGTGCGACTTCATAGGTTTTTGCCGGACGTTGAACCCCCTCGGCAATCACCACGACCTTCTGATGGCAAACCTCTTCGCCCAGACCGAGGCCCTGGCCCTCGGCAGGACAGAGGACGAGTTGAGAGCAGAGGGCACACCTGACCGCCTCGTGGCGCACCGCATCTGCAAAGGCAACCGGCCGTCCAATACGATCCTCGGCGAGGAGCTGACGCCCGGGACGCTCGGCAGGCTCGTCGCTTTGTACGAGCACAGCGTCTTTACACAGGGCGTGGTCTGGCAGATCGACTCCTTCGACCAGTGGGGGGTCGAACTGGGCAAGGTGCTGGCGAAGAAGATCGTGGCCGAACTCGGGGAGACTGGTGAACCGGACCTCCGGCATGACAGCTCGACGAACGCGCTCATACGGCGCTACCGCAGGTTCAGACCGCCCCAGTGACAGGTGCGCGGCAATTTATCGGCAACCTTGCAAGACATTCCCGGTAATCCCCCTTTTGCCAAAGGGGATTGAGGGGGATTTTTCGGAACAGATATCTTCCGGGAAATCTCCCAGCTCCCCTCTTTTCCAAAGAGGGCTGTACGATGCCGGCTTTTTGCCGACTTTTATAACGCAGACGGCCCCGGCGATTGACTCACTGGGGAGAAATGCGTTATAATTAAATAGTTTCGGAGTTTTTGTACGTTAAAGGTCACAAAGACTTTCAGGCTTTGTGACCTTTTTCATTTTCAGCTCCGAGGCTTAATGATTCGGAAAGGATGCAGTAAGATGGCAAAAGGAATAGTGAAATGGTTCAACGATTCCAAGGGTTTCGGCTTTATCACGAGAGATGACGGCACGGATATCTTCGTCCACCACTCCTCGATCCAGTCGAACGGGTTTAAATCCCTGGCCGAAGGCGATACGGTCAGCTTCGATGTCGAAAAGGGTCCCAAGGGCCCTAAAGCGATCAACGTCGTCAAGGCCTCGTGAATAGGAGAAGGCCCTTTCCCGGGGAAGGGCCTTTGCTCTTGCAATGAAGACTTCACACCGATATCATGACGCCCTTAAACAGGAAAGACTGCAGCGCAGGCGCGAGGCAGGTCTGGTCTCCGAACGCTTTCCGGATGTTTTGCACATTACCGTCGAGCTCACCTACTTCTGGAAGGAAACGAAGACGGTCCTCCTGCTCAGGACCCTCAATTTCCTGCCCGACAGTTATGCCTATTTCCGCCTCGAATGTCTGGGCGAACGCTGCGGGGAGGGCGAGTTCGATCTGGAGCAAGTCATCTCCGCGATGGTCGGGACCCGCACAAGGTCCGGAAAAGGAGAAATCGCGTCCCAGGGAAACAGCGCTTTCCCCGGCCATGTGGATATCCGCTACAAGGTGGCGATAGAGTATCGCAGGCATCATCGTTAACCGGGGAAGAGCTGCTCTTTAACGGGGTTTTGCGCCCTTCCCGGCGCTATCCCTTCAGGTGTTCCCGTATCTCGTTCACATACCGGGAGCGCATCATCGACATGGTCTGTCCGAATTTCATCCGCAGCTCCGCCGACGACAGGTAGAGTCTCTCTTTCGCCCTCGTCGTGCCGACATAAAAGAGCCTTCTCTCCTCCTGGAGCGCCGCCTCGCTCAGCATCGATTTGGCCGAAGGGAAGATCTCTTCCTCCAGGGCGGGCATGAATACCACGGGCCACTCCAGGCCCTTGGCCGCATGGAGCGTCAGGATCTTCACGGAGTCTTCGCTTCCTATCCTGTCCTGGTCGGAACTGAGGAGTGAATCTTCCATGAACTCCGAGAAGGGTCTCCCTTCCTCCTCCAGTTTTTCGAGGACGTTGGCAAGCTCCGATAGGTTCTCTCTTCTCTCTTCGAAGTCTTCCCCGTGCTCTTTCCTCAGATGATCGAAGTACCCCACCTCCCCGAGAAGGTCCATCAACACGGTATAGGGCCTCTCTTCGACCGAGTCCGCGTGCTTCTCAATGGTTTTGATGAGCTCGTCGACATTCAGCCGCTGTCTTTGCGGCAGCTTCGTCTCCCTGAGCGCCTGGAGCCAGTCCGTTCTGAAACTCTCCCGTATGAGAGAGAGGCCCTTCTTGCCTATGCCTCGGGACGGCGTGTTGATGATCCGTTCAAAGGCGGCCTTGTCCCGGTGGTTCGAGATGAGCCTGAGATAGGAAAGCAGGTCCTTCACCTCTGCCCTGTCATAGAAAGCGAGGCCCCTGACGATCGTATAGGGCACCTGGTACTGCATCAGGACGGACTCGAGGGCCCTCGACAGAAAGGCCATCCGTATGAGGATCGCGAAGTCCGAGTACTTGTAGTCAGCGGAGAGCTCCCTGATCTTTTCGGCTATCCAGATGCCCTCGGATATCCCGTCACTCCTGCCGACATATTTCACCTCCCCCTCTTCTTCGGTGTCCGTCCGGAGCTGCAGGACCGTATCGGACCAGTTGCAGTCGACCCTGCTGACGACCACGTTCGCGACATCGAGGATCTTCCTCATCGACCGGTAGTTTTTCTCGAGCCGCATCTCCCTGGCCCTGAACTCCCGGATAAACCTCCCGATGTTCGAAGGCCGCGACCCCCTCCAGGTGTAAATGCACTGGAAGAAATCGCCCACGGCAAAAAGCCCCTTCTTCCCTCCCGCGAGGAGCTTGATGAGCTGGAACTGGATATCGTTCGTGTCCTGGAATTCGTCGATCATCACGTAATCGAATTTCTCCTGCCATTTCTTTCGCACCTCCGGGGAGTCGGAGAGCGCACGCACGGTAAAGTAAAGCAGGTCGTCATAGTCCATCGCATTGGAGCGCTCAAGCTCGTTCTGGTATTCCTTCGCGGTTTCGGCAAAGGTCGAGGCCGGGTATGCGAGGGCCCTGATGTGATCGACGATGCTGCTCCGGTATTCCTGCTTCGCCTTCGAGATGACCTCCCGGGCCGCCTGCGCCTCCCTGGGGTCTCTGTTGAACCTCCTGAGCACGTCCTTGAGGACCCTGGCGCAGTCGTCTTCGTCGTAGATCACGAATCTCCGGTCAAAAGGCATGAGCAGGCCCTCCACGTCTTCGCGGAGGACCTTTACGCAGAAGGAATGGAAGGTGCTGATCCACCGTGGTTCGATACCGAGCATCCTTCCGACGCGTTCCGCCATTTCGTTCGCCGCCTTCTTCGTAAAGGTGATGGCGAGGATACGGTGCGGTCTGATCCCTTTCTCTTTCACGAGATAGGCGAGCTTGTGCGTCAGCACCTTTGTCTTGCCGCTCCCCGCCCCCGCGGAAAGGAAGAGCGGCGAATCGAGGTACTCCACGGCGGCCTTCTGTTGGGGGTTCAGTCCTTTCAGCATCTCATTCCCTGCGGTTCAATCCTCTTGTCCGCTCCTGCCCCGATCGCACATCCGCAAAAAGCGGTCCGAAAGGCTGCCTGGGAAAGCGGAGGGGACGGCACTGTTTTCAGAAAGGGTCCGGGAGAGCCGGATCAGCTCCTCGAAGGAGACGCCAGCGGCTCGTCCTTCGAGTCTTCGTCTCTCCATACCGTAATGGCGATCTCTGGACACATCTGTGCGCAGAGCGCACAGCCAGTGCACTTTTCACCGTCGTGGACCGCCGCGGGGAAATACCCGCTCGCGTTGAACTCGCAGTCCATTGTGATGACGCCCTTCGGACACGAAAGCACGCAGTACTTGCAGCCCTTGCACAATTCCCTGTCGATCGCAATCTTTCCCTTCACAGCAGTTTTCCCTGAGCGTGCGCTCCGTTTCCGAGAAGCTCCTTCGCGTGCCTGAGCGATATGTCCGTCACTTTTCCTCCGAGCATACGGGCGATTTCTTCTTCCCTCTCCCCGGAGGCAAGCTCCGTTAGTGTAACACAGACGCCCTCTTTCTTCTCCACTTTTTCCGCGATGAAATGGTGGTCGGCCATCGCAGCGATCTGGGCAAGGTGCGTAATGCAGAGGACCTGGTGCCTCTTCGAAAGTCTTCCGAGTCTCCTTCCGACGCTCTCGGCGGTTCTGCCCCCGATGCCGGCATCGACCTCATCAAAGATCAGGACGGGGACGCCGTCGACCGCTGCAAGGGCCCCTTTCAGGGCAAGCATCACCCTCGAAAGCTCGCCTCCGGAAGCGGCGCGGTGAAGGGGTTTGACCGGTTCCCCCCTGTTGGCGGAAAAGAGAAACTCCACGCCGTCTCCACCGCTTGAAGTGAGGGGCGCGGGCCTCACCACGATCGTGAATTCCGCCTTCGCCATCGCCATCTCCCTCAGGCCTTCCTTCACGGTCTTCTCTATCGCCTTAGCCGCCTCCTTCCTCCTTTCCGAAAGTCTGCCGGCCATCTCTGAAAGCCGTGCCTCCTTTTCATGGAGCTCCGCTCCGAGCGTCCGTGCCCGTTCGTCCGAAGAAGAGAGCTGTTCGAGTTCCCGGGACGCATCCTCCCGGTAACGGAGTATCCCTGCCACTCCCTCCCCGTATTTCCTTGCGAGCCTCTTTATGAGATCCAGCCTGTCTTCTATGCCCTCGAGCCTTGCAGGGTCGACCTCATACCTGTCCTTGTAGCTCCTAAGGGAAAGGGCGGCGTCACCGATGAGCGGCAAAGCGGATTCGAGAAGGGAAAGCGTCTCTTCGATGCCGCGGTCGATCCTCGATACTTCCCTCAGGAGAGAAAGCGCCGCGGAAAGCTTTTCCGAACACGAACCCTCGCCGCTGTGGAGCAGGAGATATGAAGCATCGGCGAGTTCGCTCAGCTTTGCGGCGTTTGCGAGGAGGGCCCGCTCCCGCTCCAGGTCCTCCTGTTCTCCCGCCTTCAGAGACGCCGCGTCTATTTCGCCTGTCTGAAACCTCAGAAGATCGGTCCGCTGTTCCTGCTCCCTCATGCAGGAGGTGAGATCCGAGAACTCCTGGCGCACCTTCTGCACCTCATGATACGCCTCTTCGAACTCCCCGCGTTCGCCGAGCAGCCCTCCGAAGGCATCGAGCATCGTCCTCTGGGTATCGGCCGAAAGGAGGCTTTGATGCTCGTGCTGCCCGTGGATATCGACGAGGGACCTCCCGGCCTCAAGGAGTGTCTGCACGTTCACCATCGTATCGTTTATGTATGCCTTGCTTTTCCCTGCGGCGGAAAAAGTCCTCCTGAGGATTATCCCGTCTCCGGCGGGGATGCCGAGTTTTTCGAGGAACGGCAGGGGGCCGAGATCGAAATACGCCTCGACCACGGTCTCGTTTTTCCCGGTCCGTATCGCGTCCGTCTGAGCCCTCTCGCCGAGGGCAAGACCGAGGGCGTCGACGATGATCGATTTTCCCGCCCCTGTCTCGCCGGTGAGGACATTGAAGCCCGGGGCAAAATGCGTGGTGAGCTCATCGATGATGGCGAAGTCCCTGATCCGCAATTCTCTGAGCATGTCTTAGAAAATACCACAGAAAAGACGGGAAATTCCAACGCCTCAACTTTGAATTATGAGTCTGCATGGAAAATTCTGATAGACCGCTCTCCGGAGCGGCGTTTGGCACGATTCTTTCTAACCGCTTGGCTGAATTTTTGGCTTGACAAAAGGATCTCTTCTTGATACCTTTATGACATCGAAAATCTTATAAGAACTACCAAAGAAAGGGGGGACGTAGATGACAAAGGCAGAGTTGATAGACAAAATAGCTTCCGGCGCGGGCTTCAGCAAGGCTGATGCTTCGAAGGCATTGGATTCGACACTGAACGCCGTCAAGGCCTCGTTGAAGAAAGGCCAGAAGGTGACGCTGGTGGGATTTGGAACCTTTTCAGTTGTGAAGAGAAAAGCACGGAAAGGAAGGAACCCGAGAACGGGTGCGGTGATCACCATTCCTAGCGCGAAGACGCCTAAATTCACATCGGGCAAAGCTCTCAAAGACGCGGTAAGATAATCTTCATAATTTTTTTCTGCTGAAAAAAGGGGACGGAACATTTTTCCTCGTCCCCTTTTCTTTCGACCTTTTTCCTGCTATCCTGAGTGGAGAGGGTACTTTCTGTCTCTTCGGGAAACAACCGCCCCTGTCGGGGGGAAGGAGGACATCATGTTGGCAGAGTTCAGTGTTATTCCAGTCGGCACGGGAAGCAGCATAGGCGCTCAACTTGCCGAGGTGCTGAAGATCGTGGATGCGAGCGGGCTGCCCTACAAGCTCAATCCGATGGGCACCGTCGTCGAAGGCGAATGGGGCGAGGTGATGAAACTGATCAGGAAATGCCACGCAACGGTCATGAAAACGGGTGAACGCGCCGTCACCACGGTTGTGATAGATGACCGCAAAGGAAAACCCAACAGGATCGAAGAAAAAGTGAAATCCATCGAAAAGAGAATAGGGAAGTCGCTGAAGAAATAGCCGTGCCGCCGGTCCTTCCCACAGTCTGCCGCCGACTCCGCGTGAGGATGCATTCGAACGGTTTCAGCGGGCCATAGGCCCGGTGCCTCGGAGCGAAGCGAGAATGAGAGAGAATGCTGTCCTCGCGCAGGTATCAGTTTCCTGGACGGTAATTCAGGTCTTCCCGCGATTCGAACTGAGAGACCGGCGGTGTCGTGTCACTTCCTGAAGAGGTCTTCCAGCTTTCTCATCGCTTCTGCCTTCTCCCTGTCGGAGCCCGGCCAGAGTTTGCCGTCGCCGAAGACAAAATAGTCGCAGAAGTTAGCCTTGGCCCGCGACCGCTGGAACTCCGCCTTGGGTTCGAGGCACTTGTTGTGGGCCGTCGCGGAGTAGAACCTGCAGTTCAGGCAGATATGCAGGTCCCCTTTGCAGTGAGGACAGATCGCCTTCCGCGAAAAATATTTGTCGACCTCGATCTCTTTCTTACAGAGTGCGCAGATTTTCATTTTTCCTCCCGGGAAAGAACAGGCAGTATTTCCTTCAGGCTCCGGCACCTTCACTCGGACCAACCCTTGCAGCCCCGGCCCCGTGAACCCTTTTTATTACTTTACCACATTCCGGAGGCGCATGCATTTCGCTCGCGTCGCGCCTTGCCGGAATCATCTATCAAGAATATCTATGAGGACCCTCTCGTATGCCCTCCTTCCGCCTAGTTGACGGAGAATAGGGGTGCGCGCGAGCTATTGAGCTTTGAGGGCCAAAGTATGTAAACTATACGTCGAAGCCGGGGTAGCTCAGTGGTAGAGCAGCTGATTCGTAATCAGCAGGTCGGGAGTTCGACCCTCCTCCCCGGCTCCAGTTTTTCTTTATAGAACCCCGTCTCCGGTTCAAGAAAGAAATAGACCGCCTATCCCAGAAGGCAAGAGGCTGCGACGAACGGAAAAGATTGGCGGATCTGATCGGGAATGTTGCCTTCGGGATACATGAGGACTTTCTCCGTTGCGGGTTCCGCGACACGGAGTGGAGGATGATTGATGACCGCATGGCTGATGTTATCCCCGCCGAGTTTTGCAAGCAGTATCAAAAGGGAACAAGAAGGACGAAAGGGCCTCCGGCCGGTTTGATCTTGTTTTGGCGAGTCCACTCGGCGTCTTTATTATTGAGTAAGCTTTTTTGCGCGCTTCTGAGCTTCACGCTTCCCGATTTTCCGGAGGGCTGCTAAAGCGGCAATCTGCTCTTTGTTGGGTCGGGCTTCACTGCGTTCCCAGCTTCCTATGGTCCAGCCGCTCACACCGATAAGAATGCCGCACTGTTTTGCCGACAGCCCCAGCCGCTTCCGCAGTGACTGTAATCCCTTGGCTGAGAACCTGAGATTGCCTGCCTCAAGCCGGCCAACACCCAATGTGGGTTGAGGAAGCCTTTTGAAGCTGTGCCACCTCCCGTTCCAGATCTTTCACACGCAGGGAAAGCTCTACAATAATCTTCCGATGATGGACTGATGCCTTCCGCAGAACATGCGTTTCCGCCCGGGCCTGTCTTTTTGCAGCACGCTCGATGGTTTCCTTTAGCAGTCTGGCTATATTGCTCATACCACTCTCCTCTTTGGTGGGATTATTTCGCCGCTTTCCCACACCCCTGCTAGCTCAATGCAAGATCCGCCGTTGCTGAACATTTCTCCATCACCGATATTGCAGCTCACATTTGACCGGAGTCGGTGCGGCAGTCTGTCTTGCGATATTTTCGACCAGTTTGTGTTCCTTAGGACTATGAACAACTCCACGCACCACTACCCTTGTTCCGTCGTGAAAAACCTCTAATGTCGGAACAGAGGCATAGGGATTAACGGCGATCCGCGCCTTCACTTTAGACGCCACGTAAAGATGGCGCAGTTTCTCTTTCGCCTCTCTTGTGGCCTCTTTGTCCTTATCCGGAATGATATCAACGACCATCTTAATCACCTCATCGGAAGTGAGACGGTCGGTGTCAAATACGGCGTCATACGCCTCGGGATCAGACCAGTCCTGATTATAGACAACTTTTATATAGCAAGAACGTTCTTTATCACTGTCACGAATCATACGAACGGCCATATCCTTGTCTACCTGTTCACGCGCCATGATCCGCTCAACCCTCACGTCGAACGGAGCGACGATACGGACCCGCAGTACGAAAGGGATTTCCCTCAGAATCCAGTATCCTCCGCGGCCAAGAATTACGACATTGTCGTTCCTGGCATGATCAAAGATGGACTCTTCTATGAGAGCCACAAATCCCATGAAGGAGCGATCAAACCGCTCCCACAGGGTGGGACAGTGCTCATCGTATTCCTTTACCCAATTGGCCCACTCGTGGCCGGCCTCTTTCTCCATATCTTCAAGGATCTGCTCAGTGTTCACAAAGTAGTAGTTTAATTTTTGTGCGAGTCTCCGCGCAATTTCTGCGCCATCGCTTCCAAGTTCTCGTCCTACGGCTATAACGCCCATTGGTCATCCTCCTTCGTTACCACTGCCATGAAGAAGACTCAGTTTCTCCATTTTTCTGTTTTCCCTCTTCACCAAAAGTTTTCCTATCACAATAACGGCTATTGCAAACGCAATTTCCACTACATATCTTAACACTTCACCCGGTTTAAGAAAACTCACGATAACAGGGTCGGTCATGATCATCTCTCCGGCAACTCTCCCCAAGATAGCTGCACCAACATAAACGATGATAGGATACTTGTCCATGAGCATCGAAAGGAGCGTGCTCGTGCCGACTACCAAGGGTATGCTTGAGCCGAGCCCGAACAACAACAGAAACATATTCCCCTTTGATGCACCCGCTATTGCCAATATGTTATCGACACTCATAACCAGGTCGGCAATGCAGATAGTCTTCACCGCCTGCATGATATTCGACGCCTCCCCGAGCTCCTTTTCCGATGTTCCTTCCGAAAAGAGCTTGACAGCTATCCATGCGATCAAGAGCCCGCCCAGAAATTTTAAAAAAGGAATTGAAAGCAGTTTTGCCGCGAAGAACGTCAGACCTACCCTCAGCAAAACAGCAAAGCCTGAGCCTAGAATGATACCCCATTTCCTCTGGTTCTTGTGAAGTGATCTGACCGCCAGAGCAATCACCACGGCGTTGTCCCCTGATAAGATCAGATTAATAAGAACGATGGATAATAGGGCGGAGAGAAAGGCTAAATCAAAACTTATGTGCCCAAAGGATCCTAAATCCAGCATGCTTCACCCCCGATTGTTTCTTCTTATTACCTTGGCCATGACCTGGGTTCTCTGTTTATTTCCTCTTTTGAAGAAGGAACAGCTCTCGCTTAACTTCCTACTTTTTTACATAGCTCCGCAACGCGGGACCCCAGCTTAAAAGCATGGTCCAGTGCCTCCTCGTCGGGTGCACCCACGCAAGCAACACCATAGTGACCGGTGGCGCCGGTCAGGGGATCACCAATCACGATCATCCCGTAAATGAGCATGCACTGGAGAATAGAGATGATGGTGGTCTCCTTACCCCCTGTCGAAAAATTGCCCGTGGCGAAGGCCGCCCCTACCTTAGTCTCCATATCCCTCCGTACGCCCACAAATTCGTCAAAAACTCTCTTGAGATCGGCAGCCATAACGCCAAAATAGACAGGTGAACCGGCGACAACTCCTGCAGATTCCTTGAAGTCTTCCTTCGTAACCTCTTGCGGGTTCTTTAACAACGCCTTTGTGCCGGTCGATTCCACCCCTTTTGCTACCGCCTCTGCGAGGTTTCTTGTGTTCCCCCCCCTTGAGTAGTAAAGAACTAAGACCTGCATATTCGTCCTCCTTTCTGTTGGACAATAGCCTGCAATACTAGGACTTTTGCCGCGCTACGAGGGATTCAGGATCCTTACAAGCCATAATTGCCAACCCTCCGACGCATAGTTTTTCGCAAGGGAAGAGATCACTTCGTTGGCCTGCTCATTCAGCATCTTCACCACACCTGTCATGGGTGACAGTATTTCCGAGATCTTCCCGTCACTCGATATCAGCTGCGCAAAAGGCTCGCCCGCCGCGAGGGCTTTCATATGTTTCATGATCTCGACATACAAGAGTTGTCCGCTCACAAGGAACTGCCTGACATCAATGCCTATTTCCCATGCCTCTCCCTTTATGAGGGGTCTTGCCCATATCCCGTCCTTGTAATACATGGTGAGATCATCAAGGTCCGAAGACGGGACTATATATCTCTTGAACTGATTGATATATGCCCCTCTCAGTATCCACCCTCTCCTGTCGAATACCTTTTTCACGGCGCTGAGCATGAAGTCGGGGGTGAAGGGCTTTTCAAGATATTCGAATGCGCCAAGCCGCGTTGCCTCACGCGCGTCTTCAACAGAGGGATACCCCGATATCACCATTACATCGGCCGAAGGCTGCACTATTCTCGATTCTCTGAAGATAGTGAACCCGTCGATATCAGGGAGTCTCACGTCGGTTATCACAAGATCATATGCTTCATCGGAGACTTTTTTAATGGCACTCTCGCCGTCTTCTGCGGTAAATACCGTGTACCCCTCCATGTCCAGTATCTTCTTGCAGCTAAGTGCGATTACCGGATCGTCATCAATGATTAAGACCCTCTGTTTCTCCATATCATCCCCCTACCAGCGAGTCTGCCCGGTCCTTATGCAGGACCGTTATCGCTTCCTCTTTATCAATAACCACGCCGTTGACGTCCGACGCGGGGGCCTTTGTTATCGGGTTCACCCTCCACTTCGTGATCTCAAAAATCCCCCCTCCGTCAAAGGTCGAAGCAAGGACGACATTGTCGGGCAGGCAAGGGTCCCGGCGCGCAGACAGGACAATGCTACCTGCGTCCGTCGAGACCTTCACGCGATCACCGTCTTTCACGGACAATCGGTCCGCCAGAATATCACCTATCTTCAGATGGGGTTCAGGAGTAATACTCAGCAAGGCGGGTGAATACCTGCTCGCGTTCTGCGAATGAAAAAGATGTGCTTCCCGGCGAACGTGCACGCCGCTCATCCCGGATTCTTCCATGACGGAAACGATGTCAGGCAGCTTGGTCCCTTCTGTGTGCATATCGTAGCGCAACGGGCCGCCCCTGTACGGCCAGACAGACTTACCGTCGGCGATGCCCTCGAGGGTGAGTTCTCTATAGATTTGAGAAACCCGTGCAATCTCCGAAAATATGTCGGCGGCACTCCGATAGCCCATATGAAGACCGAACGTCTTGCTGATCTCGGAAATGACCTTCCATTCCTCTATGCTTTCTCCCTCAACAGCTTTTCTCGTGAGTTGTATCCTCCGTTCAAGATTTGTATACGAGCCCTCCTTTTCGGCCCATGAGAGTGCGGGCAACACCACATCTGCATATTTGGCCGTCTCGGTGAAGAATCTGTCCTGAACGACAAGGAATTCAATATTCCTGAGGGCGCCTCTCACATAATTTGAATCGGGGAGACCAAGCACCATGTCCTCGCCCATCACGTAAAGGGCCTTTATCCTGCCTTCATGAGCAGCTTCCGTCATCTCGGCATAACTGAGTCCCGGGGCCGGAGGGATTATAATACCGAGGGTTTCTTCGCACCTTTTCCTGAAGGTCTCGACGGTCAATGGTCTTCCGCTTGGAAGCATGTCGGGCTGACAACCCATATCAAGGACTCCCTGTTCGTTAGGGAGTTCGGAAAGAAGATAAATCCTTCCGTTCAGCAAATACGTCAGGGCGGCAAGGAACAGAAGGTTCATGTGTCCGGTATCGGTCTGTACAATGTCTCTCCCTATGATGATGGAAGGGCGAGACATGTTCGAGAGCGCATGCGCCGTATCGACGAGATCATTCGGCCCGAACCCGCTCATTTTCGAGGCGTCTTCAAGAGGCGCCGGCCTGAATCCGTTGATTATCTCTTCAAGGACAGGCCTTTCCCCCGGAAGTGGTCTCCTCCTCTTTATCTCATCAACCAATGCTGCGAGAAACACTGTTTCTGCCGCTGAATTCATAATGAAAGCGCGTTTTGAATATCGCTTGAGTCCACCGGGATGCCCCACCACGATAACAGGCACTCCCTTTTTCGACGCAGACCTGACCTGCAGACCCAGCACAGGATTTATTGCCGTGGGATCGCCGCCGATAACGAAGATGCCGTCGGAATCCGATATGCCCTGAATAGGATTCGCCGTAACGCCCTGAACAAGTATCTTTTCGAAAAACCTCTGGGCGGGACCGTATGCCATGCCGGCGACAGAATCAATGTTGTTCGTACCTATCGCCCCCCTGAAAAACTTCTGAAATACGTAGGCGTCTTCATTGGTGCATCTTCCCGACACTATTCCCGCGATGGCATCGCTGCCGTTTTCTCTCTTAATCTCCTTCATCCGATCGGCGATACAGTTGATTGCCTCTGTCCATGTAACCCGCTCCAGCACGCCATTTCTTCTCATCAGGGGGGCGTCCAACCTGTCGCCGTAGTTCAGACAGTCATAGCCGAATCTTCCCTTGCTGCAAAGGAGCCCCCGGTTCAACCCAAGGCCGGATCTCGGCACGCTTCTCACGACAGAGTTATTCCTCACCTGGAGGACGAGGGAACACCCGACACCGCAGTACGAACAGACGGTCTCGACTTCTTTCTCCATGAGCCACGGCCGGAAGCCGTGCCTGTGCGTCCGTGATGTAATGGCCCCAACAGGGCATACGGCGAGGCAGTTTCCACAGTACTCGCAGTCGTAAGCGCCGCCGGAGAAGGGCTCGATATAGGATTTGCTGCCCCGCCCGGTAACAGACAGCGCCGATGCGCCCTGCACATCGTCGCACATCCTCACGCAACGTAAACACAGTATACAGCGCTCCCTGTTTCGCACGATGAGGGGATCTTCGAGGTTTTCGGGGTACCTCCTCTTGCCTTCGGCGAACCTCCCCATTGCAGGGCCGTACTTCGCCGCGAGGTCCTGCAACTCGCATTCACCGGCCTTGTCGCAGTGCGGACAGTCCAAAGGGTGATTTATCAGGAGAAACTCAAGCACGGCCCTTCTTGCGTCCACGACCTTCTCTGTTTCCGTGCGCACCACCATACCGTCACTCACATACTGGCTGCAGGCGGTCTGGAGCTTCGGTACTTTCTCCACTTCGACAAGACAGAGCCTGCACCCGCCATAAGGCTTGAGGATATCATGGTGGCATAGGGTCGGGATATGTATCCCTGCGGCCCGTGCCGCATCGAGAATGGTAACAGGCCTTTCAAAAGAAATCTTCTTCCCGTCTATCGTGATCGTTATCATCGGCTGCCGACCTTTTCCTCAAATTCGGGCATGAAATGCTCGACAAAGCCCTGCACTACGGTTGCGGCGCTCTCTCCGAGGGGACAGAAGGTCTTTCCCTTAATATTGCGTGAAACTTCCGCCAGGAGGGCTATATCAGCCTCACATCCGTCGCGCCTGTTTATCCTATCGAGGATCGCCCTCATCCAACCTATTCCCTCTCTGCATGGAACACATTTGCCGCAGGACTCATGTTCGAAGAATTCCGCTGTCCTTAAGCAAACTTTTACCATATCAACGGTTTCATCAAAAACGATGACGGCGCCGGAACCCAACATGCTTCCTGCCTTTTGAAGATGAAAGAAATCCATAGGGCAATCGATCTTGTCCGGGAGAAGGACGGGGGTAGATATCCCACCCGGTATAACTCCCTTCAGCTTTCTGCCGTCCCTGATACCCCCGCAATGGGTATAAATGATTTCCTGCAGAGTCACGCCCATAGGAAGTTCATAAACGCCGGGCTTATTTACATGCCCGCTCACGGAGAAAAGCTTGAGGCCGGGGCATTCGGGACTTCCGATCTTTGCATACGCATCGCCTCCGATCTCTATGATATAGGGAATATTGGCAAGGGTCTCGACGTTGTTCACGACCGTAGGCTTCGAAGAAAAACCCTCGTTCACAGGGAAAGGCGGCTTGATTCTCGGATGCCCCCGTCTCCCCTCGAGGGACTCAATAAGGGCTGTTTCTTCCCCACAGATGTAAGCGCCTGCGCCGAGGTGGAGACGGAGATGAAATCTGGCGCCTTTGCCGAGGATGTCGTCACCGAGAAAGTCTTTTTCATACGCCGCTTTGATGGCTTGTAGAAGGCCATCCCTCGCTTTAGCATATTCTCCCCTGAGATAGATGTGTCCCGATGCCGCGCCAATGGCGTATGCCGAAATCACCATTCCCTCTATCAAGAGGTGTGGGTTCCTCTCGATGATGACACGGTCCTTAAAGGTGCCTGGTTCGCCTTCGTCGGCATTGCAGAGCAGGTACTTCGGCATTTGAGGGTCCGCTGCCGCAAATGACCACTTCATGCCGGTGGGAAACCCTGCTCCGCCCCTACCCCGCAACCCGGACTTCTTCACTTCATCAAGCACCTGGCCGGGTTCCGCAGAGAGAGCCTTACGGAGAGAGCGATATCCCCCCTCCCTAATGTAATCGTCGATACACGCCGGATCCTGGCACCTGGTGTTCCTCAGCAACACGTTCCCCGCGCTATTCATATCTTTCAAGGATCCCTATGAGGCTATCCTCTGTGAGGTTGCCGTACAGGTCCGTATCAACAACCATGGCAGGAGCGATGTCACAGACTCCTATGCACTCCATAACAAGAAAGGAAAACCTTCCGTCATGGGTAGTGGCATTCGGACCAAGACCGTATCGTGTCTTCAAAATGTCGGTGAGTCTTTCGCAGCCCATGATCATGCACGAGACATTGGTACAAAGCTGGATGAGATGCCGACCCATCGGCTTATGCCTGAACATCGCATAAAAAGTCGAAACACTCTTTACGGTTGTTTTGGGGACACCCAGAATTTCGCCGACCTTTTCGAGCGCCTCGGCACTCAGCCATCCGTACTCCCTTTGAAAGAGGTAAAGGGCAGGCAAAAGGGAAAACCGCTCATTATCATATTTTCGCTTCAGGTCGTTGAGCTCGCGCAGGATCTTGTTACTTAACGCCGTCTTTTTTCGCGTCAGGGGCTCCCCTCCGGTGATGCTGATCTCTCTCAATCTTTCCCTCTCCCAGTGTAGCTGCCACGCGAACGCCCCTCAGCATTTCCTCATAGGTCAATATCTCTCTCTGCTCGAGAGGCCGCCTCAACGGTTTTTATGCTACTACTAGTAAACCCTGCAGAAGACAAGCATATCCATCGGATAGGCGATAAAAAGGGAATTTGTCGAAACGGGGAGTTTTTAGCGGAGATGGACTAATGGACTATATCATCTCAAGATATTTCAATATCTTTTTTGGCTTAAGCAGAATAATTTCTTTGCGTGACACACTGATATAGCCGTCTTCTTTCAGTCTTTTTAAGACCTCGCTCACCGTTTGCTGACAGCAGCCAGTCATGGATGCGATGTGTTCCTGCGTCAGTCTTACAGGAACAGAGACCGGCTCCTCGTAAGCGAGGGAGGCACTCAATTTTTCATAACTCAGGTAAATGAAGAGTTTCAGCAACCGATTCGAGACGTCGCACATCATCAGGTTTTCGACCTGATCGCAGAGATATCTGATACGCTTCGCCTGGTCTTCCATCATCTTCCTGGCAAAAGCAATATGGCGGCTAAGAAGACCCTCGAATTCGTTTTTCTTAATCTCGAAGACAGAACAGGCGGTGAGGGCCTGTGCGTTGGCTTTTCTGATATTCAAGCCTATCACTTCGGATAAGCCGAAGATATCCCCAGAAGTTCGAATGAAAAAAATGCATTCCTCACCGCTGGAAGTGATGCGAAATGTCTTAACCTCCCCACTTTCGATGTAGAAAGTAGAATCACCTCGCTCCCCTTCGCAGAAGATGAACTGGTTTCTTGATATCTGCCTTTTCGTCGAGACCGAGATAAAGTCTTCTTTTAACTCGGGCAAACCGGAGAAAAAATCATGCTCTTCGAGATGCCACTGCCCATGAAGCGTATCATGTAGATTTTGCGGCGGGGAGATCAGGCTTTTCTCTTTCAACTTGCATTCCATCACGCCTCCTAGAACTCTAAAACTATTATCATACTAAATTACCGGAATTGTCAAGAAAACGTTATAAGTCCTGAATCCACCGTCAAACTTAGACATAGCAGAGGGAGGGTCGCGACATCGATTACAGCCCTCTGAATTTCAGGTACACCGTAGCGGAAAAACCTCAGGCCATTCTCTTAGCGCTTATGACAATTGATGCGTTGAAGGTTTAAAATCGGCGGGCGAGGCACAGGAAAGACTTTACTGAAGAGGGTGGTACTCAGGTGCTGCTTACTTTTATCGCGTCTCCCTTTCTCACTTTGCCGCCCCTCAGGACCTTTATAAAAATGCCTTCTTTCGGCATGACGCAATCCCCGGCCTGATAATAGATGGCGCACCTGTTGTGGCACACTTTTCCAATCTGGCTGACCTCGCCTACGACAGAATCGCCGATTTCTATTTTCGTCCCACAGGGAAGGGACACAAGATCGATCCCCTCAGTGGTGATATTTTCAGCAAAGTCGCCCGGCTTCACATCAAGTCCCTTATCTCGCATTTTGTTTATGCTCTCTACCGCGAGCAGACTGACCTGTCTGTGCCACTGCGACGAGGCGTGAGCATCCCCTTCTATCCCAAATTCGATTCTCAGGACGACTTCTTCGGTAGGTTTTTTCCGAACCCCCTTCTTGTCGCTGACATTAACTGAGATTACCTTTGCCGACATATTTTATGATAACACAATCCGAGCCGTTGCTGCAAGAAAAGGATTCGCTGCCTGGATATTTCGATTCGAGGAACAAATTGTCTCATCTTGTCTTTCGATCATTTCGATCCATTCACGACATCTTCCGCGCATCGTGTTCGAGGGCCTTTTTCCATTCAGCGCCGGTATTAACGTTCTTCCACGCAAGGGCAAGGGATCCCGGGATAACCGGGGTTACGACCTTAGGATGCCGTGCTATTTCCTGGAGTTTTGCTGCTTCCTTCCTTGCAAGTGACTCAACATATTCAAAGATCATCGGCTCATAGACAGCGCCGGTAGTCTCTACCCCTTTGCTTCCCTTTATCTTTGGCAGTACAGCCCAGACCCCGGGCCTTCTTAGACTCAAAAGCCATTCCCACGCCTCCTTGTGCATTAATGGCATATCTACCGAAGATATTATCCATGCGCTGCCAGGCGCCCATCTGAAAGCACTGAGCAATCCCGACAAAGGTCCTTTCAGTCCCGTAACGTCGGGAAGACGCTCAACTGCATCAAGGCTTTGGGGAAGTGGTCCGGAACCAAGCATCATGACCTTGCCGGAAGAAACTTCCGAGAGGATATCAAAAGACCGCTCTACCAATGTCTTTCCTCTTGTCATGAGAAGCGCCTTCGGCCTTCCCATGCGGGTACTCTTTCCGCCTATAAGAAGGCCGGCGTTAATGACGCGTTGCGCATGGGATCTCTCCATTTCTTTATGAATACGAGAGAGGACCTTGTCGAGATATCGAGGGTCATCCCTACAAATAACCTCTTTCCCCTTCATTTCTGCCGGCCCCCCTGTTTTTATCTTTCCTATTTCGACCCATATGCCGGGTACTACGTACCCCTTATGTCCCTCGATAAGGATAAGGTCCAATCCCCGTGGGAATCTGTCCGCCAGGTCCGACAGGTCCTCCTTCCCGCACCTGGATCTCGCGAAGCCCTGTCGTTCATCATGGGCAAATATATAATCAGCGCCGGCCCGATAAAAGCGGTCTGTATCTTTGCCCTTTTTATCAATGTCGAGATTGTTGTGATGGATATGCTTCATGACGCCGACGGAAAGCCCCTCCTTTTTCAATATCGGCAGGATCTTCTCGATAAGAGTCGTCTTACCGGTGCCGGAATACCCGCTGATCCCGATAATGCAGGAGGAAGTGTTAGCGCTCACATTGTCCGGGGGAAAAATGCACATGCTCAAATATGATGTTTCTGTTCAAGCGCTGTCAATTTTGAACTATGACAGCGCATGACAAAGCAGGGATCGCTTTCCTCCTTGCCTTGATTGTTTTGGGCATCAATGCATACCGGCAGCAGCTTGAATATGTCTGATAAGAAACTGCCATGCGAGGACAAGGATTTGGATCTCATGCCGGTCATAAGAAAGATGACTTTCCTTTGCTTCTACTGCACGCCCGGCATCCTTCCTTTAGTAGCCATCTGAGAAGCCATTTCGTCCGGTGTCGGCAACTTCAGCTGGGTTGCAGCAATCACGTCATCGATGCGCAAAATCATCGCTGCCACTTCGCTCGCTGAACTAATGGCCTTCTTTTTCACTCGAAGGGGCTCTATGATCCCTTCCGAATATAAATCACCGACTTTGCCGGAAAAGACATCCAAGCCAATCCTGTGGCCTTCTTTTTCATTCCACTTGCGCATCTCAACAAGTATATCGATTTGACTCAAGCCGGCGTTTTCAGCCAGAGACTTGGGGATAATTTCAAGGGCATCGGCAAAAGCCTCTATCGCCAACTGCTCTTTGCCGACACTCTTGGCAAAGATCTTCAACTCCTTGGCTAGTTCTATCTCTGTCGCACCGCCACCGACCAAAATCTTATGGTCTATCATGGCAGCAGGCACTGTCCCCAGACAGTCCTCTATCACCCTCTCGACCTCATCTAATATGTGCATCGTGCCCCCACGGATGAGGATGGTTACCGCCTTCGGCTCCCGGCACTGTCTCACATATATCATTTTCGTCCCACTCACATTTTCTTCCTCAATAAGTCCTGCGTATCCTAAAGCTGTCTCTCTCAACTCATCCAGATTGGCTACCACACTCGCACCTGTAGCCTTAGCAAGTTTTTCCATGTCACTTCTCCCAACCCGCCTCACCGTGAAAATACCATCCTGTGCCAGGTAGTAGAGACAGAGGTTGTGGATGCTCTTTTCGGCAAAGAGTACTGTCGCTCCCGAGGACTTGACCTTCTCGGCCATCTCCCTCAACACCCTCTTCTGCTCGTCGATAAAGGACTGGAGCTGATGCGGGTCGGTGATCCTGATCTGGGCCTCTATTTCCTTTCCTTGAAATTCCAGGGGCGAACTGACCAGGGCGATCCTTGCGTTCTCGACCCTGACAGGCATGGCCTCGTGGCCCTTTTCCTTATCCAAGACAAGGCCGTTGATAAACTCAGTTTCCTCAATCCCCGCACCTGCTTTCTTTTCGAGCTTGATATAGTCCGTATCAATCAGACCATCATTCACGGTGGATGCAACACTCTTGACCGCTTTCACGACGATATCACTCAGATGCTCTCTTGCAGGCCCCACTCCTTTACCCATCATAGTTGTCAAAGCCACGGCCTTAAGACTTTGATCATTATCAGGTAAATCGATAGCTATCTTATCAAGAACCTTCTGGCATTTCTCCGCTGCCTGGCGATAACCCCGGACAATGACCACAGGATGGATGCCCATTTCGATAAGCGTCTCTGCCTTTTTCAGCAACTCACCGGCAATCACGACAGCCGTAGTGGTCCCGTCCCCTACGGACGCCTCTTGAGCCCTTGCCACTTCTATCATCATCTTTGCAATCGGATGTTTGATATCCATCTCACGCATGATAGTGGCTCCGTCGTTTGTTACTACTACGTCACCAAGGGAGTCTACCAGCATCTTGTCCATGCCCAAAGGTCCTAATGTGGATCTCACAGTCTCTGCAACAATTCTCGCTGCCATGATATTCATGCGCTGGGCGTTCCTTCCCATGGTTCTTTCTGCTCCCTCAGCCAAAACTGAAGGAGGGGTAAATTGCTGTCCTGCCATAATCAGTACCTCATAGTTTCTTCACTGTGAAATCACGCATACCCTCGCTCGGGATGTAACGTCCGCACTTTACACCCGGCGCCAATGAAACCCCCGCGAAGAAGCCGCAAGAGCCGTATCCTAAGTAAATCCCCATAACAGCGAATATTTTATTATTATCGATTCTGGTCGCCTTTGTAAACATACAAGGCCAGACGAGCTACCTCTGCTGCCCTTTCAGCGCCTCCCGGCAACCCACCGGTCGCCATCGAATACCGCGAGACAGCCTCCTGGGCCAATTCTTCCGGAGAACCTTTACCGAGCACTGCCGCTGCGGCGACCGGAACGACGAGGTCGACGAGACTGTGCCCGGTCACCAGAAGCTCTCCAACCGCCGGAGCAACAATTGGCAACAGATTCAAAAGCTCCTTCTTCTTATTCAAGACCGCATCGGGGATTACTTTATGGCAGAATCCTTTCATCACTGTCTTCTCCCCATCGATAGTCACCGTTACATCGACATCAGGGCTAAGCGCAAAAAATTTCTTTGCCGTGTTTCCCGACCTTCCCCCTCCCCCTTCGACCTTGGTAACTTTGATCTTCACCTTCTTACCAAGGGCCTCACTCATCATAGCAGAAGCTGACTCCTCCACCTTTGTTATTCTATTATTTTCAAACACTTTGATCACATCGGTCAGACTCTTACCCTTTTCCATATCTTCGCAAGTCTTTCTCACTCTGTCTGCTATTGCCTTCTTGGTGACGCTCGAGGTAGCCAGCAGCACTGCCTCGGTAACTCGTCCGCTCCTCAGTTCCTCGGCCTTTCGGACCACTGTGTTCACCTCTATGCTCGCGAGCTCCGCGTCGAAAAAGCCTTTCTTGTTCTTAGCCACCGCTTCAGCAGCCCTCTCCACAGAGCCGGTCTGAGCGATGATTCTTAGTGCAAGGGAGGCGTCGGCGGCAACATGCCCTATGGGGGCGGTCTTCGGCCCTCCGCTCGACCCCGTGCCGATCTTTGCATTTTCGGCAAAACAGGCAAAGATTTCATAAAATGCCAGCATTCCCACGATTGTAGGCGTTCCCATGTCCTTCATGATAATTCCAAGATCACCGATCAGCTTCGCTGTGTTGAATTCCTCACCGGTTATCCTGAAGTGGACGGTCTCGGGGAGCCCGACGGCCTTCGCCGCCCCTATACCCGCAACCTCAGGCGTATACACCTTGAAAGAAGGCCCAAACCTTTCCGGCATCGCGGCGTCGGGATGGCAGATCTCCAGCGCGGCAGCCGCGCCAAAAACGGCAGAGACAAAGGGGTTCGGCTTCATACCGGCCCCGGAATAGGCTTTCATCATGGCCTCTGCCCCAATAGCGGCGGCATTCTCGGCAACTTCAGAAAATATATAATCTTCCCCGAGGCTACTGTGTCCGGCAAGGGGCGTGCCGAGTATGCCGGGCGGTACCTTAGATCCGTTTATGCGTGTCAGCTTACCCTCCATCATTGCCTCATAGACCTTCCAAACAGCGGGAAAGGCACTTATCTTGTTACCCCCTTTCGGAGTCGGCAATGAGAGGACCCCGCCTCTTTGAGCACCGGCACTCAAGCGGCAGAGCGCCCCAAGTTTGCGGTTGCCGGAAGGAACACCGGCCCTCACATTGGACCCTGCAATATAACAGAGCGAGGCTGTGATGAGGGCGGCATTGGAAGGATCCGCGCCGGCTGCTCTGGCAGTTCTAACCCCTTCGTCAATCACCGCGTTCAAGTCTATCTCTTTCTGGTTTGAAGCTTTGAGCTTTAATACACGCCCCTCAAGAATTTTCTCGGCTATTGCGTTTGCCGTACAAAAAACGGCCAGGTTCAGCATGCCGTGTCCACCGGCCACTGCGTTGATGGCATCACCGGTCAATAAATCCGGCCTCAAAAGAGTTGCTTCGGTAACAGCACTAATTATCTTTTCCAAAGTCACGCCTCCTCATAATGAAAAGTTTACCAAAATTTTCCCTTACTGCCAAGATTACTCATGCAGCCCAAAAAAAGAATTCCCTCTTCTCTGTTCCCTGTCTTCGCTTTGACATCTCATATTGCTTCCGGCGGGTGTAAAGCAATCCTGTTCAGCAGCTAGAGAGACTGCACTATCACGAAATGACGATATACACAATGTTTAATGGCAGTCTCGAAATCAGAGTCAATCTCTTCCTTTCTAAGAGGATAATCGATCTTTTTCTTCAAATAATTCACTAATAAACTGATGCTCACGTTTTCATTGAGGAAAATCGCACCGACTAATCTGTCCACGTCAAAAACGAGCTTCCTGTATTTTCTCTGTTCGGGAGAACTCTCTACACGCGCAAAATACGTATTCGGCTGTTCACGGAAGATGCCCATCGAAAAAGCCGAACAATCAAAAAAATTAAAGGTAGTCATGTTGATCCCGCCCTCGTACCTTGCGGCTTCGCCCGACATATTCAGCCCGGCGACCTTCCCCTGTTCCGCCGCGTCGGGCAACAGCTGGTTCAGTATCTTTTCTTCGCCAAAAAAATCTTTCGCCTCGGCAACATCTCCCGCTGCATAGATGTCAGGGTAGTTCGTTCTCATCGAGTCATCAACAACAATGCCCCTGTTGTAAGCAATTCCGCTCTCTCTTATAAGATCGATTGCAGGCCTCGTGCCGACCCCAACGATCAGGAAATCCGCATGAACGGTTCTCCCTTTTTCCAGAACAACAGAAATCCCATCCTTCGTCGGTTCAAAAGACAAGGCCCGACTATTTCTTAGAATTTCGACCCCATGTTCAATGAAGATCTCCTCTATAATCCCTGCGCAGGCTTCATCATAGTTGCGCGGCAAGATCTGACTTTCCGCTTCAATAACCGTGGCTTTCAGCCCCTTTTCAGTCAAGATCTCCGCGAGCTGCATGCCGACCAGTCCAGCGCCCAATATGCACACTTTGCGACTCTTCTCTGAAAAGGACCTTATCTTCCTCGCATCTTCCAGGGTTCGGAATACTATAGCCCTTTTGTCATCCACACCCTTTATTCTGGGCACGATAGGCACCGCCCCTGTAGTAATCAAGAGCTTATCAAATGCCAACTGCCTCCCCGATCTTGTGGCCGCCGTTCTCCTCACAGGGTCGACGCCAACCACCTCATCACCCAAAACTAAGGTGACCTGCTTTTCGTCGTAAAACTCCCTGGGCCTGAGGAAAAACCTTTTCTCCTCAATCTTTCCCTTAATAAAATAGGGTAAAGCGGTGGGCGTATAGGGCAGATGGCCCTCCTTCGATACCAGCGTGATTTTGCTCTCCATGTCCTTCAAGCGAATCGCCTCGATCGCGCTGATCGCGGCAGTACTGCCGCCAATGATCAACATCTTTGTCTCCCTCCTATCAGGCATTTCCTACCAGAAATCCTCTCTTCTCTTTCTCATCTGTTTCCACAGCCATCCTTACAACTCCTCAGCTCTCCGCTCTGTCCACTTCGACCAGGCAGGTGAAATACGTAGCTCCGCTGCCCAGGTCCGTGAGCCTGTCAGCCGTCAGCATGTTGGCACATCCCTTGTCGAGACCCCAGCCCTGCTCCATCGCCACGACACCCTCCCTAACGGCTTTAGAAACCTTGGACTTCACCTTAACACTCCCCCTGTCGTTCCGCACGACAACAGTATCGCCGCTCTTTAAACCCCTTCTCTTTGCATCGGAAGGATGAATCTCCAGCGAAGGCGCGGGATGTATCTCCCGGATCAGAGGGGTCTTGTAATCCATGCTGTGCATGCTGAACTTCGAGTGATACGATATGAAATATAATGGGTACTTTTCGAAGAGTCTAGGGGTCTTGACAGGTCCTTCCTCAGGCTCCAGGTGCGTCGGCAGCGGGTCAAAACCGAGACTCTCCTTCTTTTCCGAATAGAACTCCACCTTGCCTGACGGGGTAGGGAATTTCTTGTCTGCATACATCACATCGGGCAATTTGAAGCGAAAAGGCCCGTTCTTGAGCTTCTCCAGGGAGATCCCTTCAGTCGCGGGGATACCTTTCTTTATCGAGAGAAAAGCATATTCCTCCTCCGGCTTATCAAAGTATTTTTCAATATCGAGGCGCTTCGCGAGCTCACGGAATATCTCGAAATCCGTCTTGGTTCCGGGAAGCGGGTCGATCACCTTCTGCTGCATTTGTATGTAGAAATGCCAGTATGAAGGCCCCACATCAGTCTGTTCAAGATAACTGCAGCCGGGAAGTACGATGTCTGCAAATCGTGCCGTATCGGTCATGAAAGGGTCTACCACGACGATGAAATCGAGGTTCTTGCTCTTCAGTGCCCTTATAGTCTTATTCGTATTGGGATTCTGGGTGACAGGATTTGAAGCCCAGATGAACAATGATTTTATCGGATGAGGTTTTTGAGACAGTATGCATTCCGCAAATTGTACTATCGGAATTGTCTTTTTGTGCTTATTCAGTTCGTTGAGCCGCAGGGAAAAGTCGTTTACGGAGTCGCTCCCAAGCCTGTTCGTTGGGTTTATCCCTCCACCCGATACACCTATATTTCCTGTCAGCGCCGCCAGGCACGCAATAGCATGGAAGATATGCGCACCGTTTGTATGGTGTTGCAGTCCCATCCCGAGCTGGATGCTCGAAGGCTTGTTTGTGGCGTATTTCAGGGCAAATTCTTTTATTTTCCCGGCAGGAACACCGGTAATCTTCTCAACCCTCTCCGGAGGGTATTCCTTGACGCGCTCTCTCAACCTATCGAATCCTATGGTGTAACGGTCGACAAATTCCGCGTCATAGGCGTCGTGATCTATGATGACATTCATCATCCCTAAAGCCAGAGCAGCGTCTGTTGCAGGGTAGGGCCGAATCACTAAGTCCGCCTTCGCCCCCAGCTCGGTGAGACGCGGATTCACAGAAACCAGCTCCGCCCCGTTCTCATTAACCGCCCTGTTAATCAACGGCATGAAATGCATATTACAGCCGGCGACGTCTTTCCCCCACTCCACGATTGTCTTTGCATTCACGATATCTTCGGGATTATGGGCCGCCGACTGACCCAAGGCAAACTCGACGCCCTTATGACCTGCAACGATGCACAGGGTCCCCGCTATATTCGTCGCTCCTCCGAGGGCGTTGAAAAACCTGTAGGGGAGATTCCGGTAATACAGATTGGAATGCGTCCCGGTACCCCAGAGATAGAATATCGCCTCGGGACCGTACTGTTCGATCGTCTGTCGTATCTTCAGGGCCGTTGTGTCCAAGGCCTCATCCCAGGTTATCTCAGCCCATTTATTTTCTCCACGCTCTCCGACCCTCTTCAACGGCGCCTTGAGCCTGTCAGGATGGTACACCCATTGATGGAAAGGCTCCATCTTGAAACAGACCTGTCCTTTCGTTATCGGGTGTCCAGGGTCTCCTTTAAGCCGGACCAAAGTGCCGTTCTTCACATAGGCGAGAATTCCGCAGGAGTCCCAACAATCGCGGGGACAACCCGTTTTCACGATCCTATCATATTCGTCCTTTATCGTCTGTTTACCTTTTCTGCTCACGCTCACCTCAACTGTTACCTAATGTTTAGCATGACAGGGCTGGCTCCTGCCTTTTTTTCGTCTATGAAAGATACAAGGTCCTTTCCCTTTTTTATAGCCAAGGCGCCCATCAAGCAACCTTCCACACAGGCCGGCAAAAGACCATTGTCCAGTCTTTTCAGGCAAAAGTCACATTTCAGCATCTGCTTCGTTCTCTTGTCATAGCTCAAAGTCCCACAGTTCGGACAAGTGAGCTCACATATCCTGCATCCTACACACAATGCCTCATCCCGGATGACAACGCCCTCAGGAGACTTTCTGAGCGCACCCGTCGGACACGCAGATACGCAGGCAGGCAGGTGACACTGGAAACAACTCGCCCTGACATTAAAGATCCTCAGCTCACCGTCCCATTCTTCGGGACCGAGAGCGACCATTCTCAAGATCCTCACCCCTTCCGGAACGAGGTTTTCGAGCTTACAATCGATCTCGCATTTATGGCACCGAATGCATTTACTTATATCCAGCACCAGAGAGTAATGGTCTTCAGAGGTCGCCGTTTCATCGGACGCCTGCCGAAGAATAGCCTGTTTTCCGAGAAGGATAAGACTCATCGCTCCAATCCTTTCCCCGCAAGATCGGCGAGCGCTTTATCCTGCTCCTCTCTCCTTTGGGCTGCCAAAGAAGTCGTTATCTGGCTTGCAAAGATGTGAAAGCCCTTGGAGAATGGGATATAGGCAATAAAAGAGAGAGAGAGCAGCATATGCGCTATCCAGAAGGCCAGATGAATCGATTTCAAGCCCTCGACACTGCCCCCTGATGCCCAAAGAGCGGCCTTTCCAAGGGCATATCCCACCGGCGACCAGTCTGCAGCCGGTGAATTCAGCACTATGATCCTGGTCCCTTCAATCACGTAACCGGAGAAAATCACAAAGAACAACCAGAACAGGAAAAGACCATCCCGGATACTTGTAGCCATCCTTTCCGGTTTCCATACATACCTTCTCAACAATCCGAAAACAGTGCCGATCATGAGGAACAGACCGGCCATATCCAAAACGAAAGAAAATGTGAGCCACACCTGGCCGCGTAAGAAATGAAAGATATAGTGATCAATAGTTCTGCTCACAGTCCCCAGGAACAGTAAGATGAAGCCCCAGATTATCCCTACCAGGAGGAATGCCCTCGGCACGCTCCTGGGAAAAACGCGTCTGGCCAAAAGGCAGTCGGCAGAAAAAAGTTTCGCGATACTTATCCGCAACAGGCTCATTGGTCCGAGACCTTTGAGGCTGTTATCCGTATCTCTTCCCATCGACCAGATTCTTGTCTTTGACCAGAACCCGGCGAACAGCGCTATCATTGCGATTGCTGTAAGCAAATACAGGATTGTCACGATATTGCCCGGAAGATTCCAGAAATCCTTTGCCTCAATCATCACTTTCCGTCCTTTCCGAAAGAAAAGTCCTTCTGCCGTCTTAGTATCTTTCGAACAATATAAGGCATGTATCTGCAATTTCCGCAGTTTTCACCGAAGTCATTGGTGCCGAGGCAGAGTTTTCCGCCCATATAGTTCATTATCAGGGCCCCATTTCGTTCCTCGAGTTTGTCGTAAGGATGAAAGAAGATACTCTCCAGCAGCTCCTTCTCCTCCGCGGTTACCCCCTTGAGATGTGTTTGACAGAGCATTCGTTACCTCCTAAAGCAATGCTGCCGCATATTGGAGCAGATCGTTCATCTTTACGGGTTCTTCAAAGTGTTTATAGTCGTCGACAGCCGGGTGCGGCGTCATGTGCGTCCTTCCGACAAGAGAGACATAGCAGGCGGTGCAGCTCGTCACTATGGTGTCCGCACCCGCTCTTTTGGCTTCATACATCAGCTCCTTCGCCATCTTCACGACAAGATCCGGATTTAAAGGCCGCTGACCTGCAGAACCTCCGCAGCACCGCGTGAGTTCGCGGCTTCGCTCCATTTCGACTACCTTGACTCCCGGCAGAGCATTCAGGATCTTCCTCGGAGCATCCAAGACAGGGGGCCCCACGAGAGGGCGGGCCAGCGCACAGGGATCATGATTCGTTACCGTCTCACGTAAGATCTTGGTGAACTTGATACGCCCCGCATCTATATACTCCGCTATGACTTCGCTCACCATCACAGGCTCGAAGGGCAGCTTACCACCGTAAAACTCAGGGTAAAGCCATTTGAATATGTCACGGCACATGGGACAGATCATCGCAAGCCGCTTAATACCTTTTTTCTGAACGGCCGCTACAAAGTTTTTCACCAGTTCCGGCATGATGCTCCAGTCCCCTGAACCGGCGACTATCGGCCAACCGCAACACCATGCCTCTTCCGGGTCGAGCAGTGTGAACGGTCCGCCGGCGCTGAGTAACCGTGCAGCGCCTTCGGCAGACGGCTGGGCATCCCATGCGCCTCCGCACCCTTCATAGAAGCCGATCTCCGCCTTATCGGCCACTTTGATGTCCTCGGGGAGCCAGAATTTGTACCTATGCGTGAGAGGTTTCGGGAAGGGACTCCGGGTCTTCTGATAATTTGCGAGCACACCTTTCAGCGGCTCAGGCATGCCGACCTTTGATTCACAGACGCTCTTGCGCAGGGTCCACCATAATTTCTTCGTATCTATTCCGACTTCGCAAACCTCTCCACAGTTCCCGCATAGCACGCATTTGTATAATATATCGCGGAAATTCTTCAGCCGCTCCTCGCTGATCTCTTTGGAGCCGAACAGTTTCCCCTTCAGGCCATGTTCCTCTTCCACAAATTCCCGGTACGCTTTGATTCTTTCAGGTGGTGAACATGAAGGGTCTCCGGTCGCATCCTGTATGGGACACCACTTGAGGCATTCGCCGCAACTCACGCATGCATCAAGCTCTATTAACTGCTGCTTGGTCAAATTTTCTGTAACATCCTTCTTTTTTACTGCTTCTTTCCGCATCTGAATCATCCCCTTCTTAAACCGGCTTTCATATTACTTCGCTCAAAATCTTCTGCTTTCAATTCCTTCCATACGTCTTCCGTTATCTACCGCTAACGTCTATGTCGCTGTCTCCAGCCTTCTCTTGCTCTTCAACTTCCTCAAAAACGGCACAAAGATCAGTACAATAGCAAGTACCATCAAAACCCCGCTGATAGGACGGGTGAAGAATATCCCGAGATTATTGTGATAGTGATACATGCTCGTCATGAAGTTGTCCTCCGCGAGGGGACCGAGGATCAGTCCCAGAATAAGAGGAGCGACCGGATAGCCGTAGACTCGCATGATGTAGCCGACATATCCGGAGGCCAGCATAATCCAGACGTCGGAGATATTGGACTTCAGGGCATAGGAACCAAAGATAGCGAATACGATGATAAAGACACACATGATATGCTCCGGTATTCGCATCGCCCTAACCATCAGGTTGATCGTAAACCAGCCCATAACAAAGAGTATTAGCTGGCAAAAGAGCGCGCCCGAAAAAAGAGTGTAGATCATCTTCGGGGAGTTCTGGAAAATCTGCGGTCCGGGCTGGATCCCATGAAGAAGAAAAGCCCCGAGCATGATCGCGGTCGCCGCACTTCCGGGAATTCCGAGAGTCAAAAGGGGGATCATCGCTCCGCCGGTCGAGGCATTCGCCGCAAGCTCCGGGGCCGCCACTCCCGCGACCATTCCCGTACCGAATTTATCGGATTCCTTCGACACCTGTTTTTCGATACCGTATCCCACAAAGCTCGCAATCGTTGCTCCGGCGCCGGGAACACCTCCTATGAATGATCCCAACCCGACGCAGCGGACAATCGTCCACCTCAACCCCCAGAGCGTCTTCAGACTCGGCAGTTCCGCACGGATCATTTTCTTCAGAGCCGCTACCTCCGAGCTGTATCCGCCTCTCGTCGCAAGCATCTCGAAGACCTCTCCTACGGCGAACAGACCGAGGAGAACCACGACCCAGTCTATTCCGCCCATCAAAACTTCAGAGCCGAAGGTGAACCGGGCGGCCCCTGTGATGCTCTCCACTCCCACCGTCCCCAAAAAAAGTCCGATGAACACTGACTGGAACGAGTTCGATATGGACTTCCCGGCGAGGAGAACTACCGTCGAAAGCCCGAGGAAGATGATAGCAAAATATTCGACTGTGGAAAACGCCAGCGCGAAACGTGCGATCAAAGGGGACGCAAAGGTCATGAGAAGTGCGGAAAGGAAACCACCTATCGTCGCGGAACAAATGGCTATTCCGAGTGCGAGACCCGCCTGGCCTTTCTTGGCCATGGGGTGGCCGTCAAAGGTGGTCGCAACATTCATCGGATCGCCCGGAATATTGAAGAGTATAGCTATTATCGCGCCGCCGAACACACCCCCGCAGTATATGGAAAAGAGGAACATGATGGCGGGAACGATATCCATTCCATAGGTAAAAGGCAACGTAAGGACAACAGCCATTACCATGGTCACCCCCGGGAGAGCGCCGGCAAGGAGGCCGACGAACATCCCAAAACACATCATGAGTATCGTATAGGGGTTTAAAATGGTCGCAAAGCCTGTTCCAAGCCATCCAAGAATATTTACAAAGTAATCCATGTAACGCTCCTCTAATAGATCCGAAGCAATTTATAAATGACGACAGTTATTTCGTCAAAGAACCACATACCTAAAGGCAAAGAGACGTAAATCACCTTCACAAACATATAGAGAAATGCGGCAGTGCTGATAAGCGGTATCAGCACGAGCCTGAGAAGTTTCCTCTCTCCCGTGACGACGAGAAAAGAGGCCATGAACGCAACGTTCGCGAGGGCAAAACCGATGAAGTCTATCAAGAGGACATAGAAGAGCAGGACCAAGGCTATGCCCACTACAATTTTATAGTCTCTCTTGACCTCTACTCCGGTCGCACTGACCTCTTCTTTGGTCGCCGCGGCTTCCTTCACTTCTTTTTCGACGAAATGTCCTAAAATACCGAGGCCGTCCTCTTCCGCCATCTCCTCATCAAAGAGCGACGGCGTCACTTCCTCGGGCGGGCATCGCCTTTCACGGCGACAGGTAACGAAGGCGCCGACTGCTTTGCCGAGGGATATCAGGATCATAACAATAAGCATAGAGTCGGGCCAGGTTGTCACAGGAAGCTGGCCCTCCGGCTGATTTTGGATGATCTTCGTCGCCTGGAAAAGCAGGAGAAGACAGACGAGGGCAAACAGGAGGCTGCCGGAAAAACTTGCCCTTCGGAGGAGAGCTCCCGAGAAACTTTCGTTTAAATTTGAACTGTGATTTCCTTTTTCTGCCATGGTCAGCCTCCCTTTTTCCTTATTTCTTGCCCAAGCCGTATTTTTTCCCCAACGCCGCAATCTCCTTCACATAGTCTTTCACGTAACCGTTAAGCGCGTCGAGTTCGAGCCATGTTTCTTGAGGGTCGACCAGCCACTCCTTCAGAGCTTTCTGATATGCAGGGGACCAGTACGCCTTTTTCATCGCCTCATAAAGCGTCTTCACGACCGCAGGCGGGGTGCCTGCCTTCACCAAAAACCCCCTCCACTGCTTGAAGTCCAGTTTGAGCCCATTCTCGTATGAACAGGCCACGTCGGGAAATTCCTTTGCCCTCTTCTTTGCGAAGACGAGTACCGGCCGTATCTGCTTATTCTGGACAAAACTTATCACGTCTCCTATCTGCTCCACCATCAAGTCCTCGTGTTTGCCGACCAGCGCCATGTACCGCTTGGCCGGATCCCCGTAAGGAACGATCCTGAGCTTTATTCCGTTGTCGGCAAGGAAACGGACTATGATTTCATCACCGCCGCCTAATCCTTCAACTGCTACCGAAAGCTTTCCGGGGTTTTTCTTCGCAAACTCGGCGACGTCCTTCCAGGTCTTGAATCTCTGATCATTGTAATTCACAAAGAGCCAGAAATCAGACAAGTGCGCGCGTGCTATGTAGGTGAACTGATCGAGCTTGAAAGGGGATGTGCCAAGGGCCATATTCGTAACGCTATTTGAGTTTTGAAAAGCCATAGTATATCCGTCCGCCCTTACTGAAAGCATCCTGCTTAAGCCGACATCGCCGCCGGCGCCGGATATGTTTGTGATAGGCAGTTGAACACCGAGAACTTTCGTCATCTCGGGCCCGAGTATGCGCGCCATCTGGTCTGCGCCTCCGCCAACGCCGAAACCGATGATAAAGTCTATGGGCCTCGAAGGATATTTCTCGGCCGCGATAGCAGAAGACGCGAGGATGAGCAACAGGATAGTTACCGTTCCTATAATGATCTTCCCCTTTGGCATTGCTTTTTCTCCTTTCCTGGAGATTACAGAGAGTCGTTAATCTGATTTGACATCGTTACCTCTTCCCTATTCTCAACTGCCGCCGAATACTTTTCTATCACCTCCTACCCGCTGGGAGTCCTGAAGTCCGGACTGACAACAATCTCTATCACTTCACTCCCAGACCATGAAGATCTTCCTCTACATTGCTGCCCAAAACGCTGCCCAAAACCTGAATCATTCCCGGCAAAACTGATCGCCTAATAAAATTATCTTATGCTGATTGTTAGCGTAACTCTTAAGTCAAGTAAAGGTCCATCGGCCAGGCGATAAAACATACACTCATTTTCCATAAACCAACCTTATCTCAAAATCTTAAAATAGCAGAACCAGCCCGATGATCACGAGCACCACGGCAACCATCCTCTTGAAGAGGACCTGGTTTATCCTTATATGAAGAAGCGATCCTCCCAGATTGCCGATGAGGAATGCAGGCAACAGATAAAGACTGAATTCGAGGACATGCCTGTTTATGAGGCCGCTGTAGCCAAAGATCAGCAACCGCCACGAATCCATCAGGAGAAAGAGAAAAACAAGGGTCGCTCTCAAAGCTGCCTTGTCGCTTATCTTCCTTGTCAAATACAAGACGACCGGCGGTCCTCCTGAAGAAAAAAGGCCTCCCGTAATACCGCCGAAAAAAGCGGCGATGACACCCATATAGTTCCTGACTTCTTTCGCCTCCCCTTCCTTCTTCTCGAATAAGATCTTTAGGGCGTAAATCGTAATAAACACACCGAAGAGCATCTTCACGAGGCCGCTTTTCAGGAAGACAAGGCCATAGGTTCCGACGATAATGCCGACCATGTAGGTGGGAACCAGAATGAGCAATACGTCGTACCGTACCCATTTCCTGGTCCGGAACGTCAGGAGCAGAAGAAAACCGGTAAGCACCGCGAGCACGGCCGCCGTGGGCGCGACGATTTTCATGTCGAGGAACAGCAAGAGAAACGACACCATTATCGGACCCGATCCGAAACCCGTCAACCCTCTCACGAAAAAAGACAGGATCACTACCAGGCTGGAGAGAACCACTATTTCTAAGGTCATCAATAAGATCCGGTGTCATTCCTCGATAATTTTGTGGCTCATAATAATCTGCACGCTTGGTTTCAGCATGGCCAGTACCGAGCAATTTCTCTTTGTCAATTTCACTGCATGCTGCACGGCTTTTTCCGGAATATTCTTGCCCTTTATGACATATTCCATGGCGATACCGGAAAAGACCGTCGGCGGAGTGACTGACTTCTCGCCTTTCACATTTATCACGAAATCAGTTATCTGGAGCCTTTTCTTCTTCAATGTCACGATCATCGAGACCCCGGAGCATGCCGCCACGCTTATGAGAAAGAGCTCCATAGGTCTGATACCTTCGCCGCCGCCGAGACCCGATGCATCTATCGTGACCACGCTGCCCGAAGATACGGATCCTTCGAATTGACCACTTCCTTTCAAGGTAATCTTCCCTTCAAGCAGCGGCATTACTTAGCCTCCCCGGAGCGTCTCGATGCCTCATTTTCTGTATGGTGATGAGTCGTACGCCGGCTAGAATGGGATACAGCACTTCTTGAAGGGAAAGACCTGAGAAGGATGCGCCGGGACTCCCAACTACAGTAAAGCGGCATATCTTCCGTAGATGTGAGAATCACCGGCGAATCCTCCAACACAGCATCGAAAAAGTCAGGCAGAGAAATGTCTTGTCCTCGCAAGAGAGTACGCTCCTTCAAGTGTAAAACAAACCTTTAACCGTTGGCGCAGTCAGCCTGCATCCCGCCCGGTCGCCCGCCTTTTCTTTCCAAAAAGATCTTAGACCAGACTAAAAGGTACGGGCTGCCTGGAGCAGGACATTGGCGCCGACTGCGTCTCCCACCGCCCCCGTGACAGTAACTTCCTTTGTGATGAAGGCCTCAATGATCGTAAGCTTGCCCTCAAAGAGGTTTGACATCGCCTCATTGCTTCCCTCAAGAATCACATCAGCCTTGCTCGGTTTTCCCGTCTCCGCTTTAACGACCCTCCCCCTGTCCACTTCGAAGTAAAAAGAGAGTATCTCGGCAGGGGGACAGGTAGCAGCAGGACCGTTGCCCCGTATATTGAACTGCACCGTTTTGTCCCAGTCCGGAAATTCAGTGTCAAGATCGACCTTCTCATTGATCTTTTTTATCTGGGATAGAAAATCATTCACAGACATCATAATACCCATCGCCTCCTTCCTATTTCCTCCTAAAGATTTTCTTCGGTAATCGCGTCGGGACAAAGTCTACCGTGATAGCCTTGCCCTCTTTCTTGGGACATACTTCGACGCATTTCAGACATCCCGTACAAAGGGACGGGAATGTGGCCACCGGTATCCACTCTTTGGAAACTGTGGTCTTGCCCTCCGGGATCGGGGTGTAGCAGCGCAACACATGCGGAGCACAGGCCTGGAGGCATTTACCACAGTCTAACGCCCCAAGGCAAGTGTCCATGTTAAACTTAATATTGGGAAAGTCCTTCGTTATGGTCTTTACTTCCATGTGGTTAAAGCTCATCTTACCATTCCTCCTTGAGGGCCGGAATCTTCTCACGTTCCAGCATCTTTATCGCCTCTACGGGGCAAACCCTCATGCATTGGGCGCATCCGAAACATTCCTGCTGCTTCAGAATAGCCTTTCCATAGGTTGGGGCCATATTGATCGCCTTGAAATGACAGGCTTCGACACACTTGCCGCAGCCTGTACACGTATCCATGTCCAGCTCTGCCACGTAATGACCCTTCTTGAGAATCCCCGTTATGCCCCAGTCCAGTCTCCACTGCAGCCATACGCAGACCGGATATTCACAGGAACAAAGCTTTGACATGTAGGCGGGGGAGCCCACGTACGAAGCGTTGTGACACAGCCCTTCGTCGGACAGCTTTTCAAGGTGCTCCTTTGCCTGCTCCGCTGAAACGGTCTCGATCTTATGCTCCTTCCAGATCCTCTCCGGATGTTCATGATACATACTGGTATACGCGGAAATCCCCATACAGAAAGTGTTTTCAGGCCCCACGTATTTGCCGCCCCTCTTATACTTCCGGCACGTGCAGGCGAGCTTCACAAACCCGCCGTTCTCATCGGCGACATCGCACATCTCCTTGGCCTCTGCCAGCGTGACGGTTTGCCCGGAGTGATACCGCGAAAAGCCTTCCTCCCAGTCGTTATCCGCGAGCTTCTCCAGTCGCGGGCTTAACCGGTTCTTGAGCAGATCCATCTCCGCAGAAACGGGACCCCAGAGCTTCGCCTGAACCTGGCGGTAGTTCGAGTTCCATTCTTTCAGCCAATCCTCCATGTCATCAAACTTCCTTACATAGTTCTCCGTCGCAAGATACCATTTCTTGCCTTTTCCGTGTTCTGTACACCATTCACACATTACTTTCTTCCTCCTTGCTCGGCAGCAACGGCGCCTTTACGCCGTTGCTGCCACGAAAATCTTTCCAATCGTGAAGACCGAATTGCATCGATTCTCACATTTCTCCTAAACAACATCACTAAATTTGATCGGTTTCGCCTCAAAAGGAGCCTTATCGGCCTTACTAATCCTACAGAGCATCCCTCTAAACGCTATCGACCCGCATAACTCGTCGTAGGGACCCAAGGGGTCCATCAGGTTATTGACATTAGACTCGTAGACACCCTTTTCAGGTTCCGGCCTTTCAGGATAATGATACATATGGTCGCAATGGATCAACTGCGGATCGTGATTCGGCTCGAATTTGGCCTTCATCTTGCAGCTGCCGAACCTGGTTTCAATCTTTACCCAATCTCCTTCGGCTATGCCGTGTTTCGCTGCAGTATCAGGGTGCACCTGAACGATCGGAAAGGGGTTCAACTTGCGTAGAGCAGGGATCTGCAGGCAGTCCGCGTGACTGCGGAACTTGTTCCGCGATCCTGAAATGAGCATAAGCGGGTAGTCCTTTGCGATCTCGTGATGAATATCAGGGTCCTCCCTGGAAGGCTTATAGGTCGGCAGCGGATCGTATCCAAACTTCTTGAATACTTCGGAGTAATACTCCACTTTGCCGGTGGAAGTCCTGAACCCTCCCTGGAGGTTCTCATACCGTTTGTAAGGCTCAAGCGGCCAGTAGACGATCTTCTTCTCTTTAAATTCATCCCAGGTCATGTTGAGAGGTTTGAGCACATTTTCATTGTACTCCCTCACGCTGTTCCACGGCATGCTGATCCCCATCCTCTTCGCAATTGCTATAACGATCTCACGATCGTCCCTGCACTCTCCGGGGGGGTCCACGGCCTTCTCATGGCAGTACATAAAGTTAATGTAGGTATTCTCCACCACCTCTTCCCTCTCCGGCCACCACGCAGCGGGCAGGACGATGTCGGCAAGTTGGGCCGTCGGCGTCATGAAGGTTTCGACGATGGAATAGAAATCGAGTGATTTGAGCGCCTTCGTTGTATGCGCTGTGCCCGGCTCCGCAAGGAGTATCTGCGAACCGGCTGCAAATAAGGCCCTCACTTTGTATGGCCTGTCGGTGTTCATAGCCCTCAATCCGATAGCCGGATGGGCCTCAGGCCATGGGGCCTTCGGTCCGCAAAAGAGAGGGAACTCGTCGGCGCCCAGTCTCTTGAGCTCCATCTGCGGCTCCGGTCTGAAGCCCTGCCGGCCGAGCTCCTCGGTCATCGTGAAGAACCCCCGGGGACGACGTCTCATAACATTACCGCCCTTTACGTCGATGTTGCCCGTCAGGGAGATAAGAAAAGACACGGCGCGCGCCGATTGAGTTGAATTTACGTTCTGGTCAAGGCCAATGCGGTAATGCAGGGACGCGGGCTTGATAGTCCCGTACATCACGGCCGCCTCATGAATCTTCTCGGCAGGCACCCTGGTGAGCTTCGCAACTTTATCCAGGGGATAGTTCTTGACATGTTCCCGGAGTTCGTCAAAGCCCAGAGTCCATTTGTCGACGAATTCTTTGTCATAGAGTTCTTCCTGGATGATTACGTTTATCATACCCAGAGCAAGGGCGCTGTCAGTCCCCGGTTTCACCCTCAACCAGAGATCTGCATTAGCGGCCGAGTCGGAGTACCTCGGATCGACGCAGAGGACCTTTGCCCCTCTCTTCTTCGCTTCCATGAAATCATGCCATTTTGAAGGATGAGCCTGCGAAGGGTTCGCTGCCCAAATCACTATCAGGTTGGAGTTGGGCCAGTCAGGACCGCAATCGTCGGTGAGTATCTCCCCGTGAGTGAACGTCTGTGCGATCAGTCCCGGCCTTCTGCAGGAATGGGCGATGCTCAGAACATTCGGAGAGCCCAGCATGTAGGCCATAAGAGCGGTCGGAAGGATATTCACCCTCTTATGTCTCGATCCCCTGGAGATAGCGATCGAAAGAGGCCCGTATTTCTCCTTCACTTTCAGCAGATTCGTTGCGACTGTATCGATGGCTTCTTCCCAGCCTATCTGCTTCCACTTACCTTCTCCCCTCTCACCAACCCTTTTAAGAGGATGAAGCAAACGATCCGGGTGGTACATATAATCCAACGCACGCAAGCCTTTAGGGCACGGGTGATTGGGGTGATTTGCCGCCGGTTTCAATTTAGTGACCTTGCCGTTTTCGACGGTCAACTCGAAACCGCAAAATTCGTGACAGATGGTACAGGTACTCTGTGCAACGGTTGTTCCTTTTGCTGCCATGCTTTACCTCCTCTGGTAACCAGCCCGCTTGGAACTCGTAAGTAAAATGAGGATACCGGAATAACCGAATACCGCCAGCAGGATATGATTACCGCTCTTAATACGGTTGATTTGTTCGCGTTCAGCCTTTTTCAGAGAAATATCTGATCCTACAAACTCTCGGACCCAGGTGCAAGCTTAGGGCCCGATGCCGCAGACTTTCCTCACCCCCTTTTCGATCAAACATTTCATTCATACCAGTTAACTCTCAACTTGACTTATCATAAAAAGGTTGAGAATAAATATCTATCGGATGAACGATAAACTGCGGCATTTTCCTGACCGCAACTCATTTCCTCCTTAGATCTCCCATTTATCAGCTCTTAAATTGCTAAAAATAATAATCCCTATTTCCATCGTAAATTATATTTTGAACAATGCAAAAGGAAGATTCTATCGGCTGGACGATAATCGGGGCGCCTCAGGACTTACTAAGAAGTACATAAGTACGATAACGTTATTTGTCACTCCGGCTTGTCCGGAGTCTTTCCTAAGAAGGATTCCCGGCAAGCGGGAATGACACCCTACTAATGAACTCATTAGTAACGATGTTTCGTTCAAACAGAGCACTGGTACAATCTGGTAGAATAGTGAAGTGCTGCGTAACGTAGTGAGCGATCTTGCCGATACGATAAGAGCTTCCCCGATTTGAGCGTAGATGGCCGGTTGAGCGCTCTCTTTGCGTGGATTCAGCGGCACCGTCGCCTCCCTGCTCGCCGGGAGTGCCACGCCGGGAATTTCCTCGGTTTTGTGCGGCTTGCGTCCACTATGTGTTCCGCTTAAACAATTTTGAGATGGATTCCGGTGACATGGAACTATTACAATAGAATATGTTTCAAACGAGCAAATATAAATTCGCATTCATTTCCAATTCTGCCGAGTTGGAAGAAATGGTCAGGGCCTATTCAGATGCGAGCACAGAGGATTTATCCGTAGTGCTGGCAACAATGGAAGAAGCAATTCCTGTTGCCAAGAAATTGCTTAACGAAGGTGTTGAGATAATACTTGGCGGATGGGGAACCGGAAGTTTGCTGATACGGACCATAGGACAGCCTGTCGTAAAGATAGAGCGAACATATCTGGATATCCTGCGTGCGCTGATACAGGCCAAGGAGTATAGTGCATCCATTGGGCTGACCAGTTTTGGCGCTCCAATCCCGGGCATCGAGATTCTTCAAAATCTACTTTCCATAAAAATAAAACAGATCGTATTTAACTCCGCCCGGGACCTTGCAGACGGCATATCTGAAGCGGCCCGAGGTGGCATTCATTGCATCGTCGGAGGAGGGATTTGTAGGGACATCATCACTTCGTTGGGAGGGGTGGGCATTGTTGTGCTTCCTTCCGGGGAGGCCGTTTTGCAGGCGCTTCAAGAAGCCAGAGCCATCGCCGGCGCCAGGAGGAAAGAACAAGATAACGCCATACAACTCCGCACAGTCCTTGAGACTGTAAAAGATGGAATCGTGGTAATCGGAAACAGCGGGGATGTCAAGTTCTTCAATCATATGGCAGCCCATATTTTTGGGGTCGAATTGCAAAAGGCCCTTGGGCAACCCTTGCCGACATTTGCCAAGGAAACCGGTCTTCTGAAAGTCCTGGAAACCGGTCTTCCCGAAACAGACAAGATTCGTCGAGTGGGGAATATCGACATTGTTATTAACTCAATTCCCGTTCTTATTAATGGAGAGGTGCGGGGAGTGGTCGGAACATTCAAGGAAGCCTCAAGAATACAGGATATTGAAAGAAAATTGCGCGAAAAGCTTTATGTCAAGGGGTTTGCAGCCAGATATACGATTGACCACATCGTCTTTGGAAGTCCGGTTATGAGGCAGTTGATAGAAAAAACAAAAAAGTATGCTCAGACGGACGCAACAGTGCTCATACAGGGCGAAACAGGAACCGGCAAGGAACTATTCGCCCAGAGCATACATAACATGAGCCCGAGAAAGGATAAACCTTTCGTAGCCATCAATTGCTCAGCCCTTCCGGAAAGTCTGCTGGAGAGCGAATTGTTTGGCTATGAGGAGGGTGCTTTTACGGGAGCGAGAAGAGGCGGCAAGATCGGCTTGTTTGAGCTTGTAAACGGCGGGACATTGTTTCTCGATGAAATAGCGGATGTCTCTTTGGGTCTTCAGGCTAAACTCCTTAGGGTGCTTGAGGAAAAAGAGGTCATGCGCATTGGCGGTGACCAGATTGTCCCGGTTGACCTTCGGGTCATCAGCTCAACATACAAGGACTTATGGGAGGAAGTCAGATGCAGGAGGTTCAGAATGGACCTGTATTTCCGACTGGAAATCCTGAAGCTGACCCTGCCGCCCCTTCGTGAAAGGCCGGACGATATCCCTGATATTGCCCTGGCATGCCTTTACAGAAATAGCAAAGGCAACAAGAAAATATCGGCCGAAATGCTTGAACACATGAAACAGCTTTACTGGCCGGGGAACATCAGGCAACTGGACTCCCTCATAAAGAGATATATCGTTCTGCTGGGCGAAAAGGCTTCCGATGACCGTTTGATCAAAGACCTGCTTGAAGAACTGAAAGGTCAGGCAATGACGAAGAAGGAAGAAACAATCACTTTTCACAAGCCGGCGCCTGTGACTGACGATAAAACACTGAAGCAGAGAGTGGAGGAATTTGAAAGGTCGGTGATTGCGGATGGTTTGGAAAAGTCAAAATACGACAAGAAAGAGACAGCCCGGAAACTGGGTATCAGTCTGAATACCCTCTGGAGAAAGCTTAAGACATCAAATGATCCGAGCTGATTTTCAAACATATTTCTATTTTTTTCTCCAAGTCGTTTCCGGAAATTGCAGAAATCGGATTAATAACACCATTTCTGGAATATATTTACCCGATAATGAGACGATGAAAAATCGCTTGTTCACCGACCCTTGTATATTCAATAGCTTACGTATTGGCATCTAAATTGCTTATTCATCCGACGAGCTCATCTTATAAATCAGGGAGGTAATTCTTATGGCAATTGCATTGAAGGAAAAACCAATAATCATGATCGGGCACGAAAGGTCCGGCACCACCCTTGTCATGGCGATGCTGGGGTGTCATCCCAGGATCGCGGTCCCGGAAGTGGTCTGGTATTATCCGAGGTTCCGGCCGTACCTTTATACCTACGGGGATTTAAGCGATAAAGAGAATTTCAGGACACTCGCCGAGGAGATGGTCTTCGGCCTCAAGACTCCGTTCTGGGGTATGAAGGTAAACCCCAGGACGATCCTCGATGAGATACTGGCCGATGTGAAGGAGCAGAGTTTTGCAGGAGTTTACTGCGCGATGCATGAACGGTTCGCTAAAGAAGTGGGAAACAAACCCCGATGGGGCGAAAAGACACCGCACAACCTCTTCTTCGTGAAGGAGATTAAGGAGGACTTCCCCAACGCACAGTTTATTTACATAACCAGGGACGGACGGGACGCCTGCACGGATTACCTGCAGTCATCATTCGGCCCTACCAACATATACTGTGCTGCCCGGCACTGGAAGCGCTGCCAAAATTTCGTAAAGCCCTGGAGAGAGAAATTTGGTCCTTCCGACTGGATGGACGTCAAGTACGAAGAGCTCGTGAGGGAGCCGGAAGAGGTCCTGAGAAGAGTCTGTGATTTCCTCGGGGAGAAGTACGATCCGGTCATGATGGAGTTTCACAAGACCGGCCTTGCAAAAACCAGGGGCGCTACCAAAGACCACAAACCGCTTGGGCACCCTGTCAGTGACAAGTACATCGGGATCTACAGGGAGCATCTGAGCCTGAGGGACCAGAGGATTTTCGCCGGTGTAGCGGGCAAAGAGCTCGTGGAGTACGGTTATGAGATGGATATCGAGCCTCTCATCCTCTCCGATGAAGAGGCCTCGCTTCAGAAAGAGCTTGACGGTCGCTTCAGAGCAGCGCTTCTCACTGCTCCGGAAGGCCATATCATCTACGAGAGCTACAATGATTGGCTCATCGACCAACGCGAAGAACGCAAAAGAAAAGGCGTCTGGAAGGATTCAGACGTCCCCAGGCAGTTTCCCATTGGTGATCCGGACGAGGAAAATATAATCGGTCAGCGGGCCTGGAGAGCGTGGAAGGAGTATTTCTCTATTAAGAGGAAATATACCGGCAGGACTGCCCTTTAAAGAACGCGAGTCAGGAGGTACGGGCGTGGTTGGCTCCTCTCCCGGCTTAGGAGTCAGGGGAGTTTTGACAAATTGGGGATTTTGCGATTTAGAGTGATGATAATGTTCTTAACGAAAATCGGAAGGAGTTCGGAAAAATCTTAATGACTTGTCAGTGAGACGCCGAACAACAGGGAGGTAGCTTTGAACGAGGACATGGGCAACTACTGTGAAAAAGCGTTAGCAGTAGAACGACAAACGCAGACCGGCTTTTTTTCGCGGCATCCGGTCATGAAGGAGTTCCTTCGGGATCAGCTCCCTATGATTGCAGGAGTCTTTCTCATCGGCCTCGTTGTGAGCTATGCACAGTATGGTTTCATTCCCGGGGCGGAAAAGGCTTTCCCGATTGCGGGCATCAAAGTACCTATATGGCATCTCCTCTGGATGGGGTTTTGGACCGGGTATACTATGGGGATCGTGGGCCAGGCTAGCGGAATATTCTCACTGCCCTACTCTATCTCGGTGCTTCAATTTACAAATGTGAGTGTCAGTTCCACTTCTCTCATTACCACTTTTTTGAACCCCTTTGGGGCATTGCTCGGCTACTGGCGGGAGAGACAGTGGAACCTCGACCTTGCTTTGTGGCTGTGCATCGGGGCTGCGCTTGGATCTCCCATAGGTCCTTTTGTTCGCATCTACTTTTTGAAAGATCCCCTCCTTTTTAAAGCTGTAATAGGAGTCGTCTTGCTTATTATGGCTGCACATCTCCTGGTTCAGGTGACACCATGGTACCTCCGCAGAACTGCACGCGAAAGGGCCTTCAAGGAAAAGTACGATGCGAGGATAAAAGAATGTGTGCAGGCCGGCGAAGCGCGTTGCGGATTGCCCCCGGACTTCAAGATCGTCACGCTCGAAAGGTCGTTGAAACTCGTCAGGATAGGATACTGGGACGAGGAGCAGAGTTTCAGTGTTCCTGTGATGCTTCTGACAGGTTTCATCGTCGCGGTCGTTTCCTCCGCTTTGGGAGTCGGGGGTGGATTTCTCCTCGTACCGGTAATGGTAACCCTTTACGGCTTGCCGCTCTATGTACTTGTAGCCGCTACTATTCCCTACGCCATTATCCTTTCATTCACCGGCTTAATCTCTTACACGCTGACGCTCCCACTTCTGACCGGGGTATCGGCGCCTCCTGACTGGAGTTTCGGCCTCTTTGTTGCCAGCGGTGCTATCTTAGGGGCGTGGCTTGCGTCAAAGACGCAGAGATTCATCCCCGAGAACTACCTGAAACCCATGCTCGGAATGGTGACGGGAATTGTGGCCGCGTTGTATATCGTTAACTATTTCTGGCGATTGCCCTTTAAGGTGTAGAAGAGGTCTTTGATGAAAAAGTTTAAGATGTTTGGCCTCAGGCTGATACCTTTCTTGCCTTTCGCCCTTCTTGCGGCTGCGGTATTTGTAGCTTTTTATCATATCATGGTCTATTGGTAGTCCGGCGGCTCGGCCATTGTGAGACTTTCCGATAGAAAGCCCACATTTAGTACAAATAAGCTTCGTTCTGCCGCGAAGTTGATGAATGAAGGATGAAGGGAAGCGAGGTGATTTTACTTTCTACATCGAAAGCGGGGAGGTTAATGAGTACGGCGAATGAATTAACCTCATTGATGCAATCTGTTAATAAGATTCGCTACGCATCCTGCTCCGAAGCCGTTGTCGATGTTCACTACAGCAACTCCGAGAGCACAAGAGTTCAACATACCCAGGAGGGCTGACATTCCACCGAGA
>JAMCWJ010000051.1 GCA_023475105.1 Nitrospirota bacterium
GCGGCGGCCAGCGGGTGCTCGCTCCCCATCTCGACGCTCGCCGCAATCCGGAGCAACTCTTCCTCATCGAATCCGCCTGCGGCGCCAAGGGCAACGAGTTTCGGCTTTCCCTCGGTGAGCGTGCCGGTTTTATCGGTAACGAGCGTATCAACCGTTTTCATCACCTCGATCGCCTCGGCATTCTTAAAGAGCACGCCCGCAGAAGCGCCTTTCCCGGCTGCGACCATGATCGACATGGGGGTTGCGAGGCCCATGGCGCAGGGACAGGCGATGATGAGCACGGCAACGGCGTTGATAAGGGCCATGGTAAACTTCGGCTCCGGCCCGACCCATACCCAGAGGGCGAAGGTGACCGCGGCGATCGCAACCACGATCTGCACGAAGTAGCCCGCCACCACGTCCGCAAGTTTCTGGATTGGGGCCCGGCTCCGCTGGGCCTCGGCCACCATCTGGACGATCCGCGCCAGGAGGGTCTCGGCGCCGACCTTCTCGGCCTTCATCACAAGAGTGCCCGTGCCGTTTACCGTGGCCCCGATGACCCTGTCCCCTCCGGTCTTCTCCACTGGGATCGGCTCCCCGGTTACCATCGACTCATCGACTGCGCTCGCCCCTTCGACAACCACGCCGTCTACGGGGATCTTCTCCCCCGGCCTGACCCGCAGGAGATCCCCGGGCTGCACCTGATCGAGGGGCACATCCTCTTCGTTTCCGTCAGTGATGCGGCGTGCGGTCTTCGGCGCGAGACCGAGCAGGGCCCTGATCGCGGCCCCTGTCCTGCTCCTGGCCCTGAGTTCGAGAACCTGGCCGAGAAGAACGAGCGCGGTGATTACCGCTGCCGCCTCGAAATAAACGTTTACCTGACCCTCTTCGGTCCGGAATGATACGGGAAACAGTGCGGGGAAAAGCGCCGCCACAAGGCTATAGAGGTAGGCTACGGCTGTGCCGAGGCCGATGAGGGTGAACATATTCGGATTCCTGGTGACGACCGACCGCCATGCCCGCACAAAGAAGGGCCACCCGCCCCATAGGACAACAGGGGTAGAGAGAACGAGCTCTGCCCAGGTAAGGAATCGCGCAGGGACGACGGCTCCGACGAAGGATAACCCAGGAATAACGTGGCGCATCGCGATCAGGAATACCGGGACCGTGAGAACGACGCTGACTTTGAACCGCCGAGTCATGTCGATGAGTTCCGGGTTTTCCTCTTCCTCGGCGGCCACTGTTTTCGGTTCGAGGGCCATGCCGCACTTCGGGCAGCTGCCGGGCGCATTCCGGATGATTTCCGGGTGCATCGGACAGGTCCATTCGGTTTTGGATGCGGCTATCGAAGGAACGATAGGCTCGAGGGCCATGCCGCACTTCGGGCACGGCCCCGGTCCCTTCTTCTTTACCTCGGGATGCATCGGGCAGGTATGGGAAGCGTCTCTTCCAGTCCCTGCGGCTCTTGCAGTTCCCGGCTCGTCCCCAAGGTAGGCCTCAGGATCTCTGTCGAAGTCTTCTTTGCAGGGCTTCGAGCAGAAATAATAGGTCCTGCCCTTGTACGACGAGGTGGCTGCGGCCTCCGAGTCTTCGATCGTCATTTTGCATACCGGATCACTGACTTTCATCTTCACCTCTCTGCCCGTGGCTCTATAATGCGGGTCTTCCGCCTCCTATTCCTTATTCGTTTTCGAATACTTTTATGTTCTCACATTCCTCCCTTTCCGGCAAGCGGCAACCATATGCAGATCTAGAGGTGCCGGACATAGTCCTTGCTGAGGTGAAAAAAGCGGGTCTTCCGGTATTGCGATTGCGGCCGGTTCCCTCACGCCTCACGCTTTTTTGCGCTGCGTGGCTTTCCCGATGATTCACTGTTTCCCTTCACCCCCGTCCTCTTCGTCTTCGTCCCGGTATTCTCTCCTCTTCTTAAAAACCCTGATGAAGCCATATACCGTCACGAGGGCGGCGCACAGAAAGAGTATCTCATAGAGGGAATCGCCGATATACGCAAGCCATGAGGCATGCTCCGTGAGCGATGCTTTCCATCGCCGTTCGAACTCATCGGGAGATATGAGAAGACTTTTCCGGACAGCATCTTCGAGGTCATCCCCCCGGCTCAGACGCTCCAGTATTCCTTTCACGCCGGAGGAGCCGAACTCCTTGTTTATGTATGCGACGAGATCTCTGCTTTCTTCATAGGCGAGGAGGAGGTCTTTCCCGCCGGAAGAAAACATGTTCGCGAGCCCTTCGATCGGCACGATCCGGTGTGACAGGGCCGCGTCCCTGAGAAGAGAGCGGTTCCCCGGGAAGATCAACTCTGAAAGGCCGCCCGTAACCCACTGACACATCCCTTCATCGAGCCATCGCGGAAGCCCGCCTTCGCCGATGTGGTGATGGAGCTCGAGATGGCACAACTCATGCTTCAGGGTCGTTTCGAGAGCGAAGGGATGAATGTTCATTCTCGTGTAATCGATCACGATAAGATCTTCCCGGGGAACCGCGAAGGCGGCGACAAGATCGCTTCCTGCCGCCTCTCTGAACGAGTCGCTGTCTTTCATCAGCACGATTTCAGTACGAAAATTCGATTGCCATCCGAGGTCCTCGCGCAATTCAGCCCGGATGCGCGGGTACACATCAAAAACTTCCCTTGCCGGTGCCCGGAGAGGGGCATCAAACAGGACGAGGACCTTCCCGTCTCCAAGCGCCTGTCTCCCGGCGTAGGAGCGCCCTGCCGGCAACAACACCGTCATAAGGAAAAAAAGCGCCAAAAGGATTCCTTTTCTTGCCATAGCAGAAGAGAGCTTCCCTTGAGCATACCATTTTTGCGCGGTGACGGACTCGCAAGGACATTCCGGGGCTTGAAGATCCGGGGCCGGAGAAGGCATAATAAGCGATCGAACCTGTCGGAAAATACCGCCCTCGCAGTAATGGTCAGACGAAGGGAGTTTTTCTCGGGAGATCGGGAGGAGTTTCGAGAAATGAAGACTGAAGACCGCTTATCGACCGGGAAGGGGACAATGCTTCTGCGGTCCGCCTCGGCCGTGATAGCGGGGATTGCGATGGTTACGCTTCTTTCCGCCTGTCAGAAGAAGGAAGCGCCCTCGGAGAAAGAAATCGTTTTTGCGGCGGTCGGCAAAGAAGCTCCTGCTTTCACCCTTACGTCGGCTGACGGAACAAAGGTCAGCCTCGCCGATTTCTCGGGAAGGCCTGTGGTCATCGACTTCTGGGCAACGTGGTGCGGACCGTGCAGGGAAGGCACGCATGAACTGGAGAAACTTCACCGGAAATACGACGGAAAAGGCGTGGTGTTTCTCGGCATCAGCATGGATGAGGGAAGGGATGCGGCGCAGCAGGTGAAGGCCTTCGCAAAGGAGAATGGGCTTACCTATCGGATGCTGATAGACGACCAGGAAACAAGCAGGGCATACGTGGTCAGCAGCATTCCCGCTACATACATCCTGGACAGGAACCACATCCTCGTGAAGATATATCCGGGATTCCTGCCGGGACTCGGAAACATGATCGCCGAGCAGATCGAGGACCTTCTGAAATAGCCCCGGTCTCTGTCAGCGGGGGTTCGGTCCGAGCGTCACCTGGACAAACTCTGAAGGCCGTATCCACTTTTCGAAGGCCGCTCTCACCTCCGAAGCGGTAATTTCCCTGTACCGTTTGGCGGCCCGCACAGGCTCGTCGAGGGGCAGGTCTTCCAGGGACAGGCGGAGAAGCTTCTCAGCGATACTGTCCGTGCTCGCCTCCGTAAGCGGAATCTGACGGAGCATCAGGGTCCTGGCCTGATCGAGTTCTTCCATGGTGATCTGCGTTGTCTGCATCTCCCTGAGGTCGCGCTCCACGATCCCCCGCGCCTTTGCGACATTCCCGGGATCGCAGGCATAGATGACCGCGAAGAGAGACCTGGTCTTGCCGACATCGAGAAAGGCCTCGACCGTATAGACGAGTCCCGTCTTTTCCCGCAGGTCCCGGAAGAGCCGGGTCGCGTAAAATGCTCCCGACAGCACGTGCCGGCCGACCTGCAGCGTATAGTAATCGGGATGGGACCGCGTGAGAGCGACCGTTTCGGCAAGTCTCACTTCATCCTGTACCCGGCTCGCGTCGGGGACATCTGCCGAAGACGGTTCGTTCGGGGGAACCGGGGGAAGGTCTGTCTCCGGTTTCGGACCCTCGGCCTTCCAGCCGCCGAAGTACTTCCCGATGACGGATTTCGCCTGCTCGGGTGTGACCTGCCCGACAACGACGATCGTCGTCATGTCCGGTCTGAATATGTGCCGGTAATACTCTTTCACGTCTTCAAGCGTCAGCTTCGCGACAGTCTCCTGCGTGGCCTGCCGCAATGCAGGGTCATTGGGTGGAAAAAGGGCGCGGACAAGGGCGCGCCGCGCCAGGTAGGAAGGGCTTTTGAGCAAGCCTGAAAGGGCGCCGGCCGTTTCGCGCTGCACGACCCTGAAGGCGTCCCCGGGAAGCGCCGGATGAAGCAGGTTGTCAGCGAGAAGCTGCGCACCCCTGTCGAAGTGTTCCGTCAGCACCTGGAGGGAAAAACTTGTTCCCGCTGACTCCCTCGCCGCAATGTCGTCCAGTGCCTTCTGGAAGCCAAGACGGTCGTATGTGGTCGTGCCGTAAGAGAAGAGGTCGTCCAAGACCTGGTCTACCCCCTCCTTCCCCTTGGGGACCTCGAGATAGGGATTGTTCTTTACCTTTCCGAAAACGCTGACCGTTCCGCTCACCTGCTCGCTCCGGACGATCAGACGCAGGCCGTTCGGCAAAGAGAAGACCTCAGGCTTTCCCGCAGGGGCCGGAAGGCCCGGCAGCAAAGCCGCCTTTCTTGCCCAAGCAGGAAGTCTCACGTGTTTTGTCTGTTTCGGCGCGAAGGACTCCCTTCCCGGGGCCCGCTTCGATGAAACCGCTCCTGCTCCCGGACGCGGTGTCAGGACCGCGGTCAGGGCGGTATCGTTCACAAGGTACTTGCGCGCAACGCGATTCACGTCCCTGAGGGTCACCTTCCTTATAGCATCGGTATCCTCCTTCGGTGAGCCGCGGCCCTCCACGGCAAGGGCCTGCGACCAGAGCGACGCAAGTCCCTCAACGGAGTTCTTCTGGAATTCATCATCGGCGATCTCGAGCCTCTTTGCCGCCTCTACCAGCTCTGCCGGGAAACCGTTTTTCAGATAGTCTGCTATCACGTCCTTGAGCTTCGAAACGAGCAGGGAACCGTCCTCCCCCTGCGCAAAAGCCGCCTCTGCATATCCGATTGCCCCATCCGGATTGGGGTCGAGGGAAAAATCGGCCGAGAGCGCCCTGCCCTCCGGCGCCAGGGCGTAAAGGTTCCCCCTCTTGCTCCCGAGCATGTCCGCCAGTATCTGCCCTGCCGCATAGTCGGGACTCGCAAAACCGGGCAGACGATACGCGACCACGGCGACTCCGTACGGGAGATCCGTCTCAAGGCTGATCGTCTTGGCTTTCAGAGGCTTCAGGAGCACTGCGGGCCTGCGCGGTACCGGCCGTCGCGGGATCGCTCCGAACAACCGTCGCGCCAAAGCCAATGTCTTTCCGGGATCGATATCGCCCGCAATGACCAGTACGGCATTGTTAGGTGCATACCACGTGCGGTGAAACTTCGCGAGCATCGGTCCCGTCATTGTATTGAATGATCTGCTTGTGCCGAGGGGTGTATGGGCGTATGGGGTCCCCCGGAACATTTCGGAAACGAGTTTCGTATAAAAGACGTACATGGGGTTGGACAGGTCCTGGGCTACTTCTTGTTCGATCGCCCCGCGTTCACGCTCCCATAGTTTTTGCGTATCGAGAACATTCCTCATACGTGTCGCTTCGATCCGGAGCGCAACATCGAGGTCTTCCGCCGGGATCGTAAAGAAATACTGGGTCACCGTCTGCTGGGTATCGGCGTTGAAATTTCCGCCCAACGCCGCGATGATTGCTGAAAGCTGGTCCGCAGACAGCCCCTTGCTTCCCCGGAACATCATATGCTCCTGGGCATGGGCCATGCCGGACAACCCGGGCGGATCTTCATTGCCTCCGACAAGGTAATTGACCTGCGTCGTCACGACGGGGGCGAGGGCATTTTTGATGATGACGACCCTCAGTCCGTTTTTCAGCGTGGCACGGAGGACATTCCCTTCTGCCTCGGTCTGACCCGGCGCCGGAGACGGCACGCTCAGAAAGACCGCCAGAAGAAGAACGGCGCTGATCATTCTCTGTCTGCTCATCTTTTCCTGCAGGCTATGCAGGAAAGTAAACGCGAATTGCGGCATCACTTTCTCCCTTCCGTGTACAATGCTGCCTCAGGACGTTTCTCTTTGCCGTTAATTTAATCATACGTTGCTTCGGACCAAAGCTCAACTGCCCGACCTGCCGCGCCGTCTGATTGGCTGTGTGTTTTGCATTTCGACCGGCAGGTGATATACTTGATTTACAGAACAGGGTTTCGGTTTACGGAGGAAGAAAAGCATGTCGCTGCTCAAGGAAATCCGGTCGCCCGGGGACGTTAAAAAACTCCCTCGGGATGAACTTCCCGCATTGGCGGAAGAGCTGAGGCGCACAATCATCGGACAGGTCTCTTCATGCGGCGGACACCTCGCTTCCAGCCTTGGGGTCATCGAGGTGACGATAGCCCTCCATTATGTCCTGGATACCCCCTCCGACAAGATCATATGGGACGTGGGACATCAGTGCTATCCGCACAAACTTCTCACGGGCAGGTACGGAAATTTTTCGACCCTCAGAAAATACAAGGGGCTCTCCGGTTTTCCCAGACTTGATGAGAGTCCCTACGACGCCTTCGGCACAGGCCACAGTTCCACCTCCATCTCTGCGGCGGTCGGGATGATCGAGGCAAGGGACAAAAGGGGGGAATGGTTCAAGGTCGTTCCGGTCATCGGCGACGGTGCGCTGACTTCCGGTCTTGCCTTCGAAGGATTAAACCATGCCGGTCAACTGGGGAAAGACATCATGGTCGTTCTGAACGACAATGAAATGTCGATCTCCAGGAACGTCGGCGCCCTCTCCCTGTATCTCAGCAGGATTCTTTCGGGCGACATGTATCAGATGTTCAAGCGGGAGACCAAGTCCTTCATCGAACATATCCCGAAGGTCGGGATGCCGGTCTCAAAAATGGCGCAGCGGACCGAAGAGATGTTGAAGAGGCTTTTCTCCCCCGGCATCCTTTTCGAGGAACTCGGCTTCGACTACATAGGGCCGATCGACGGCCACGACACAGAGGCCCTCATCGAGACCTTCAAGAGGGCCGTTACCGAAACATCACCGTTGCTTATCCACGTGATCACGAAAAAAGGAAAGGGCTACAAGTTCTCGGAGGAAGACCCCTGCATATTCCACGGCGTAGGCCCTTTCGACATGGACACGGGGGTCGCCACATCCGACACCTCGCTTCCCACGTACAGCGAGGTCTTCGGCCGGACGCTTACGGAGCTTGCGCGGGAGGACAGGTCGATCGTTGCAATCTCCGCTGCTATGCGTGAAGGGACGGGCCTCGACCGTTTCGCGAGAAAATACCCCGAGCGCTTCTACGACGTCGGCATTGCGGAACCCCATGCCGTGACGTTTGCCGCAGGGCTCGCCTCGCAGGGAATGAGACCCGTGGTGGCCGTCTATTCCACATTTCTCCAGAGGGCCTATGACGAGATTCTCCACGACGTCTGCCTCCAGAACCTCCCGGTCATCTTTGCGATAGACAGGGCCGGCATCGTCGGAGAGGACGGCCCTACACATCAGGGACTGTTCGATATTTCCTTCCTCCGGCATATCCCGAACCTCCTCTTCATGGCCCCGAAAAATGCTGAAGAACTGAAGGAAATGCTGCGGCTTGCCCTGACCCACAAGGGCCCGGCGGCAATACGCTACCCCCGGGGAAGGGTAAGCCGGCATCCCCTTCAGGGACCGGCCGGCGCGGAAATGGAAAAGGGAAAGGCGGAAATCATCCTCCAGGGGGAAGACGTCGCCATTATCGCCGTTGGCCACAGCGTGCGGCCTGCCCTGGGGGCTGCGGCGCTTCTGGAGAGAGACGGCATCAGAGCCTGCGTGGTCAACGCGCGCTTTATCAAACCCCTCGATGAAGACCTGATCCTGTCGGCAGCGGAAGACACAGGGCATGTCGTAACCGTAGAGGAGAACATACTCGCAGGCGGATTCGGCTCAGCGGTTATGGAATGCATCGGCAATGCCGGTCTGGCCGGGATACGGCTGCGGCGGATCGGCGTGGGTGACGAATTTGTCGAACACGGCTCGCAGTCCGTTCTGCGGAAGAAATATGGTCTCGATGAAGAGGGCATCTACAGAACGTGCAGGGCCTTTCTTGCCCCTGCTTTCGCAGACGGCATTCTCTCGACGGAAAAGAAGTAGCGGCAGGATGCCGGGAAAGCCCCGGGCGCTCCGGCCGATTGCGAGGAGGAGATGGAACGGATCGTCACGGTAGACGAGAATGATAACGTACTCGGTGAGGAGGACAAGGAGAAGTGTCATGACGGCGGCGGCCTTCTCCACAGGGCCTTCCTCGCAATGGTACTCGACGATTCGGGCAAGTTGCTGATCACACGACGAAGCGGGACAAAGAGGCTCTGGCCGGGGTTCTGGGACGGAACCGTGGCGAGCCACCTCTTCAGGGGAGAGAACTACGAAGAGGCATCAAAGAGGAGGTTGTCGCAGGAGTTGGGGCTCATCACCGATACGGTCGACTATTTGTTCAAGTTTCATTATACGGCGAGATACGGCGACATAGGGACCGAGAACGAAATATGCGCGGTCACGCTGGTAAAGGGAATAGATATCGCCGGAATAGTTCCGAACAGGGACGAGATATCCGATGTCGCACCCATCGCCCTCGAAAAGCTGATCGACGATCTCGGGAGTAACGGAGACCATTATACACCCTGGCTGGCGCTGGCGATAAAGCATATGAAAAAGCTCCGGATGTGGTAAGTCTTCGGGCCCTTCGCCGGACTCGATCCCCGGAGTGTCTGCCGGCACCCGCAAAGGCAGGAGTCACACAGCCGCTTCTCTTTGATGCATGCCTCTATTTTTTCAGCCGGCTCTGTCTGTGCTGCAGATAGGCGTCCCTCAGGGCGACATAGGGTTCGATAGACGATTCTTTCAACTCTTCGTATTCCCCGATATGCAGCGAGGCGTAGTTGAAGTACTGGGTGGCATCGAGCGCAAACGCGTCCTCCCAGGGGGTCACATAGTTCAGCGGTGAAAGGAAACCGTCCCCGACAAGCCCGACCGTATCCCTCAGCGTAGAGGGGCCGAGAAAGGGCCAGATGATGTAAGGCCCCGTCCCTACGCCGTAATGGCCGAGGGTCAATCCGAGATCCTTCTCCTGGCTCTGGAGTTTTAGATTATTCTTTGCGACATCGAAGAATCCCCCGAAGCCCGCCGTCGAATTGAGACCGAAGCGGGCAAGCTCGATTCCCGCCGATTCGAATTTCAACTGCAGAAGGCAATTCACAAAACGGATGGGAGTCGCAATATTGTGAAAAAAGTTCTGCACCGAGACGCGCACCGGTTCCGGAAAAACCGCATTATACCCTTTGGCCAGCGGCTTCATAACCCAGAAATATACTCTGTCGTTAAAGACGAAGATCACCCTGTTCCATGACTCCAGGGGGTCCAGGGGAACGACCTCTTCGCCGACTCCTTCTTCAGCGGGTTCTCCCGATACGGCTTCTTCACCGGCGGAAAGGCTCTTAGTGGTTTCCGTCTCCTCGGTCTGACCTGGTTGGGACACTTCGGCGTGAACGAAAACCGGCAGTAAAACGATAACGCATGCGACGATAATTGCGTAAAAGTTCTTCATTTTCTTCATTGCCCTTTCCAGTTCCGGGCAGTTTCCTTTTTGTCTTCGCATCGCCGGAGGGAAAAAGTTCTCATCCCTCCTCGCCGCGAGAAAACCGCCTGATCTTGTCTTTCAGCATCACGAGGAGGCCGTCATACCCTTTGTCTTTGATGACGCTTACGAACTGCGCCCTTGTGAGTGCGAGCTGGCTCACACCCGAAACCTGTATGTCCACGATACGCCACGTACCGCCCAGGTTGCGAAGCCGGTAGTCAAACTCCGTCACGTCGTTGCCGTGGATAAGCCTGCTCACCACGGTAACGATGCCCTGGCCGGTCTCGACTTTTCCCATCTCGAACTTCTCCCCGGAATAGTCGTTGAAACGCCCCGCGTACGTAGCGATCGTCCAGTCGATGTAAGTGTCCAGCATCCGGCTCCGCTGCTTTTCATCAAAGGTTTTCCAATACCTTCCCGCACAGACGCTCGCCATATACGGAAAGGCAAACGTGTTCATGATCACCGGCTGCAGGAGCTTGTAACGTCCTTCGTACCCGAGTTCCTGCCCCTTCTTCATCGCTTCGAGGAGGGCTCCATTGAACTTTTCTATCACCTCTGAAGGAGATTGGGCTGCCTTCGCCAAAAGCAGACAAGGCGCCGCCAGAACGACACAGACCACAACTGCAAAGGAAAGAAGATGAGATACCTTTTTATGATTCACGCCTGCAAACCCCTTTCAGCCCCTGACGCGGGACCTCCGAACGATATGCTCCGGTCCCCGGTATGATACCAGGTGGTTTCGTCTTTTTTCTCATTCCATTATAATAATACCCCAAAATGTCCATTTTTCAAATGCATCCGCACAAAGCGGCACAGGATTCCCGTTCCCGCACGAAGAATCTCATCGAGAGGTGGATTCACGCAGTCCAGCGCCATCCCCTTCCCGTGGTGGTCGTTGCCGTCCTGCTCACCCTGTGGGCTCTTTTCTATTCGGTGCGCAACTTCAGTATCAATACCGACCTCAACAGCATGATCTCCGAAACGCTCCGCTTCCGTCAGCTGGAAAACGATTTTTCAAAGGCCTTCCCCCAAATGTCCGACACTATTGTGATCGTCCTCGACGGCGATACCATAGAGCAGGCCCTGTCGGCGCGCAGGCGGATGGCGGAGCTGCTGGGCAAGGAGACACGGCTGTTCAGGAACGTATCTGCGCCGGGGGCCGGAAGCTTCTGGGAAAAGAACGGCCTTCTCTACCTCGATGTAAAGGACCTGGAGAACCTCGCCGATAAATTGGCCGATGCACAGCCTCTCCTCGGATTCCTCTCGAAGGACCTGAGTCTGCGCGGGCTCTTCTCCGTGCTCGGCATGGCATTAAGCAGCCCGGAGTTCGCCGAAATGCCGGCCGAAAGTATCGATCTCCTTTTCGCTCAAATGGGCAGGACCTTCGAAGGAGTGGCGAGCGGCCGACCTTACCGGATATCGTGGCAGGAGCTTATGCTCGGGGGAAAAGAAGCCGCCGAACAGCGCCGGCAGTTCATCGTCCTCCGGCCCTATCTCGAAGAAAACGGTCTTTCTCCGGGTGAAGAGGCGATCGACGCGGTGCGGCGCATCGCACGCGAACTGAACATCGATCCTGCCCATGGAGTAACGCTCCGCATCACCGGAGATGTGGCGTTGTCGCTCGAAACCCTGAAGGAGGCGAGAAACACGATGGGCGCCGCAACCCTTGTCTCTTTCGTCCTGGTCGGCCTTGTCCTCTTTCTCGGATTCGGCAGGTCGGGCCGTCTCGTCTTCGCAGGACTTACCACACTCGCGATCGGACTGATCTGGACCACAGGCCTGGCCCTCGCCTTTTACGGCAGCCTCAACATGATTTCGATCACCTTTGCCGTGCTCTTCATCGGTCTCGGCATCGATTACAGCATCCAGTTCTGCCTGCGCTA
>JAMCWJ010000078.1 GCA_023475105.1 Nitrospirota bacterium
AGACCCCACAGACTTCCCTCCCGACAACTGGTTCTTCTCAGTAACCCGTGTTCAAACTATAGCAATAAATGGTGCTTATTGTCCATAAGATGGTTAAACGGGAGGATGGCTGCGCTGGTCCGGCTCCTCCCCTCAATTCCGAACATCCCGCAACCGTTTTTGGTATAATCACTTTATGCAGCTTGCCAGGGCGCATTTGATCATTATGGGGAGGGTACAAGGGGTCTTTTACCGGGCCTTCGCCCGGGACATCGCAAGCCAGCTCGGCCTCAGGGGCTGGGTGAGAAACCTTCCCGACGGCAGCGTCGAGGCCCTTTTCGAGGGACCGAAGGAAGACGTCGAAATGGCGATCCGGCACTGTTATACCGGCCCTCCCGGCGCGCACGTCAATGAGATCGAAACGGACTGGCAGGACTATCGGGGAGACCAGAAGGGGTTCCAGATACGGTACTACTGATGATCTCAGACCTGTGCAGGAATTGAGAACGAAAGGCGTCAGAGAGCGCAGGGGCTTTCCCGTGAGAACCTTGCCGTCCGCTGCCGGACTTATCGTGATTGCATCGTTTTTCTGCTTCGCGCCGTCTCTCTTTGCGTTTTCCGATCAGGATATAGCTTCTTATCAAAGGGAGATAAATGCGAAACCGCCTGGGGAGAGGATCGCCTTATGGGCCGAAAAATTCGTCGGCGTCCCTTACGACCCCGACCCTCTCGGTGAGTATGTAACGAAAAGGGCGATCGTTGCGGACGATCATGTGGATTGCATGTATCTCACTTTCAGGGCTGTTGAACTCGCCATGAGCAAGACCCCGGAAGAGGCAGTGCGCGTCGCGCTCGATAAGCGGTTCATAGACAAGGGTATAGTCGACAACGGTCTCGTGCTCAACTATGAGGACAGGTTTCAGTACGGGGAAGACATGATCGACAGCGGAAAGTGGGGGAGGGAGATCACAGCCGATGTCGGGCCGGTCTCCTTCATACCCGGGACGAGAGGCAGGGAAAAGGTCGCCATGGTCTCCCGGCAGGCATTACTCGGGCAGCTGAAGGAAAACAAGCGGCAGCCTTTCAGGAGCGGGGATGTTGTCTTTTTCATCAAATCGCCTGAAAAGAGAGTATTCGATGAGGTCGTCGGCCATATCGGGATCGTAAAGGTCGAGGGCGGGACCCCTTACCTCATTCACGCCAGCGGTCGGAAACAGAACGGCGGTGAGGTGAGGAAGGTGCTGCTGTCCGATTATCTGAGTTCAATGCCCTTCGCAGGCATACGGGTCAGCAGGTTCCCTTTCCCTAACACTTGATTTTCTTTATTATTCCGGGGAACTCCGTTTTAAACCCGGGGTGTATCCTTTCGAGAAAAATCTTCAGCCCCTTCATCTCGCGTCTTAGATCCTCCACGTCTTTCAGAGCCTCCCTCATTCCGTCCAGATCTTCCGTCAGCGTCGCCAGTTCCTTTTCGAGGAGGGCGATCTTTTCCGTCTGTCGCTTTTCTTCTTTCATGTATGGCCTCCCTGCGTGCTGCAGGTATTCAAAGAGCTGTTATTTGTTCCGTCTCTGATGTTTGGTCTTCCGCAGAAGTTTTTTGTGCTTGTGTTTGCTCATTTTCTTCTTACGCCATTTTACAACGCTTCCCACACACTCACCTCCTTCGTCTTAGATTGAGACAAAGGAAACGAAAAGAAGAAAGACCCGTACCTCCCGACTTCCCGTTTCCCGATACTATTCAGCGACCGCTCTTCTGCTGCATTCAGCGGCCTGATTCATGAAGGCCTCAAGCTGTATCTCCAGTGTCGGAGACTCTGTGCCGTCATAGGGCATACTGAGGCACGGAATTTCAAAGTCCCTGCTCAGACCGTGCATCAGCGTGGTAACGACAGTTCCCGGCATGCACCCGAAAGGCATGGCATTGATGATGCCTGATGCACCCCTCCGGATGAGGTCGATACTCTTGCCTATGCTCAGGATCGCCTCCCCCTCGAACGAATCGTGCAGATAGGGAGAAGCCTTCTTCAGTATCTCTTTTGTTTCGGGTTCCCTTAGTGTCCTGAGGAACCCTTCAAAATACTTTGAAAACCTGTGCTCTATCCTCTTCTGGAAGAAGGTCTTCAACAGAACTTCAATCATAGCAGACCTGTCCTTTTTAATCAAGGCCTTTCTGACCGCCATGAGGTTAACGTAATAAATCCACTCTTCGACCGGGGCGCGCCATACCTCTCCGCCGAGGGCTTCGACCTTTCTTGCGAGATCCTCATTCGAAAACGTGTGGCTCCTCACAAAAATCTCGCCCACGATTCCTATGACGGGTTTTCTCTCAGCGCGCCGGGCAAGGGCCTCGAAGTCCTTTCTCATATTGGCAAGGACCGTCTCCGTCTTCCCGTCGGCCCCCCTCAGGGAGGCATAGAGCCTTCCGAGGTAATCCAGGTAGAGGACATCGGCTGCGCCTTTTTCTTTTTCGTACGGCCTCGTCTCGTGCAGACATTTTTCGAGCAACTCGTATGCAATGACGCCCCTCCACGCGTGTGCGGAAAAGTCCTTGCCGACGATGCCGAGGTCCTTGTAAAAATGCGCATCCTGATTGGGAGACAATATCGGAACATCCCGGTATCCCAGTTCGTCGAGGATCATCCTGTGGAGGACATTGTATTGGCCGAATCTGCATGGCCCTGTGCCGGAGGGCATGAAGAATGCCGAGTTGCCGGGCCTGAAGCCGGGGGAGAGGGCTTTCTTCAGCATATCTCCCGTCGTGACCGTGCAGGGGTAGCATTCCTTGCCCGAGACATAACGCTTTCCTATATCCACCGCGTCTTTATCGGATTCCGGAAGGACCTCCGAAGAGGAACCGCATCTCTCGAATGCGGCCGCGATCGCAAAGGCATGGCTTGCCATATAGGGCACAAAGACCGTCCGCCTTTCGCGCTCAGAACCGATGAAAGGCCGTGCTGTGGACAGGGCAGCTTCCTCTGTCTTTCCGCTTCGGTTCTTCCCGCTTTTTCTGTGTGCAATGCTGTCCAGGAATGCCTCGCACCGGGTGATCGCGCCCGCATCGGCGCTGTGTTCGTCGATTTCTATCTGGAGGAAGGGCTTGCCTTGCATCTCTTCCTTGAAATACTTGAGGATAAAGGAATCGGGTCCGCAGGAGAAATTGCCGATGTAGAGAGCGTAGAGATGCGGATGCTGCCGGATATGCCGCGCGGCCTTCAGTATCTTCTGCCCCGATTTCCAGTACATGTTCGGCCAGGTGTCGTCTATCTTCAAGTCCATGGCAGGAATAAAGTCCATGGGGAGGGCCAGGACCCCGAGGTCCGAGAGTTTCCTGGGGATATTGAGGTTCATACCCTTGTCGAAGGCGTTGTAAGACCTTCCGATAATGACAACGGTCTTACCACCGACATGAGGAAGCAACTCCGCGCCCTTTGCTTTCAGGGACTCTGAAAAGGCTTCTTGCGCCTTCCCGGCAGCCTCCAACGCCTTTTTCACGGCGCCGCGCTTTATCCCGAAAGGCTTGAACGCACGGACTATCTCTTTTTCGAGTCCGCCTGCCCTCAGATTCACGACGGGTGCGATGATGCGCGCCTCGGGGTGCGCCACTCTCGCTGCATAGGGGATCGTCTGGGTCAGGGGACAGGCGTATCCCCTTTCGAACTCCTCCTCCGCGGTATTCATGTTGATGAAACTCGGGATGAGGAGGGTATCGATTCCCTTGCCGATGAGGTGCTTTATGTGGCCATGGGCGACCTTGACGGGGAAGCACGTGTCGGCGAGAACGCTTTCCGCTCCCGTAGCGATGATCTCCCTGTTCGTCCTGGGAGAGACTTCGACGTCGAAGCCCAATTCCCGGAGGATTGTTGTCCAGAAAGGGAGGTAGTCATGGAAGAAGAAGATGTAGGGGATGCCGATCTTGCCGAAGCGGCCCGCAGAGCGGGCGGAGAGATTCGCTTTGCGCTCTTCATAGTCCTTCCAGAGCATCTCCTCTCTGAAGGCGAAAAGATCGGGAAGCGCAGAAGGCACTCTGTTCTTTTTCACGTCATATTTTTCGCACCTTCCGCCGTAAAAGAGAACGTCTTCCTCTCCCGCGATCTTTACCCTGTTTATTTCACATACGTTGGGGCACCCCTTGCATTCAAACGACGAAACTTCATAGGACCGCCGGGAGAGCTCGAAGCCCTTGAATCCGGTGAGAAAAGGGGGGTGAGGAGAAATGCATTGTTCAGACGCGTGCTCCGAGGCCTGCGGTCCGCTCGCGCCTCCCATATGTCTCATGGCGATCAACGCCATTCCGATAGCACCGGTAACGTCGTGGTGCGGCGGAACAATCATCTTCTTGTCGAGATACTTTTCGAAGGCCGCGACGACCGATTTATTGAACGCCACCCCTCCCTGAAAAAATATGTGTTCACCGACAGGCTTTCCCGCGACGACCTTGGTGATGTAGTTCTGGACTATCGAGTATGCGAGTCCCGCGAGGAGATCATCCCTGTCCGCGCCCCTCTGGAGGTTTGCCATGAGAGAGTTCTCCATGAAGACGGTGCATCGCTCTCCGAGCCGGCACGGACTGTCCGAGGAAAAAGCGCAGTCCGCAAACTCGCCCTTCACGGAGATGTTCAGCTTTTCGGCCTGTTCTTCGAGGAACGAACCAGTGCCCGCGGCGCAGGCCTTGTTCATCTCGAAGTCGACGATCACGCCGTCCCGCAGGGATATATACTTGGAATCCTGGCCCCCGATCTCGAATATGGTGTCGACCCTTTCGTCGATGAAAGCCGCGGCAGTCGCCTGGGCGGTTATCTCGTTTTTCACGATGTCGGCCCCGACGTAATCGGCGATCATGTACCTGCCCGAACCGGTCGTCCCGACCCCCCTGATTTCGACCCGTTCGCCCACCTCTTCCCCGATTTCCCTGAGGCCTTGATTTACCGCATCGATAGGCCTCCCCGCGGTCATCAGGTAGCGCTTTGCTAGCAGCCTGCCCTTTTCGTCGATCACCGCCAGATTTGTACTGATCGAGCCGATATCGATGCCCAGATACGCTTGTGCCGGTGACGCGTGACTTGTGATGAACGACGGGCGATCCGGCTCTCCGCCGGACATGTTGTGTGCTACGGATGACGCGTCGCGGTCTTTGGGGTGCCTTTCAAAAAAATCGTCGCCTTCAGACACAAGGGGTTTATATCCGTATTCGGAGAACCGGGTCGACTCGATATATGACCTCAGTTTTTCGAGATCGAACCTCGCGATAGTCCCTTCGTCCCTGTTCTTCATCGCTGCACCGATGGCGCCCATCAGCGCAAAGTCGGCGGGAACAAAAACGGCGCTAAATCCGAAGATTTCCCTGAAGGCCCTGACCATCCCCTGGTTTGCCGCCACCCCGCCATGGAACGACACCGGCTCCTCTATCGTCCTGCCCCGCACAATGGCACCCCTGAAGTTTCTCGCCACCGCAAAACAGAGACCCGCGACGATATCTTCCACCGGCGTTGCGATCTGCTGGAGGTGTATCATATCGGACTTCGCAAAGACGCTGCACCGCCCCGCGATGCGCGAAGGTTTCGACCTCAGAGCAAGTTCGCTGAATTCCTCGATGGAGAGTCTCAGTCGTTCTGCCTGCTGGTCCAGGAACGAACCCGTTCCGGCGGCGCATACCGAATTCATCGAGAAGTCCCCGATGCCGTTTCTGCCGAGGAGGATGAGCTTCGAATCTTCGCCGCCCAGTTCTATTATCGTCCTGATATGGGGGAAGAGCTTCCTCGTGGCGTAGGTCTGGGCGACGAGTTCGTTCGTAAATCCGACGCCGAGTTCAGCCGCGATCAGCCTGCCCGAAGAGCCCGTAACGGACAGGGAAAAGTCCTTGTCGCAGGCAGTGCTCGCGGCTCCGACCGCCTTTTCGAGAAGCTCGAGAGCCGTCTTCAGCGGATGTCCCTTGTGCCGGCTGTAATACCCCTCGCGCTTGTTGCCGGCTTCATCGAGCAAAACGACCTTCACGCTGACAGAACCTGCATCGAGACCGATCGATATCATTGGTCCTCCCCTACATGCCCTTGGTCTACAGTCTTTTCGTCATAATTTTATCATATTGGGAGGAAACAGTGAACAGGAAACACGGGCGAGCGGGAAGAGAGGCGCGGGGCAAGGCTCTGAGGGACGATGCATTCCCTGTTGTTCACTTTTTCCCCTTTCTTGTGCTACTCTGAAGAAAGGGCCGCTGTCAGTCCGGAGGAGGAGTCTCAGTGGAATGCATTAAAGAAGTGAACAGGAAATACTGCACCTGCACGTATGCTTCCTGCGAGAGGAAGCATCGCTGCTGCGAGTGCCTTCATTATCACAGAAAACAGGGCGAACTTCCGGCGTGTTTTTTCACGAAAGAGTACGAAAGGACCTATGACCGCTCCATCGAAAACTTTCTGAAGATGCATGACTCGAAGTCGTCTTGAGATCCTTGTTTCCGGGCGGCTTCCGACGAATGTCGACCGCAATGAACGCTCTCGATATTTATAAGCCCCTGCCCGGGACAAACTGCGAAGGGCTTGTCCATACGGCAACAAAGATGAGGCAGCCATGAAGGGACAGGATCGCCTGGAACAGAAGAGAATCGTGCCCCCCGTGCTGAGGAACCTCGGGGAGAAAGCGGTCCTCTATCTGAGGATGATAAAGTTTTCCCATTCCGTATTCGCGCTGCCTTTTGCCCTGACCTCCGCCCTGATCGCGGCGCAGGGAATTCCGGAGGGAAGAATCCTGTTTTGGATCGTGATCGCGATGGTCTCCGCCCGGTCGACCGCGATGGGATTGAACAGGATAATCGACAGGAAGATAGACAAGGAAAACCCGAGAACCGCGGCGCGTGAAATTCCGGCGGGACGGATCAAGGTCTCAGAGACGCTGTTGTTCGTCGGGATTGCGGTTGCCGCGTTCCTTCTGTCGGCCCACATGCTGAACCCGCTCTGTTTCAAGCTCTCAGGGGTGGCGCTCTTTTTCGTGTTTCTCTATTCTTTCACAAAGAGATTCACCTGGGCCTCTCATTTCGTACTCGGCGTCACGATCTCCGGCGCTCCTCTGGGCGCATGGATCGCCGTCACCGGGGGCTTCGACGCCAGAATAGCCCTTCTCGGTTTGGCGATTGTCTTCTGGCTTGCCGGGTTCGATATCCTCTACGCCTTTCAGGATGTGGAATTCGACAGGAGGTATGGCCTCTATTCCCTGCCGGCGAGATTCGGGATCGCGAAAGCGCTCCGGATCTCGCGCGCCTGTCATCTCACGACCTGGGTGCTCTTTCTCATGACGGGAATTCTTTTCGCGGTGACGTTCCCCTTTTACGTGGGGCTCGGCATCGCCGCGCTCCTTCTCCTTTACGAACATTCGCTGGTGAAACCCGGTGATCTCCGCAGGCTGAACAAGGCCTTTTTCGATATGAACGGGTATATCAGCGTCACGGTTTTCTTCTTTACACTCCTCTCCTATCTTCTCCCGGTCTGACCTCCGCGGGACTGCCGGGAAAAGCGAAGCAACTGATGGAGGAGGTCAGGAAGTTCATGTGCTGAACTGCATAGGCCGACAGACCCTGCACACTCTGAACGTTCTGCAGGGACGGGAGAGGGTGCGCCTCAACGCTGAATCCTGACGCTCGTAAGATGGGTCGAACAGGAGATGCAGGGGTCGTAAGCGCGCACCAGCATCTCGAGGGCGAGGGTTATCTCTTCGTCGCTCCTGTCGAGGAGTTCGGGGACGAGCTTTTCCATATCATGCTCGATATTGTTCAGGTTTTGGGTCGTTGGAATAATGCAGTTGGCGTTCACGATCGTCCCTTGTTCATCGATCTCATAATTATGAAAGAGGATGCCCCGGGGGACTTCGACCGCCCCGACGCCGTTGCCCGCCCTGACCGGTATGGCTGACTGCTCATTCAAGGCCACCAGGATCCTCTCTTCCTGTCGTATGCCGCTCTTGCCGAGGTCTTCGACGAGCATGGCGGCGTCTTCAAGGCAGTGCACGCATTCGACCAGCTGCGCCGCGGTATTGAGATAGGGGTTGATGCACTTGGGCCTTATGCCCAGAAGAGAGGCCGCCTCTCTTGCATGGGGATGGAGCTTTTCATAGTTGAGGTTCAGCCTTGCGAGGGCGCCGACGGCATAGGCCTCCCGGCTGAGTTTTGCATGTTTCGCCGTCGAGTGGGGTACCACGAACTCGTTTGCGACGCTCCGGTAATCCTTCTTGTGCATTCTTACGCCGTCGGTCGAGCCCACGTCTCCGGACAACAAGGGATATTCCTCAGTGTCGCTCACGAGTGCAACGTATTCGGTGTCCCGCTCGAATTCGGGGAATTTCAGTTTCGAGATCAGCTCGATCGTAGCCTCCATGTCCGGCCTCATGCCCTCCAGCATGTACCGCATCGCGTCAAGGTCTTTTTCCTTCGGCAGTTTAGTGAATCCTCCCACGGTGGCGGATATCGGATGCACGTGCCGACCGGCGAGTATCTCGCAGATCTCGTTACAGGTCTGCTTGAGCCTGAGCGCCCTCCTCACGACCTTGTTGTGGGTATCGATCAGAGGAATAAAGCTCTTCACGCCGAGAAGGTCGGGTGCGACGAGAAGGTAGATATGCAGGATATGGCTGTCGAGGAGCTCCATATGGAGGAGAAGCCTTCTTAATTTCACGGTCTGCTCGGAGGGCGTGACGCCGAGGGCGTCTTCCGCGGCCTGGATCGAGGCAAGCGTATGACCGCACGCGCAGATCCCGCAGATCCTCGACGTGATATGCTGGGCCTCGAATACCGAGCGGCCCCTTAGCATCCCTTCGAAGAAACGGGGAGACTCGATAATGTCCAGCCTGCAGACCTCCAGTGTCCCCTCTTTCACGTCGACGACGATGTTTCCGTGTCCTTCGACGCGCGTCAGATACTCGACATTAATGACCACATTTCTCTTGTTCATTTCTTCTCATTCACGGCATTTGTTGTACAGGTTCATTTTGTTCACGACGAAGGGGAGGGGAATATTGTGTTTTTCGAGAACCTCCCGTGCGCCCCTCTCGTTCGGGTTAGAGATCATGCCCCGGCATCCATAGCAGATATTGCCGTTGTTGATGCACCAGGAATTGCAGCCGGCCCTTGTGACAGGGCCGAGACAGGCGACTCCCCGGTCGTACATACATACGTTCTCGTTCAGCTTGCATTCCACGCATACCGGATAGTCGGGCGGAGAGCAGGAAGTGCCCTGAAGGGCGGCCTTGATCACTACCAGGATTTCAGGGGGGTACACGGGACATCCCGTGATAACATAGTCGGTCTTCACGACTTGAGGGATGGCCTTTGTCTTCTCGGTCGCAAAAAAGTGGTACTCGGGGCCGTAGACGTATTTTCTGATCTCCTCGAGGTCGAAGGTGTTTTTCATGCCGTTCACGCCGCCGATGGCTGCGCAGGAACCGTAGGCGATGAGAATTGCCGCTCTCTCCCTGATCTGCCGTATCCTCTCCTCCGCGTGGAAGTCCGTGATGCTTCCCTCGACGAACGCGATATCGAGCTGCCCGTTCCACTTTTCCGACATCACCTCTCTGAATTCGACGACGTCGATCATCCCGAGAATATCGAAGAGTGCCTCTCCGAAGTTGGCGATCTGGAGCTGGCACCCTTCGCAGCACGCAAAGTCGAAAAAGGCGACCTTCGGCTTCTTCATATCAGATCGCCTCGCTCATTGTCTTGACATCCGCATAGGTGAAGACGGGCCCGTCCTGGCAGACGTAGAGACCCTGAATCTGGCATCGTCCGCACTTTCCCATCCCGCATTTCATATGCCGTTCGAAGGAGATGAGGATCTGGCGCTCGGGGATGTTCTTGGCAAGGAGTTCCTTGAGCACGAATTTGTACATGATAGGAGGGCCCACCACGATGGCGAAGGTCCTTTCGGGCTCGAGGTGCACGCCCGGTATCAGGGTCGTGATGAGGCCCACATGGCCGGCCCAGTCAGGCTCCGCACGGTCCACTGTACAGTCGTAATACACGTCCATCCGTCGGTTCCATTGATCGAGTTCCTCGACAAAGAGCATGTCATTCGGGGTCTTGCACCCCAGGAGAATATGGACCTTGCCGAAATCACGCCGGTTGAACAGGACGTGCCTGATCAGAGACCTCAGCGGAGCGATGCCGAGCCCTCCGGCAACGATGAGGAGGTCGTTCCCCTCAAGGATTCTTATGGGGAAACCCTTTCCGTAGGGACCCCGTATCCCGATCTCATCCCCCGCCTCGAGTTTGTGGAGGGCCTCGGTGACTTTCCCGACCGATCTGACACAGATATCGAAGGAGCCTCGGGTGGCGGGCGACGAGGAGACGGATATCGGCATCTCGCCCACGCCGAAGACGGAGAGCATGATGAACTGTCCGGGCTCATGGTCAAGGTTCGTCCCGTCCTCGAGGGCGACCTCGAAGAGCTTTTCGTGGGGCGTCATTTGCCTTGTCCTGAGTATCTTCGCTTTCTTTACGTTGTAATTGGATTCGCTTATAACCACTTTTTCCATACTTTGGTTATGCCTTCCTCGACAAGCGCGTTCAGAGTATCCTTGAGGCGTATTCCCGCCATGCAAGTCCTGCTGCACCTGCCGCAGCCCGTGCAGAAGAAACGCGAATATATCGGCACGGGATACCTGAACTTCCGGTAGTAGCGGTGCCTCTGCCGGGCGGCGCGCTCCTTCCTGAAGTTCTCGCCTCCCGCCACCCTGGCAAAGGGCTCGAGCTGGCAGGAGTCCCACTTCCTGTATTTCCTTCCCCCCTTGAGTTCAAGGTTCACCTCATCGATAACGTCGAAGCAGTAGCAGGTGGGACAGACATTCGTGCAGTTGCCGCAGGCGAGACACTTCTCGTCCAGTCTTTTCCATACCTCGCTTTCGAAGGTCTTGTCGAAGAGTTCGGGGATTTCGCGAGGTTCGACGGAGACTTCGTTCCTGAACAGCGTTCTCTTATGCTCCCTGAGGGTCACGAGCTCCCGAAGATGGGACCTGTCGGCCCGTTCGAAGAGCTTCGTGCTGTCGATGATCTGGTCTCCGACCTGCGTGTTGATATGGACGATAAAGTAATCCCCCATGTCGGTGAAAAAGAGGTCGTATCCGCCGGAGGGCATGTTTGCATTCACGAGATTGCAGCTTGCAAACTCGTCACAGTAGTCATTGCACTCCAGCCCGATGATGTCGATCTTGTTCTTGCGGATGAGGTAGTTATAATCCTTCGGACGCCGGGAGAAGACCATGTTCAGGCACTGTATTCCCGCGAGGTCGCAGGTGTGGACGCCGAACAGGACCATCCTTTCGTATTCGACGACCGCCTGCACACTGAGCCCTCTGCTGATGTTATATTCCAAAAGGGTCTCCTGCGGGGGAAAGAAGTATTTCTTCGGGGGGGAGGAGGGTCGGGAGATAGCGCACCGCAACCTGATCGCCGGAGGTCACTTCTTCGAAGGAGTAGTTATTATATCCCTTCGCGACCGGCGCCACGAGTTTCTGGAGTTTCGAGAGTCTCGAAATGAAGCCGTCGAAGTGCTCTTTCCCCAAAATGACATACTGCACGTCTTTCATGGGACCCCCTTCCTGCAACGGTTCCGATGCACGAGCAGCCGTCGATCGGCTCATAAATCAGTATACAGGAAAACGATCGAAAAGCAACCGGAAAATGACGGCCAAATCCACTATCAACTCTGCGTGAGAATGCGCATCGGGTTTCACCATAATACCAGATCCGCCGGGTCGTCTGAAAACTCTTCGCATGGTGGTATCTTCCGGAAACGCAGATGCAATATCGCTTCCGCGCAGCTTGAACCCGGGGGCGTATGAAGGTCTTGTTTACTTCAGGCAAGCGTGTCGGACCCTTTATAACCGTTCCTTCACAAGATTATCCACAACGGAACCGTCTGAAAGGGTGGAGGTATCACCGAGGTCCTCAGTAGATCCCCTGGCGATTTTTCTCAATATCCTCCTCATGATCTTTCCGCTCCTTGTCTTCGGCAGTCCCGGTGCAAATTGGACTTTGTCAGGGGTCGCAATCGGGCCGATGACCGTTCTCACATGGCTGATGAGAGACTTCTTGAGATCACCCGAAGGAGAAACCCCGTCTTTTAACACTACATAGGCATAAATACCTTCCCCTTTAATCTCGTGGGGAAAACCCACAACAGCGGCCTCCGCCACCGCCTCGTGGGATATGAGCGCCGATTCGATCTCGGCCGTACCGAGCCTGTGCCCCGAAACATTGAGAACATCATCGATCCTCCCCATCAGCCAGTAGTCACCGTCTGCGTCGATGCTGGCGCCGTCACCCGTCAGGTACCGGCCTTCGAAACGGCTGAAGTAGACTTCTTTGAATCTCGTTCCCTTCTCATCTCCATACATCCCTGTAAGCATACCCGGCCACGGCTTCTCTATAACGAGATAACCGCCCTCATCCGCGAGCGCCTCTTCTCCGTTTTCCTTCAATATCTTCGGAACAATGCCGAAAAACGGCCGGCTGGCCGAGCCGGGTTTCAAGGTCATGGCGCCCGGAAGGGGCGTTATTAATATCCCTCCCGTCTCTGTCTGCCACCATGTATCGACAATGGGTGTCCTTCCTTTCCCCACATGCGTGTGATACCACATCCACGCCTCGGGGTTTATGGGTTCTCCGACAGTGCCGAGGAGTCTCAGGGATGAGAGCGGATGTCTCCTGACCCATTCTTCACCTTCCCTCATCAATGCCCTGATGGCAGTGGGCGCCGTATAAAAAATGCTCACCATGTGCTTGTCGACGATATCCCAGAACCTGTCAGGCCTGGGACAGGTCGGTATCCCTTCGAACATCAGGCTGGTTGCGCCGTTTGAGAGGGGCCCGTATACAATATAACTATGCCCGGTAATCCACCCGATATCCGCGGTGCAGAAGAAGGTGTCAATATCGTGGTAATCAAAAATCCACTTGAAGGTTATATTTGTATACACCATATAGCCGCCCGTCGCATGTATCACACCCTTGGGCCTTCCCGTTGATCCCGACGTATAGAGGATGAACAGGGGATCCTGCGCATCAAGGACCTCGGGCTCACAGTAATTCCCTACATCAGCCGCAAGCATCTCCTCTTGCCATGAAGTGTCCCTTCCTTCATCCATGAAGACCTTTGAGCCCGTCCTTTGGACTACGATCACAGCTTTAATCGAAGGACATTCCTTTAGCGCCTCGTCGGCATTTGCCTTCACAGGTACTATTTTCCCTCCCCGTAATCCCTCATCAGAGGTGATGAGGACCTTCGCCTGAGAGTCGTTGATCCGGTCCCTGAGGGCCTGCGAACTGAAGCCGCCGAAAACAACGCTGTGTATTGCTCCTATCCTCGCACATGCGAGCATCGCGACGGGAAGTTCGGGAACCATGGGCAGATAGATTGTGACCCTGTCGCCCCTCCTTACGCCCTTCTTTTTCAGAACGTTCGCAAAGCGGTTCACCTCATGATAAAGCTGCTGGTAGGTAAATGTCCTGCAATACCCCTCGTCTGATTCCCATATAATCGCAGCCCTGTTCTTGAGAGGCGTGTTGATGAATCTGTCGAGGCAGTTGAATGACGCATTCAGTTTTCCGCCGACGAACCACCTGACAAAGGGAACGGAGAAACTATAATCGAGAACTCTTTCCCATCTCTTCAGCCAAACGATGTTCTCTTCGGCGATTTTGGACCAGAATCCCTCGGGGTCCTTTACCGACCGATCGTAGAGCCTTTCATACTCCTCAAGGCTCTTGATGTATGCGGTTGACTGGAACTTCGGAGGAGGAGGGAACCTTCGCTCCTCCCGTAAGAGGACATCTATTTTGCTCTGTTCAGCCATGCACTGCCTCCTTCTAAAATAAGTTTATCAACATTCGGCAACGGATTCTACCGCCGTTGTCGCGCTCTTTGCCGATGATGCCGTAAGTAAGACTCATGCCTTCATTCCTCAAACGAAGCCCGTCCGCACACAGTCGGATTCACCGGGAGAATCAGGAATGCATTTTTTAGAAGGATTCCGCTCAAAGCTGGGATGCCGGCGGAGTGTGCTTTTGTGTGAGGGGCTTCCTGATAGAAGGACGCACAGGGACTTAATTTTTTCAGCGTATGACATATGTCATGGTAGGGTGAGGAGGTCGGGCGGTATGCTTGAATCATGCATGAGGATTTGGAGTATACTAAGTCAGGAAGAGGGGATAACGTGAATGAGGGAATGAAAGGAGAAAAAAAGTGGAAGCAACTACAGAGACGGCCAAGAAGAAGTTTACGAAAGACTCTCTGATCGGCGATGTGCTCAAGTCGGGTCCCGCCGCGGTAAAGGTAATCGAGAAGCACTTCGGCAAGGGCTGCTTCACCTGTCCCGGGGTCAAAATGGAGTCAATCTCCTTCGGGGCGCTGATGCACAACATGGACCCTGAAAAGATTGTGAAAGAGTTGAACGAATTGGAGGAGTAGGATGGAGACTACGTGTTTCGTCTGTGGAAGAACGGAGAAGGACGCCGTGTACATCCATTGTGTCCACGAGGGAGAGGAAAAACTCGTCTGCGCACGCTGTCTGCCGATGCTGATACACGGCGGACATTAGCGGCAAATAATTCGTAAATTTCGGACATGGAGATCGGCAGCGTATGGGGCAGGTGCTCCGAACGGTTTTTTTGCCGATAGTCTTTCAGTGTATCTGGTAAATGAAGAGGCAAAAGCCTCGGAGCGGAGCGAGAATCAGCGCGGGGACCCTGTCCCGACGAAAACCTATGAATAAAAGGTCAGGGATCGCCGGTTGCACGGCGAGATCGCATGGCGGCCGTTGCGAGCGGGAACCTGAGCCTGAAGGTGGTGCCGTTCTCATTGCTCTCGACGGAGATAGAGCCGCGGTGCGAGGTGATGATCTTGTGGACGAGGGCCAGTCCCAGCCCCGTCCCCTTGTCTTTGGTCGTGTAAAAGGGGAGAAATATCTTGTCCCGTATCTTTTCCGGTATCCCGTGTCCCGTGTCGGAAATGCTTACCTCGACCGCGTGCGCATCCTTCGTGAAACTGAATCCCAACTCTCCCCCCTGGGGCATCGCCTCGACCGCGTTCTGTATCAGGTTCGTAAATGCCTGTCTCAGAAGGATCTCGTCTCCTTCGAGGGAAGGAATACCCTGGAGCGCGTACCTGGCCCTGATATCGTTCCTCTCCGCTATGAGGTGCGCGAGGCAGCGTCTGATGACCTGACCGGGATCGACGCGGGAGATATTCGGTTCGGCAGGCCTGGCAAAGGAGAGAAAATCGGTGATGATCCGGTCCATGACCGCCACTTCTTTCGAGACCGAGTCGACTACGTGAAGAAGTGAAGGGTCCGTTTTCTTCGCGAGGAGTTTCGTATACCCCGCGATGACCGCCATCGGGTTTCTCAGTTCATGGGCCATCCCCGCCGCCATCTCTCCGAGACTCGACAACCTGTCCCTCAGCTCCGCCTGCGACTGGAGGGCCTTCAACTCGGTAAGGTCGGAGAATACCATAAGCTGTCCGATCGTTTTTCCCGTTGCGTCCACAAGGGGCGTCAGCGCGAGGCCGAGGTAGATGTCCTTGCCGGACGGAGTCGTGTACTGGATCTCCCCGCGCTCTATCGTCACCTTGCCGTCGAGTATCCCCTTGAGCGGTTCCCCGAATACGTCGTGATAGTCTTTCCCTATGACGTCCGACGAGACGAGGTTCAATATCCGCTCGGCCGCCAGGTTCACCTTTGTGATCGCGAAGTCGCTGTCAAAGCTTATGACTCCGCTCGGAACGCTTTGGAGGATATATTCGTTGTAGTTCTCGATGACATCGGCCCTATCTTCAGCCTTCCTGCGGAGGGCATCGAGCTCCTTTTCCTTTTCCTTCAGTTTTCCGACGAGTTCCTGGAAGGTGCCGACGATAAAGCCGACTTGTGATTCTTCCTTTTTTCTGGCTTTTTCCCTGTCTTTCCTCAGCTTCGAGATCGTACGGACGAGGAAAAACGCAAAGGAGACGATCAGAAGAAGCAATGCCGTTATGAGGAATATTGCCTCGTTCATCTGTGCAGATAGAGGGCGGCAATCTCCTGGCCGAAAAAGAGGCTGACGACGGCGCCTGCCGCCAGGAAAGGCCCGAAGGGGATTTTCGTCTTTCTGCCTTTTCCCTTAAAGATCATCAGGAAAACGCCGATCACGGAGCCGAGGAGGCTTCCGGCAAACGTCGTGAGGAGTATGGCCTTCCACCCCAGAAAGGCCCCTACCATCGCCATCATCTTAATGTCCCCCCCGCCCATTCCCCCTCTGCTCAGGACCGCGATGAGGTAGAACAGCAGGCCGCCCGATAGGAGTCCGAACAGGGCCTGTGAGAACCCGAGAGCCGCAGTTCCGTCAAAGGGGTCGGGAAGCACGAGCGAGCCCGCGGCGAGACCGATCGCGACACCGGGAAGGGTTATGCTATCGGGAATGATCTGAAAGTCGAGGTCGATGAAGGTGATCACGATCATGGCGGAGCAGAACGCGAAGAGCGCCGGAGTGTGCCACCCGAGACCGAAACGCCACAGTACGAGGACATACAGCAGCGCATTCAGGGCTTCAACGAACGGGTATCTGAAAGAAATCCTTGCCTTGCAGTTCCTGCATCTCCCTCCGAGGACAAGGTAACTGACGATCGGGATATTGTCATACGGTTTGATCGGCACTCCGCACGAAGGACACCGGGAGGAGGGAAGTACCAGAGAGAGGTTTCTCGGCAGACGATAAATGCAGACATTCAGGAATGAGCCGATGACGGAACCGAAAAGGAAGGTGATGACGGCGTAAGCGGTCATGTCTCTATCCTCTCTATCTCGGATGCCTTTTTCCGGATCTCTTCGATCTCGGCGTTCAGTTTCTCGAGTTCACCGAGCGTCTCGATGATCACAGGGTCTCTGAGGACCGTTTTCTCGGGCTCCCCTCTGAGGGCGAAGACCCTTTCTCCGATGGTTCTCATCATCTCCGCCTTCTTTTTTTCCATCTCCGCGGACTTGTAGAGCAAACTGAAGACGGAGATTTCCACCTTCATCCTCTCATTCAGCAGAGAGGAAAACCATCTTACCTTGTCTACGCCCGAGTCGAAATTCTCCTTAACCTTTCTCCACATCGTTCCTCCCTTAGGCCGTCTTGAAGAGATCCATTTTCCCCTGCCAGAACCGCTCAACACTCTTTTTCAGCGGCGGGACCTTATCGAGGCCAGGGTCGTTCTCGATCATAGCGAAGGCCTCTTTTCGCGCGCTTCCGAGCAGACCTGCGTCGCGGACGATGTTCGCGACCCTGAGGTCGGGCATGCCGGACTGCTTTGTTCCGAAAAATTCTCCTGGTCCCCTCAGCGCGAGATCTTCCTCCGCGATCCTGAAGCCGTCTGAAGTCTTCACCATTATGGCGAGCCTCCTCTCCGCCTCTTCGCTGAAAGGAGGGTACGCCACGAGAAGACAGCAGGACTGATCGCTTCCTCTTCCGACGCGGCCCCTCAACTGATGGAGCTGGGAGAGTCCGAACCTTTCGGCGTGGACGATGACCATCAGAGTGGCATTGGGCACGTCGACACCGACCTCGATAACCGTAGTGCTTACCAGAATGTCGATTTCCCCGCTTTTGAACGACGACATCACCGCTTCCCTTTCCGCAGGTTTCATCTTGCCGTGAAGCAGGCCGACCCTGAAGTCCGGGAAGATCTTTTCGAGGGCCATCTTTCCGATGAGGGCCGATTTGAGGTCGGAGGTTTCCGATTCCTCGATAACGGGATACACCACATAGACCTGTCTTTTCCGCTTCACTTCCGAGGAGATCGCCTCATAGATGCACTGTTTCCGGCGGGCCTGAAAAAGCCTGGTCTCGACTGCACTCCTCCCCGGGGGGAGCGTGTCGATCACGGAACAGTCCAGGTCTCCGTATGCCGTCATCGCCAGTGTTCTCGGTATGGGCGTCGCGGTCATGACGAGCACATCGGGGTTCCTCGCCTTCCTGCGCAGAGAGGCACGCTGCATTACGCCGAAGCGGTGCTGTTCATCGATCACGATCAGGCCGAGCTTTTTGAACGCAACTCCTTCCTGAATGAGGGCGTGCGTGCCGACGACGATCTGCGTCTTTCCCGACGAGATCTCCTCTGAGGGCCTCTCCTTGCTGCTGCCCGTGAGGAGGCATATGCGAAGTCCGAGGCCTTCCACGAGTCTGTGAAGGGCGAGGTAGTGTTGCTCCGCGAGTATCTCCGTGGGGACCATGAGAGCAGCCTGATACCCGCATTCCACCGAGGAGAGCATCGCCATGAGTGCCACGATCGTTTTGCCGCAGCCCACGTCGCCCTGGATCAGCCGGTTCATGGGGAAGGGTTTTTTCATGTCGGCCAGTATCTCGCGAAAGACCCTCTCTTGGGCCGCCGTCAGCCTGAATGCAAGTCCTTCAAGGAGGTTTCCGACCAGTTTCCCCTTCGGGCTAAAGGCTATTCCCCTCTGTCTTGTCGCGCCTTTTCGCATCAGCGCGATTCCCAACTCAAGGTTGAAAAGTTCGTCGAAGCAGAGCCTCCTCCGGTACGAGTTCGTCCCGTTTTCAAGGCTCTCCATGTCCGCTTCCGGCCCGGGGAAATGGGTGGTGCAGAGGCTTTCCCTGAGCTGGGGAAGGTTGTATCTCGCGAGGAGTTCTGCCGGCACCGGGTCGACCAGATGCTCCGCACAGGTATGTACCGCGTTGAACAGTATCGAACGCAAGACCCTCACGCTCATTCCCGCCGTCGTTCGGTAGACAGGCACGATCCTCGACGCATGGACAAGGTTGTCGGCGTCGTTATCGGTGTGCTCGTATTCCGGGTTATCCATCTCGATACCCGTTGCCCGGTATGCGTTGCGTTTCACGACTCCGCTCAGGATGATGCCTTGTCCTACTTTGAAATTCCTTTTCATGTAGGGCTGGTTGAACCACTTGCCTGTCAGCAGGCCCGTGCCGTCGGAAATGACCAGTTCGAATATCGTGTGTCTGCTCCTCGGCAGTCTTATGACATCCATCGAGACGATGTTCCCGGTCGTAGTCTCCTTCTGCTCACAACTCAGGCAGCAGATTGTTTTGATGTTCCGGCGGTCTTCATAGCGGTAGGGAAGGTAATAGAGCGCATCGAGGGATGTCCTTATGTCCAGTCTGCTCAGCAGGCCCGCCCTCTGCGGGCCCACGCCTCTTATGTGCTGGATCGGGAATTCTGAAGGGTCCCTATCCATCGAGGACCTAAGGCGCCGTCACTCCGGATCTTTTTCCGGCTCCCCGGGGTCTCCGGCGCTCGTCGGCGATTCCTTTTTTGCCGGGTCTGTCTGAGCCGCGGTATCGGTCTCTTCCGTCCTCATCTTTGTGTACTCGGATTCGCTCAGAATGTCTATGTCCCATCCGGTCAGCTTCATCGCGAGTTTCACGTTCTGCCCTTTCTTCCCGATGGCGAGGGACAACTGCAGGTCGTTGACCACCACCATGGCGGTCTTCTCTTCTTCGTTTATGCCGATCTTGTCCACACTGGCGGGACTGAGGGCCCGGGAGATGAGGACCCTCGGGTCATCGGTCCAGGGAATGATATCGATCCGCTCTCCGCGCAACTCGCGGACGATGGACTGGACCCGCGTGCCTTTCATTCCGACGCAGGCCCCTACGGGGTCTATCGTCGTGTCCTTGGAATAGACCGCAATCTTGGTCCTCTCTCCGGGTTCCCTGACGATGTTCCGTATGATGACAAGTCCCTCTGCTATTTCGGGCACCTCCATTGTGAAGAGCTGAAGGACAAAGTTCGGGTTCGTCCTCGTGAGGTAAATGACCGGTCCTTTCGGGGTCACCCTCACATCTTCTATATACGCCCTGACCGTGTCGCCTCGTTTCAGGTTTTCACCCGGGAGGGACTCCTTCTGCGGCAGGACGGCTTCGGTTTTGCCGACGTTCAGGAAATAGATGCCCCTTTCCCTGCGCATCACGACGCCGCTGATAATGTGGCCGACCTTGTCCTTGAATTCTTTGAATATGACATCCCGCTCCGCTTCCCTGAAGCGCTGAAAGATCACCTGCTTGGCGGTCTGGGCCGCTATCCTGCCGAAATCCTGAAGATGGATAGGCACTTCCACTTCTTCGTCGAACGACTTGCCGGGCAAGAGCGCATTCGCCTCCTCCAGCGAAATCTCCTCGTCCTTGTCTACGACGTTTTCGACGACCCTCTTCGTTTCGAACACGCTGATATTGCACGTTTTGGGGTCGATCCTGAGGTTGACGTTCGTTCTCCCTCCATAGCGTTTTCGCGCAGCGGAAAGCAGGGCGGATTCCAGGGTCGACAGAAGCATCTCGCGCGGGATGCCCTTCTCCCTGCTCAACTGGTCAATAAGAAAACAGAGTTCTTTCGTCATTTCAGTTCTATCTCCAACCTTGCCTTCGCTATCATCGTGATCGGGATGAATATATCTTCGCCGTCATCCCCGGGAGACAGCCGCAACGTCTCATCGCTCACCCCTAGTAACCTTCCCACGAAGAAAGTCCGGTTACCGATCTTTTCCCGTGTGACGATTCTGACAAGTTTCCCGATGCTCTTTCTGAAGTCCTCCGTGCTTTTCAACGGCCGGTCAAGTCCCGGCGAAGACACCTCCAGGGTGTAGGGGCCCGCAATCGGGTCTTCTACATCGAGGAGGGCCGAAAGGCTTTTGCTGAAGGACTCGCAATCGCCGAGGGTCACGCCGCCCTCCTTGTCGATAACCGCCCTGAGAAGCCTTCTCTTCCCTCTGCCGGACAGGTGTATCTCCACAAGCTCACAGCCGCACTCGTCTGCCGTCTGAGCCGCCAAAGCGCGCACCGAATCCTCGACATTCATCTCCATAATAAAACAAAAGAGTGGTCTGGCCACTCTTTGAAGGAAAAACTCTAATTGTATTTATAATAAAATTATTGCGGAGAAAAAGCAACCTCAGGGGTGGAGAACCACCCCTGAGGTGGGTAACACTATTTTCCCGGTGCCGGAGCCGGAGCTGGTGCCGGTGCCGGAGCCTCGGCCGGCTTCTCTGGTGCCGGAGCCGGAGCTGGTGCCGGTGCCGGAGCCTCGGCCGGCTTCTGCTCCTCAGCCTTTTTGCAGCCTACAGTGAGGCTGAATGCTACTATGAGCAATAATGAAAGTAACAAAGCGATGATTTTTTTCATTTAAAGTGTCACCTCCTTCCTGTTGGAATGCTTAAACCTTCCAATTATTACCATATATGGGGAACAATGTCAAGAAAAAATTCTCTTTTTTTACCTGCCATTCACGGCAAGCATGTCTTTTTTCTTCGTTGGCCTGTTCCCCTTCCCTGCTCTATAGAAAGAATACCTGCAAATATGCCGCCTGTCAATCACACGCGACGCCTGAGCCGGGGCTCTTTGGCGGGGGGAGCTTCACAATTTGATGGTATAATGAGGTAAATCTTCTCTGCGACACAACGCGAGGCTGAGCATGGATAATCCTTTACAGCACGGCTCCTGGAAGATAGCGACGGTCATGGGAATACCCATAAGGGTGCACTTCTCCTGGCTCGTCGTCCTCGGACTGATCACGTGGTCCCTGTCGGCCTTCTATTTTCCGAAGGCCGCTCCCGAACTTCCTGTTCTCTTTTATTGGATCGGAGGTCTGGTGGCGGCGCTGCTGCTTTTTGTATCGGTCGCGCTTCATGAGCTTTCCCATTCCCTGGTCGCTTTGAAGTACAGACTGCCGATACTGAACATCACGCTCTTCATCTTCGGCGGGGTCTCGCAGATGAAAGATGAGCCGCCCGGTCCGAAGGCGGAATTCAGGATAGCCCTGGCCGGGCCCCTGTCGAGTCTCGTCCTGGCGTTCCTTTTTTTCCTTCTCGGCTATTCGGTACGAGGGGAACTGGCGAAGGCGCTTTTTGCCTACATCTCCAGGCTGAATCTTGTCCTCGGCCTCTTTAACCTGATACCCGGTTTTCCGATGGATGGAGGGCGGGTGGTGAGGGCGTTTATCTGGAAAAGGACGGGAAACTTTCTTCATGCCACCCGAAGGGCCTCCGGATATGGCCGGAAAATCGCGCTCTTATTCATCCTTTCCGGATTATTGTGGATATTCGCCGGATTCCCGGGCGGCCTCTGGATGATGCTTATCGGATGGTTTCTTCATACCGCCGCCCAGTCGAGTTATCAACAGGCGAGTCTCCAGCAGACTCTTCAAGGGGTAAAAGTCAGGGACATCATGACAAGGGATATCGTGAGTCTGCCGTCGGATGCGACACTCGATGAAGCGGTGAACGGGTATTTCCTGAAGCACGGGTACGGCGGCTTCCCTGTGGTACGCGACGGGAGGTTTCTCGGATTTGTGACCCTCAAGGAAATCAAGGACGTCCCGAGAGAGCGGTGGCGGGAGGTAAAGGTAGCCGAGGTGCTGATACCTCATCGTCCGCAATGGGAGGTCTCTGAAGAGGACGATGCGGTGAAGGCCCTCGAATTGATGATCCGCGAAGATGCAGGGAGGCTCGTGGTGACAAGGAACGAAGAATTGGCGGGTCTCATCACGAGAAACGGAATAGCGAAGTATGTGCAGATCATGGAGGAGCAGCGCTAACCCTTCGGGCGGAAACCGTTTTTCTTACGAAATCCCCGTTATTATTTGATTTTTTTTGGGTTTATCCGTTATTATTGCTGTATGGATGTCAAGAAAATCCTTGAAGAATCGAACCACTATATAATGAATACCTACACGAGGTTTCCCCTTGTCCTAAGAAAGGGACGGGGGATGCATGTCTGGAGTTCGGACGGCAAGGAGTATCTCGATTTTGTGGGCGGAATCGCCGTGAATATCCTCGGCCACTGCCATCCGAAGGTCGTGATCGCCCTCCAGAAGCAGGCGCAGAGGCTTCTGCACGTCTCGAACCTTTTCCACAACGAACCTCAGATAAAGCTGGCGAAGCTCCTCGTGGAGCATTCTTTTGCCGACAAGGTCTTTTTCTGCAATTCCGGGGCCGAGGCGAATGAGGCCGCCATAAAGCTGGCCCGTAAATACGCAAAGGAGAACATGCATGGAAACCGGTACGAGATCATAACAGCGCTGAATTCATTCCACGGCCGCACCCTTGCGACGCTCACTGCGACAGGACAGAAAAAGTTCCAGAAAGGCTTCGAGCCGCTCGTTCCTGGTTTCAGGCATGTCGAATTCGACGACATTGCTGCGCTCAGGAAGGCGATATCGGATGAGACATGCGCGGTGATGCTCGAACCGATCCAGGGGGAAGGAGGCGTACGACTCCCTTCTGCCGGCTATCTCATGGAAGTGCAGGAGGAATGTCGCGAACACGAACTTCTGCTTATACTCGACGAGGTCCAGACAGGCATGGGAAGAACGGGGAGTCTCTTCGCCTATGAAGATTTCGGCATCGTTCCCGATGTGATGACCCTGGCGAAGGGACTTGGCGCCGGATTCCCGATAGGGGCCATGCTCGCCACGAACAAAGTCGCTTCCGCATTCCAGCCGGGCAGTCATGCGTCGACGTTCGGGGGAAACCCGCTGGCCTGTGCCGCGGGCATTGCGACTGTCGAAACCCTTCTTGAGGACGGGTTCGTTCTCGACCAATGCAGGCGCATGGGGAAGTATCTTGTCAACGGGCTGGAAGAGATCAAGAAGGAATATCCGAGCGTCATCACGGACATCAGGGGTAGGGGCCTCCTTGCGGGGATGGAGCTTACGAGGGAGTGCGGAGCCATAGTGAAGGCATGCATGGAAAGGGGCGTCATCATAAACTGCACTGCCGGGAACGTGCTGAGGTTTACCCCGCCTCTTATCGTGCAGGAGAAGGAGATTGACCATATGCTCGACATACTTGACGATGTGCTGGGGAGATTGTCATGAAAAGAGACCTGCTTACGCTCTGGGATCTTTCCCCGGAAGAGATCGGCGCCCTGATCGGCAGGGCAATGCAGCTCAGGTCCGGCGAGGACAGGAACAGGTGTCCGCTGATGGGGAAAAGCGTGGGCCTCCTGTTCGAGAAAGCATCAACGAGAACAAGGGTCTCCTTTGAGGCGGGGATCTATCAGCTCGGCGCCCAGGCGATTTATATGAACGCAATGGAGCTCCAGATGGGGAGAGGGGAGACGATAGAGGACACCGCGAGGACCCTTTCGCGTTACCTGGATTCGATAATCATAAGGACGTCCGAGCATTCGCGACTCGAGCGCTTTGCCTTGAGCGCGGACATTCCGGTGATCAACGGTCTTTCGAACAGCCATCATCCTTGTCAGGTCCTCGCGGACCTCATGACGATCAGGGAAAAAAAAGGAAGACTGAAAGGGATACATCTTGCCTTCATCGGCGACGGCAACAATGTTGCGAACTCGCTGATCGAGGCAGCGTGCAGGATGGAAATCAACCTTGTTATTGCCTGTCCCGAAGGATATGAGCCCGACCCCGACGTGCTCGAGAGGGCGAGAGAAGCCGCCAGGAGCGAGATCCTGATGCTTGCCGATCCCAGGGAGGCTGCGGGGAGAGCGGATGTCATCTATACCGACGTATGGGTAAGCATGGGCCAGGAGAGGGAAGCGGAGGAGCGAAAAAGGAGGTTCAAGCCCTATCAGGTGAACGACGCGCTGCTTTCCTGCGCAAAAAAAGATGCGATCGTGATGCACTGTCTTCCTGCCCACCGCGGGGAAGAGATAACGGACGAGGTGATAGACGGGCCCCGCAGCGTGGTTTTTGATCAGGCGGAGAACCGGCTTCACTCGCAAAAGGCTCTCCTGGAGTTTCTGGTGCAGGACAGCCGTGGGTGAGACCCTTTCGATAATCCCTCTCGGCGGTGTCGAGGAGATCGGCCTCAACTCCACGGTCTTCGAATACGCCGGGGATATCATCATGGTCGATGCAGGCCTCATGTTTCCTGAAGAAGACATGCTCGGAGTCGACTTCGTCATCCCCGATTTTTCCTATCTCCTCGAAAACAGGGAAAAGGTCAGGGGGATCGTCATCACCCACGGACACGAAGACCACACCGGGGGCCTTCCTTTTCTCCTGAAGGAACTCGATGTTCCGGTTTACGGAACCCCGCTTACGATCGGCCTCATCAGGGAGAAACTCGCTGAACATCACCTCGAGCATATCAGGCTGATTGCGGTGAGGCCGAGGGATGTCATCAAACTCGGCGCCTTTACCGTCGAGTTTGTCAGGGTCACGCACAGTATCGTGGACGGAGTCGGGCTCGGCATCACGACGCCCCTCGGAAGGGTGGTTCATACGGGCGACTTCAAGCTCGACCCCACTCCCGTCGACGGCCAGCTAATGGACTTTCACAAGTTCTCCGAATACGGCGAGACCGGGACTCTGCTTATGCTTTCGGACAGTACAAACGCGGAGAAGGGCGGTTTCACCTTTTCCGAAAAGGAGGTGCGCAGGGCCTTTGAAGATATCTTTTCGAAGGCGCAGGGGAGAATTATCATCGCCACCTTTGCCTCGAACATCCACAGGATACAGCAGGCGATCGACGTGGCGGTGATGTTCGGCAGGAAGGTCATCCTCTGCGGGAAGAGCATCGTCTCGAACACCCAGATAGCCCTCGACCTCGGCTATCTGAAGATCCCGGCGAACACGTGGCTGCGGCTCGAAGACCTGAACAAGCTGAAGGACGAGGAGGTCGTGATCATTACCACGGGCAGCCAGGGAGAGCCGATGAGCGTGCTCTCGAGGATCGCCACGGGCGAACATAAGTCGATACAGATCAGGGACGGCGATACGGTCATCCTTTCCGCGAAGATCATCCCGGGAAACGAGCGCTCCATCGGCAAGATCATCAACCATCTCTTCAGGCGCGGTGCGAACGTGATTTACGAGAAGGTTTCGGAGATCCATGTCTCGGGGCACGGCTCGAAGGAAGAACTGAAGCTGATGCTGAACATGGTGCGGCCCAGATACTTCATGCCGGTCCACGGGGAATACCGGCACCTGAGATACCACGCGATGCTCGCGGAAAAAACGGTGGTGCCGTGGGAAAACATATTTATTCTCGAGAACGGAGAAGTCCTCGAGATTTCCGACACCGGCGCGAGGAAAAACGGCGCCGTGAGTTCGGGACGGGTCTTTATCGACGGAAAAGGCATGGGAGACGTGGAGGACATGGTGCTGCGGGACAGGCGCAGGCTTGCTCATGACGGCATCGTGCTTGTGCTGATCGCGGTCGAGAAGGTGAGCGGCGCCATCGTCTCGGGTCCCGACATCATGTCTCGGGGATTCATCTTCGAGGATACCTCGCCAGAGGTGATGAACGACGTGAAGGCACTGGTGACCGACACCCTCAGGCAGATGGACAAAGAGATGATCACCGACTCTTCCCTCCTTCAGGCAAAAGTGAGGAGCACACTGAAAAAATACCTCCGCAACACCATGGAGCGCAGGCCGATGATCATGCCTATCATCGTCGAGGTCTGAAGGGTTCTTCACGTGCCGCTCCCGTCTCTCTTCCTTTGAAACCGGAAAGGACGGTCTGCCTGCCGAACGAACCCCGGCGCCTCCGGTTCGTTCTCCCGGTGAGGTTCTGCGCACTCCGGGACAGGACGGACGGCTGCGGCCCCGGAACGATGCCGCATGCTGCAAATTCAATCTGGTATAATCAACAGTGACAGGCAGGGCGCCGCGCCTGTTTCAAGGAGGACATGAGCGAGCGGCTTAAGAGGATAAGACGGGAGATCGTCGGGGTGGCTTCCGTTTTTGCCGGTATCTATTTCGCCCTGAGTCTCGCAACCTATTCCGAATGGGATTCCTCCCCTTTTGTGTTCACGACGCTTCCTGCCCGGAACTACGGCGGGATTATCGGTTCCTACGCCGCTGATTTCCTGATCTCTGCGATCGGTCTGTCGGCGTTCGCTCTTCCCGTCGTATTTTGCGTCTACGGGGTGAGGAGACTGCTCGGCAGGGAAAACCACTGGACCTGTCTCGTCGGCCTCATTCTCTTCGTCCTTTCGACGTCGATACTTGCGTCGCTGATAACCGCCACCTTCCATATGGAGCTCATACATAAGTCGGGAGGCCTTGCCGGGTATCTCCTCGGCGAGCTCCTCGTGAGCCTGCTTTCTCTGCCCGGCGCATATATCGTGACCCTGACGCTTTTTCTTTCCTCGCTTATCATCCTGAGCCCGGTCTCCCTCGTCTCTTTTATGGTCGGGGAGAAGGGGAAGGAACCTGAAGAAGCCTTCCCGCCTTCGGCGGAAGGACCGATCATCCTGGGGGAACCCTCACCTGTTTTCGATGTTCCGAAAGCAGACCCTGTCCCGGAGGAAGGCCCTTCGACGGGCCACGAAAGGGAGGGAGTCCCTGAAAGGCGTTCTTTTGCCGGTGCCGGTGACGCGGGTCTGTTGCCGGGAGAAGGTCCCGTGCGCAGGGGGCAGTATGAGTTGCCGGGAATCGGGCTCCTGCATTCTCCCGCAGCCGTCTCGGCGAGGCCTGCCAGGGAAGAAATCCTGACGAGTTCTGCGCTCCTCGAGAGAAAACTGAAGGACTTCGACGTCGAGGGGAAGGTGATCCAGGTGCATTCGGGGCCTGTGGTGACGATGTATGAATTCGAGCCTGCGCCCGGTGTGAAGATAAACCGCGTCGTCTCCCTCTCCGACGACCTCGCCCTTTCTCTCAAGGCGCAGAGCGTGAGGGTGTCGACCCTCCAGGGCAAGGCCGCCATAGGGATAGAGGTCCCGAACAGGGTCCGGGAAACCGTCTGTCTCAAAGAAATCGTTGCGTCGGATATTTTTCAGAAGAGCTATTCGAAGCTCACCCTTGCGCTCGGCAAGGACATCTTCGGTAATCCCATCGTAGCGGATCTCACCAAAATGCCCCACCTCCTCGTGGCAGGCGCAACAGGGGCCGGCAAGAGCGTCTCGATCAACTCCATGGTGATGAGCATCCTTTACAAGTCGGCGCCGTCGGAAGTGAAGATGCTGATGATAGACCCCAAGCTGCTCGAACTGTCTGCATACGAAAATATCTCCCATCTCATCTCGCCTGTGATCACAGGGGCGAAAGAGGCTGCAGAGGCGCTCAGGAAGATGGTCTTCGAGATGGAGAGGAGATACAGGCTTCTCGCGGAAAAAGGGGTGAGAAACATCGAGGCCTTCAATCGGATGGTCTCCGACGGGGAGAGGCTCCCTTATCTCGTCGTATTTATCGATGAGCTCGCCGATCTGATGTTCGCCTCCGCAAATGAGGTCGAAGATTCGATTGCGCGTCTGGCGCAAATGGCGAGGGCCTCGGGCATACACCTGATACTCGCAACCCAGCGGCCCTCGGTCGATGTAATCACGGGCGTCATAAAGGCGAATTTCCCGGCAAGGATCTCTTTCCAGGTGACCTCGAGGATCGACTCGAGGACGATTATCGATTCCCAGGGCGCCGAGCAGCTGCTTGGAAAGGGCGACATGCTCATGATGCTGCCCGGGATGAGGATCACGAGGGTTCACGGGGCCCTTGTTACGGAGGAGGAGATACGTGCGGTCACGAAATTCATCATGACCCAGGGGAGACCTGATTATTCCCTCTTCGAGGCCATTGCAATCGAAGATCCCGACAGGGAAGATATTTCGGCCGAGAAGGACGACATGTACGGGAAAGTCCTCGAGTTCGGCGAATCCATGGGAGAGGTCTCGATATCCTCGATCCAGCGGAGATTCAAGATCGGCTATAACAGGGCCGCGAGGATGATGGAACTCCTCGAGGAAGACGGCCTTGTCGGTCCCCCGAAGGGCGCGGGAAAACCGAGGGATTTTCTGAGGAAGAGGAGATAACCGGGCCTCTTTTCCCCCTGTGCCTTTCGCGGGGGGGGGGCTGACCCGGAGGTCTGCCTTTCTTCAATCGTGCAGGGACGGAGAAAACCCGTATAATATATGTTGAATATATATGGAGATACGCGAGCTCAGTCAGTTATTGGATAAAGGGTACGGCGGCCGGCAATTAACTTCCCACTTTACAGAAAAAATTGATGCGATCATAGGGGAGGCCTTTTGTGCGGGTGCGGATTCCGGTCCGGGCCCGTCGCCGCTCTGTCTGATAGCGGTAGGGGGGTACGGAAGGCGGGAACTGGCGCCGTTTTCCGACATCGACGTCATGCTCTTTGCACGGGACCGCTCCGCGTCGAAAAAGGCGGAGGAGGCGCTGTACCGGCTATGGGGTACGAACCTCGATATCAGCCACTCCTTCAGGACCGCAGCGGACTGCATCAGCGAGGCGAAAAAGGACATCAGGACGAAAACGTCCCTCCTCGAGCACCGGTTCATCGCGGGGGACAGCGACCTTTACCAGTACTTCAGGGAGGAAGTATATCCCGAAATAGCCTTCCGGAACCAGAGGAGTTTCGTTACGGAAAAGCTCAGGGAGGTGGAGGTCCGCCACAGGAAATTCGGGGATTCCGTCTTTATGCTCGAGCCGAACGTGAAAGAGGGCAAGGGCGGGTTGAGGGATGCCCATACCGTTCTCTGGGTCGCCTCCGCGGCCTTCAGAGTGCGGCAGTTCGAAGAACTCACGAAGATTCTTACCCCCTATGACTTCCATCGTCTCCGCAAGGCGTATGATTTCTTGCTGAAGGTCCGGTTCTCGCTCCATCTTCTGAGCGGCCGGAAGAACGACACCCTTTCCTTCGAGTTTCATGAAAGGGTGGCTGAGCTGCTTGCGTTCCGGCCTTCGAGGAAGTTCTACGCGGCGGAGCGGTTCATGCGCTACCTCTATCTGAAGGCCTCGATCATTCATGACACCGCGTCCCACGCGCTCGACGTCTGCAGCCTCCCTTACGTACATCTGCCGGAGGCGATCATGAAAAAGAAGGTAACCCGGAATTTTTTTGTCTCGAAGGACCGGGTCGTATCGACCGCCGATATCTCAGGAGATGCGGACCTGATCCTGGAGGCCTTCTATGCGATGTCCCGAACAGGGAAGAAGTTCAGTCCGAAACTGAGGGCGGACATCAGAAAGAACCTTTTCCGCATTACGAGAAAAGCGCGGAATTCACCGCGCGCCGTCGAGTGGTTTATGGAGATCATCCGCGGGGACCGGGTATACGAGACGTTGTCGGAGATGCACCGCTGCGGGGTCCTCGGGAGATTTCTCCCTGAGTTCGGCGCGCTCAGTTTCCTTGTGGTGTACGAGCCGTATCACCGGTACGCGGTGGACGAGCACTCGCTGCAGGCGGTCAGAAAACTTGAGGAACTGGGGCGTACGAAATACAGGAACCTCGAACACCATGCCGCGATCTTCAGGAAGATCCGCCACAGGGAGGCCCTCATCCTTTCCCTGCTCCTCCACGATATCGGAAAACGGGGTATTACGAGAGACAGCCGCCTCCCCGATACGGAAAAAAGGCATCACGAAGGAGAAGGATATGTGGAAATAAAGAACGTCATGGAGAGATTCAATCTCGACATACGTCTGAGAAACAGGGTGGAGTTCCTGGTGAAAAACCACACCCTGCTCGCCTCCGTGGCGTTCAAGAGGGAGACGGACGACCCTGAGGTGATCGCCCAGGTCGCCGACGAGGTGCTCGACAGGGAAAACCTCGATGCGCTCTATCTCCTCACGTATGCGGATATGGCTGCGGTCGGCCCGGATTTCTGGACGGAATGGAAGGGGTATCTCCTTAGAGAACTATACGAGACCTCTTCCCGCGTTCTCGACGGCTTTGCGGAGAAGGGCCCCGGACAAATAGAAAGGATGCTCTCGCTCTCAAAAGGGGAAAAAGAAAGAATGAAGGAGTTCCTTTCCCTCATGCCTGCGCGCTATCTCCTCTCGACATCCCCTGAAAAAATACACGCCGACTACTGTCTTTCCCGTGACGTGGCGACGAGGGACTTTGCCGTGAGAGTGGAAGAGACCGGGGGAGGCACAGCGGAAGTCACTGTGGGCGCCTGGGACAGCCCCGGACTTTTCTCGAGGATCGTAGGAGTGCTCTCTTCCCTCGGGATGAACATCTACCGGGCAAGGGTGTATACCGGCAGGAACGGCCTCGTCATCGACCGGCTGCAGGTTGCGAACTGGGATGAACTCTGGTGGGAAGGGCTCACTGAAAGGATCGGGGAGAATCTGTCCCGCGCGGTTACGGCGGAGCTTGCCCCGGAGAGCGAAATACACGGGGGAGAAGCCCGTGTATCCTCAGAGGTCCCCGGCTTTTACGGCAGGTTCGTCCCCTTCGTCGAGCTCGACAACGAGACTTCGGGCGAATACAGTATCCTCGAATTCTTCGCCCGGGACAGGATCGGTCTCCTGTATGACGCCGCGAGCATGATCCACGAAAAGGGCATCGATATCATATCGGCCAGGATCAATACGGAAGCGGGACTTGCACGTGATGTATTCTCGGTCCAGAAGGAAGGGGCACAGATACACGGTCCTCTGGTGACCGACCTCCTTGCGGCGTTATGGGAAAGGTTGAGATGAAAAAGATACTCATCGTTTTTACGCTCGCCCTGATCATCGGCCTCACCGCCGCTTTTTTCAGGGGCCGGCACCTGTCGGACTTTCTGAAAGGCCTGATTTTGCCCGAACTTTCGGACCTCACGGGCGAGCGCGTGACGGCGGAGCGGATCTCGGTGAATATCTTCCCCCTCTTCGCCGAGGCGACGGAGGTGAGGATGTATGATACCGAGGGCCGGATGATCCTGCGCATCCCGAAAGTTAAGGGATATGTGGAGCTCTCGGGACTTCTGCGCAAGGAGGTCATCCTGAGGAGGCTTGTGATGAAAAGCGCAGACGTGCAGAGCGATGCGGACAGGATAGAGGCGATCATCGGGCATGTGAAGGACTACCTCGCCGTAGAGCGAAAGAACGCGCTCAAGGTTGTGATCAGGACGGCGGTGCTGGAGGGCAGCTCGTTCGCCCTGGGATTGAAGGACGGGACGCTGAAGGGGAGCGGATTCGATGTTGAGGCGGTCATCAAGCCCGCATGGAACCTCATATCGAGAAAGCATCCCGGTCCGAGAATAACTTTCACATTGAAAGAACTCTCCTCTTCGGTCAAAGGCTGGCCGGAATTGACGGGCGACATCAAAGGGACCGTCGCGCTGAGGGACGACGCGATTGACGTGAAGGCCCTTCGGATCGGTTTCCTGGGTTCCAGGGTCAATGCGCGAGGTGTTCTCCGGACCGCCGGGAAGGAAGGTGAGCCTTCAGGCGACTTTCAGATCGGTCTCGATCTCCTCGCGGACACCGTCAGGAAGATCTTCGGTCTCACGCGGCCCGGTGAAGGGAGGATCACCGCGAAAGGGACCGTGCATCTTGTGCCGGACGACCTTCTCCGGTCGGAGGTGGACATGGACCTGAAGGGCAGCTTCTATGTCGAGACGCTCATGGAAGTTCTGAAGGTGAAGGAGCGGGTCGAAGGACTCGTCGATTTCACCGGAAAGATGAAGGGGCCCCTGAACAGGCTTACCGGGACTGCGCGGGCCCATCTGAAAAAGGGAAATCTCTTCAATGTCCTCGTCGACGACGTCACGTGCACTGTCCTTTACGGGGACGAGATGCTCCATTTTAGCGACGGCAAGGCGCTGCTGTACCATGGTCGCGCAACCGCGGATGCGGCGCTTTCTGTCGGGGCGAAGAGTTATTATTCCCTGAAAGTGACGTTTGCGGACATCGACAGCAAGGGCGCTTTTGCGCTCATAGGCTGGGACCCGGGCGTGCCTGCCGGCAAGGTGAAGGGCGGCCTGAGTACTGAAGGAGCGAGCTTCAACCCCTCGGGCTGGTATTCCTATGAGAGCACGGCCAGGGGGAATGACATACTGGGGAGGGTGAGAAGAATAAAGGGTTCCTTCAGTCTCCGCGACGATGTGGTCACCCTTTCCGAATCGGTCGCAAGCACCGATAAATCCTCCATAGGGTTCAGCGGTTCGGTCGATCTCAAGGCCTCCGGTCTGTCCCTTACCGTTCAGGTAAGGACCGAGGATGTCAGGGACCTGACGCTGCCTTACCTCCGCGAGTTGGCGGGCTCCGCCGAATTCTCAGGAAGGGTGTCGGGGAGATTCGAGGACCCGCAGATAAGCGGAAAGGTGGGTCTTCACGCTGCATCCTATGAAGGATATTTCCTTGGCGAGGTGGCCGGTGAGGTGGCGTACAGGAAGAACCTCCTGAATGTCGGCGAAGTGTCTGCGGTGTCAGGGACCCGGCAGGAGGCAACGGTTGCCGTAAAAGGGAACATCAGATTCCCTGAGGCGAAGGAGCTTTTTGACGTCAGGAAGCCTCTCTACAACCTGAACGTTTCGATGAAGAACGGGGACATCGAAAGGGCCTTGAAGGTGATCTATAAGAAACAGCCGAAGATCCGCCCGACGGGAAGATTCGATGCCGGTCTCAGCATAACCGGAGCGGGTCCGACACCCCTGTTCAAGGGTTCGGTGCGGGGGACGCATTTCACCGCGGAAGGTGTTCCTGTCGATTCGGCGTCCTTTCTTTTTGCGTATGACTATATCCGTCTCGCCCTCGACGATGTGGTCCTGAAAAAGGGCGATTCCGTACTGACGGGCAGCGGAAGCATCTCCGGCGACGACCGGTTCACGTTCAGATCGGCGATGAGCAAAATCTACGCGAAGGACCTGCCGCTGCCCGTCAGGGGGATCCCCTCTGACGCCTCTGTGACTTTCCGGGCGGAAGGAAAGGGGACGATCAAGGATCCGCGGATCGAATTGGAGGGCACAGTCCGGGGCGGAAAAGTCAGGAATGCAGATCTGGGCGGAGGCACGATAAAGGCGTCGGTAAAGGAGAGAACAGCGGACCTTACCCTTACACTTTTCGACGGCAGGGCGGTCCTGCACGGTGCAGCGAACCTGAACGAGGAGATCCCCTGGAGGGCCCGCCTGGAGGTGAAATCCGGGAGATATGATTCCGTTCTCGCGGCGTTCCTGAAGGACGTGCCGGAAGACCTGCTCATCAATATGAAGGGATCAGCGGATATGTCGGGGGACAGAAACCATTTTTCCGCGGACGCGTTCATCGAGCAGTTGAATGCGACGCTCTACGGAAACAACGTGTCGAATGACGGCGATATACGTTTTGCGGTGAAGGGCAGAAAGGTCTTTCTTTCGGAGGTGAAGCTGAGAAGCGGAAGCGCCTCTTTCAAGGCGTCGGGCGAAACAGAGATCGGCAGGGAATACAACCTCGTCATGGAAGGCAGCTCCAGCCTGCTGCCCCTGAAGGGATTCGTCAGGAAGATCGATACGATCAGGGGCGATGCAGGGTTCGTTTTTTCCGTCACGGGGAAATGGGACGACCCGAAGATCAACGGCGGCGTAACCCTGTCCAATGCCGTGTTCGCGCTGAAGGATATGCCGTACCGCCTCAGCTCCCTGAACGGTTATCTCTACATCGATGAAGACAGGGTCGTCATACAGAAGCTCTCGGGAAAAATGGCGGGAGGGGATGTGGACGTCTCCGGGATCGCCTTTCTCCGGCGCTTTGCCCTGAAGAGGTTCTATGTCAATGCGGCAATGAGCGCGATTTCCGTGAATGTCTCGAAGGAGTTTACCGCCAATTTCAGCGGAAGCATGCTGTATTCCGGCACTCCGGAGTCCCAGGTGCTGAGCGGGGAGATCAGGATCAACCGCGCACTTTACAAGGAACCGATCGAATGGCAGCTCTCGCTGCTCAGGGCAAGGAAGCGGGAAAGGCCGCGGGGGGACCTCGGCGCTTTCGAAAAGACGCAGCTGAATCTGAGACTGCAGGGCGCCGACACCATCATGATCAACAACAACCTCGCACGGGCGTCCCTGAGCGCCGACCTCGTTGTACGGGGCACCGTTGCAAGCCCCTTACTTTTCGGCCGGGTCGAGACGAAGGGCGGCATCGTGTACTTCAGGAACAACGAGTTCAAAATACTCGGCGCGACCGCGGATTTCGCAGACCCGAAGAGGATCAATCCGACGATGAACATTATCGCCGAAACGACGATCCAGGGCTATACCGTGCGGCTGAATCTCGACGGGCAGATGGAGCATTTCAACCTGTCCCTGAGTTCGACCCCGTCCCTGGAGCAGATCGAGATACTGAGCCTGCTTACGGTGGGCACCCTTTCGAACGAGCCGAAGGGCATCCAGGGGGGGATCGGCGTGAGCGCCGCTACGTCGTTTCTCTCGGGTCAGGTCCAGAATATCGCCCAGGAGCGGCTGCGTAGCCTCACGGGTATCGACAGGATCGGAGTGGAGTCCTCCGTTTCGAGGGTCACGGGGAAGTCGGAGCAGCGGCTGACGGTTTCGAAGAGGCTCCTGGGAGACAGGGTCTCCGTCACTTACTCTACCGCACTTGGTTCCGTCGCAACGGACGTGATCAGAATAGAATACAATATCGGAAACAATGTTTCCCTGCTCGGGGAGAGAGACGACGTGGGCGCCCTGGGGGGAAGCATCAAGTTCAGGTTCGGGTTCAAATAGTGAAGGCGAAGACGGAATGAGGGGGAACAGGAGAACCGGACGGGTCCCGGCCGCGGGACGTTTCGCCCGCTCCCTTTTTGCGATCCTTCTGGTGAAGGCGATGCTCCTTTTCCTTACCGCGGCGCCGGCCTCGGCGTCCGGACCTGCCATAGAAAAGATCGGAGTCGAAGGCCTCGTTTCGATCGGCAGGGAAGAACTCCTTGACCTTCTCGGCCTGAGAGTCGGGGAAGTCCTCGACCCCCTGAAAGTGAGAGAAGGCATAAAGCGCGCCTTTCTCAAGGGGATATTCGAGGACATCGAGGTGTATGCCGATGCGGAAAGGACCGGCGTGAAGATCGTCGTGAAAGAAAGAGACCGTATCCGGGAGGTCTGCGTCGCCGGCAACGAGTTCTTTTCGGACCGTCAAATAAGGAAGCTGTTTCTCCTGAAAGAGGGGGAACTGTTGCGCTATAACCTCTTTGATGAAGCGGCAAAGCGCCTGAAGGAGGTCCTTGAGGAGAGGGGCTTTCCTCATGCGGAGATATCCCTCTCGGTCTCGCCTACCTCCGGACGCGGCGAAAAGACGCTCACCGTCACGGTCGATGAGGGGAAACCTCTCCGCGTTGAGCGCATTACGGTCCAGGGGGCTCCGGAGGAAGAGGTCAGGGGCGTGATGCATCTCGACGCGGGCGACATCTATGACCTGAGGACCGTGAAAAAGGACGTCGGGAAGATCAGAGAGCATTACAAGGAACTCGGGTACCTGAATCCGGGTGTCTCCTACCGGTTTTCGGAGGGCAGTCTCATGCTTGACGTGAACAGGGGAAAGAGGCTCGAGATTGCGTTCGAAGGAAACAGCGTTTTCAACGAGAAGCGTCTCATGAAAGAGATGCCTTTTTCAGAGGCGGGCGAGGTGAGGGACGACCTTGTCGAAGAGGCAGTGGGGAAAATAACGTCCCTGTATTATGGAAAAGGATATGCCTTTGTCCAGGTGGCCCCTGTCGTATCGGGAAAGGAGGGAGATACCGTCGAAATCAGCTTCTTTATTTTCGAAGGGGAGCGCGTCGAGGTCGGCGCCCTGAATTTTCCCGGTATGACGCTCCACGAAAAGAACCTCAAAGAGGCCCTGCCGATGAGGGAAGGGGACGACTATAATCCCGATCTCCTGTCCTCCGACGTCGATGTGGTGCGGGAGTTTTATATCGCCCTCGGATATCTGAGCGTGGAGGCGGCCTCACCGCAGGTGCGGATCGAGGACGGCAAGGCCCTGATTACGATTCCCGTGAAGGAAGGGCCTAAGACGATCATCGAAAAGATCGAGATCACGGGCGTCCGTTTGATTTCTCCTGCGGATATAGAAAAGGCGATAGCGCTGAGGCAGGGAGAACCTTACAACGAAGTGGACATCGGCGACGCGCGCATACGGGTCATCGATAGCTACCAGGAGAAGGGATTTCTCGATGCGGCCGTGAATCCGAAGGTCGAGTTTTCAGATGACAAGGCGCTCATAACCTTTGCGATACAGGAAGGGGAGAAGACGTTTTTCGGCAAGACGGTCGTAACGGGGAACAGAAAGACGAAGCGGGAGGTGATCGCGCGCGAATTGCTGCATAAGGAGTCCGCTCCCTTCAATCCCGGTGTTCTCGTGAAGGAACGGCAGAGGCTTCTCAAGCTCGGTCTTTTTACGGATGTCCGCATGCAGACCCTCGAGCGCTATGACCACAGGCGGGACGTCCTCATCGAAGTCGTAGAGGGGGATGCGGGCTCGGTCGAGTTCGGCTTCGGCTACAACAATTTCGACAAGTTCACCGGCTTTGTCGATATCGGCTATAAGAACCTCTTCGGCATGAACAGACAGGTCTCCCTCAGGGTCGGCTACAATTCGCTCGAAAAGCTCTATGCAGTCAATTACCTCGACCCCTGGTTTCTCGAAAAGCCGCTCGCGCTGAAGGCGACGGTATTCCTCAACGAACGGGACGAGAAGAATATCGATACCAGGGTAGTGATGTATCACTACCGGAGGAGGGGACTCTCCCTGGGGGTCGAAAAGCAGTACAGCAGTGCGATCAAGGGCGAGCTCTACTATGAATACGTGTTCGCGAAAACGACGGACGTGCAGCCCGACATGATCCTCACCGACAAGGACACGGGGAAACTCGGCATCAGCAGCCTGCGGCCCGGGATCACCTATGATACGAGGGACAACCCCTTCGACCCGAGAAACGGCGTCCTGGCGGGATTGACGGTGAAGGTCGCCTCTTCAGCGCTCTTTTCTCAGACGAACTTTGCAAAAGCGGTATTCAACGGCAGTATTTATCATGAGCTCTCGAAGCATTTCGTGGCTGCCGCGGCATTCAGGCTGGGGGTCGCCAGAGCGTGGGACTCCTCGGAAATACTTCCCCTCGGGGAGAGGTTCTTCCTCGGCGGCAGAAACTCGGTCAGGGGGTATGCCCAGGACACCCTCGGGCCGAGGGGGGCGCTGGGCGACCCCACGGGCGGCAATGCCTTCGTCGAAACGAACCTCGAACTCCGCACGTATCTCGGAAAGGGGATAGGCCTCGTCACGTTCCTCGACAGCGGCAACGTCTGGCAAAAGGTCGGGGACATCAGCGGGACGCTGAAGCACGCAGTCGGCCTGGGAGTGCGGTACAATACGCCGGTGGGACCGCTGCGTGTCGACTACGGATATAAACTCAAGAAAGAGGAAGGCCTGAGCAGGGGCGAGATATTCTTCAGCATCGGGCAGGCGTTCTAGAATGATTTGGAATGATGGGAAGTGCGTTGCCCGTGGTATGGCGGCTGTGAAACGGGGAACCGGAGAAACGGAGAATCGAAGACTTTCTGCTATCGCCGGGTCGCGGTATCGCAGGGTCATCCCGTCGGGAAAAGGGTTTGCTTTGTCTCTTTGTATGGTATTGCTCGCCCTCCACGCCTTGCTCTTCACGGTCGGTCATGCAGAACTGATCGACCGGGTGGTAGCCTGCGTGAATGACCGGGCGATCACCCTGAGCGAACTCCGCGAGAACTACGAAAAGACGAAGAAGATAGAGCCGGACATTACAATGGCTGAAGTGTTGAATACGATGATCAACAGGCTCCTGCTTCTGAACGATGCACGAAGACTCAAGATCGATGCGAAGAACGATGAATCGGTCCTGAACGAATATATCGAGCTCAAAGTGAGGGCCTTTATCCGGGTGAAGGAAGAGGACATAGAAGACTATTACAAGAAGAACGAGAAGGAGTTCAAGGGAGCGCCTTTCGAATCGGTGAGGGACAAGATCGAGGAGTACCTGACGGAGAAGGAGATCAACAGACTCCTGAAAAAGCAGATCGCCGAGCTCCGCGCAAAGGCATACGTGAAAGTGCTGCTCAAGGAACCGCGGTGACGAGAGCGGCACGGATACTTACTAAAAACTATCTCAAAATTCTTTCTATCGTCAAGGGCCTTCTTGTCGTCATTCTCGCGCAGGCGGGAATCCAGGTTTTTCGGGCGTTTCATGAGGCCGGCTGGTGGGTGCATAAGAGTTTTCTCATGACCGGCGACAACTGTTAAGAAGATGGCAAATAGGAATGGTCTTCCACTTGAATTACGCATCGGTATCAGCACCGGCCATGCTATTAGCGGCGTTTTAGGACGGAAGACCCCTCATCTTGACATTTGGGGTGAAACTGTCAATCTTGCAAGCCGGATGGAGTCCACGGGCATGCCGGGCCAAATTCAGGTTTCTGAAAGCACATATTGGCGCTTATGGACTCAATATTAAGCGCTTCATGAGATTTCGTCAACCTCCCGACCGGGCATAACCCGCCCGCCGGCAATTCTGTGCGAGGCCGTGTTCGAACAGCTTCGGCGGGACTGCATCGGACCTATCCCGGGTGAGCCGGCCGGGGCCTTTTTGGTGACAAGGCGTCCGTTCTGTGGTATAAGTAGCTATGAAAAGCCGGGCGAGAGTCTGGCGCAATCGAAAGGAGAATGGAGGTGCCATGAAGACTTCAGTGTGCGTTGCACTATTTTTTTCGGCCCTTTTCATCGTGGGCGAGGTTTGGTCGCAAACGGTTGACGGATACACTTTTGTGACCGGTGAGTCGGGGACACTGGCCTGCCTCGGAACGTGGGTGCCTTCGAGAGATGTCGCATTGCCCGGCACCTGCGAGGGGCAGCTCGTAAGCGTTGACCGGCTCTCGGCCCTTTCTGCGAGACTGAGCGCCGACAGGCTCAATCAGGCGCTTCTCTCTCTTGGTTCGGTCGATCAAAGGCTCGCAGTCAGCAATGACCAGCTGAACAGGCTCATCGAGGCGGTCGTCAATACGCAGGCCGCGATCGACCGCCTCACCGACCTTCTTAGCAGAACGATCTCGGAAAGGTTTGAGGGGCTGTCGCAGGAACTACTGGCGAACGAGGCCTTCAGGGAAGCGCTCGCGGGTCTGAAAGAAGACATCCTCAGGGAAGTGGAGAAACAATTCCCGCGGCAGCCGGGGCCCGACAAAGGGAAATAGACAGAGATTTAGTCGAAGACGCGTGAAGGGATTGCCGGAGAGGTTCTGAAAGGATTTACGGGTACGCTGCCGCGAAAGGGGCAGCGCCGCGTCGGCCGCGGAAGAACAGAACACCGTGTGGCGACTCAGTGCGGCGGCTTACCGGTGTTTTCCTCCCATCACCTTTATGACGGCTGTTTCATCGCATTCCGGGAACTTTGGGCACCGAAGGCAATCTCCCCATATCTTCTGGGGAAGCTCTGATTTGTCGATTTCGGAAAACCCTATCTTCTTGAAAAAATCCGGATGATAGGTAAGAGCAAAGACCTTCCTGATGCCGAGGTTTTCCGCTTCTCTCACACAGGTAGTCACGAGCCGCTTCCCTATGCCTGCGCGGCGGGAGTCCGATTTCACGGAAAGGGACCGTATCTCCGCAAGGTCTTCCCAGAGTATGTGGAGGGCACAGACGCCCTTGAGCTCTCCGCCGTCTTCGCAGACGAAGATGTCGCGCATATTCTCATACAGGTCGTTCAGGGACCGCGGAATCATCTCCCCCTTTCCGGCAAACTCGTTGATCAGCTTATGAATCGGCTTTATGTCGGCTATGGTGGCTTTTCTTATCTTCAATGTATCTGATCCCTCTCTGTATCGCCTCTTTGTTCCCCTCGAGGCTCTTCCGGCTCTTCGACGAGGTGAGCTTTTCGAGCGCCTTCACGGCGCTCTCCGCTTTCACGATCGCTGCTTCCGCAACGAGCGCGCCGAGCATCACCATATTGGCGGACCTCACCTGGGGACCGGAAAGCGCGGCGCCTTCCCGGCGGAGTGCCTTCCCGCTGAGTGAGGCGGCGATGATCGTCGCAGGGACTTCGGCGACGCTGATGTCGGACCTCAATTCGGGAGCCTGTATGAGCGATGAGTCGAATATGAGCAGTCCCTGCGGCTTGATCCTCGGCTGGAATTTTTTCAGGGACGCCATGTTCATGGCGATGAGGATGTCGGTGTTTCCCACGATGGGGGAGCCTATCATCTCATCCGAAACGATCACCGTCGAATTGGCGGTTCCGCCCCTCACTTCGGCGCCGTATGAGGGAAAGCAGGTCACTTCCCTGCCATCGAGCATCCCGCCGTACGCAATCATCCTTCCGAGGAGAAGGACTCCCTGACCCCCGGACCCCGCAACCAGCACCCTGACTTCCTTCAATGGGCCTCCGCGCAGACGTCCTTCAGAATTCCGAGCTTGTATACCGGCATCATTTCCGATTGGACCCACTTTATCGAATCTTCAGGGGACAAACCCCAGTCCGTCGGGCACGGCGAAAGTATCTCGACGAAGCTGAACCCCTTGGCTTCCATCTGGTATCTGAAGGCTGTCTCGATCAGCCCCCGCGTCTTCAGGAGGTTACCCGGCGAATCAACCGATGTTCTGGTGATGAACGAGGCCCCGTCGATTGTGGCGAGCATCTCCGGGACGCGGAGGGGATATCCCGCGAGACTCACGTCCCTTCCCCGGGGACTCGTTGTCGTCCTCTGGCCGAGAAGGGTTGTCGGGGCCATCTGGCCCCCGGTCATACCGTAGGTCGCATTGTTGATAAAGAAGACGGAGATATTCTCCCCTCTTGCCGCGGCATGGATGATCTCCGCTGTCCCGATGGCGGCCAGGTCGCCGTCTCCCTGATAGGAGAAGATTATCCTGTCCTTCAGCACCCGTTTCATGGCCGTGGCGGCCGCAGGGGGCCTGCCGTGGGCGACCTCGAGGATATCGAAGTCGAAGTAATCATAGGCAAAGACCGCGCAGCCGACCGGTGCGATTCCGATGACCCGTTCGCGTATGCCGAGGGTGTCGATACTTTCGGCAACGAGCCTGTGCACAAGACTGTGTCCGCAACCGGGGCAATACCTGAATTGAGCAGGTTTCAGACTCCCGGGTCTCTTAAAAACCATTTTCATCATACATCTCCTTTATCAGGGCCTCGAGCAGACCGTAGTCGCTCACTGCGATTTCGGGAAAACCGAAAAAATCCATGAATCTAATTGTAAGCAGAATGCCGGGGATAATCAAGTCGGCCCTTCCGGGTTCAAGGCCGTCCAGGGATTGTCTTTTTTCCCGCGGCAGGAGGAGAAGCAGATCCCTGAGGCTGAGGAGCGTTGTGAGGGACATCCTGTGTCTGTGTACTTTTTCGGGGTCGTATTCCTTCAACCCGAGATCGAGCCCCGCCAGAGTGGTGACCGTGCCTCCCGTCCCGATAAGCGCCAGGGGAGCAAAGGGAGGCGCCGGGACTTCCCTTCGCAGCGGCAGCAGTCTTGAGTCGACCTCTTCGGTGAGGAGCGCGATCTCGTCCGCGGAGGGAGGATCAGACCGCATGAATCTCTCGCGGAGCGCCACGACTCCGAGGGGAAGGGTGCCGCAGACCGGCGACCGCGAGGAGTCGTTCCCCCTGCTGAGTACCCATTCCGTGCTGCCGCCGCCGATATCCAGTATCAGCGATCCTTCCGTCTTCCCGAAGCCCATGAGGATACCCTTTGCCGTGAGCTCCGCTTCCCTCGTGCCTGAAATCACCTCGACGCGTATGCCCGTAGCGCGAAAGGCCTTCCGGATGAACTCCCCGCTGTTCTTCGCTTCCCTGAGTGCGCTCGTCCCGACCGCCTTTACGCGTGTCACTCCGTGCCGCGCCATGGAACCGGTAAAGGCATTCAGGGCCGAGATCGATTTTCTCATATTCTCCTTCCCGAGCATTCCCGAATCCCCTATTCCCCCGGCGAGTCGGGTGATTGCGCGTTCCGAAAGTATGCGGGACACTGCACGATCATGGATATCGGCGATGAGCAGTCGGAGTGTGTTTGAGCCTACATCAATGGCGGCCAAGCGCATAGTCAATACCTATTTTAGCATATCCGGCGCCGACCCCTCTGCTCAGCGGGCCCTCGGAAGGTCGTGAGGGCGACCTCCCGCCCCGGGGAAGACCCGATGCCGGAGGTGTGCGATTCCGGCGCGTTATGGTAAAATCTCTTTGATGGTGAGGCAGAAAGTCGTGATGAGATGTCTTGACGGGCGACTCGTGAAGGGATATATCGGGGACTTCCTGCCTTCCGATGAGACCGTTTCTCTCGAGGACGAATCGTCCCGTACGCTGACATTCGCGGTGGATGATCTTAAGGCGATCTTCTTCGTAAAGACGTATATCGGCGATAAAGATCACGTAGAACGGAAGGTGTTCAGCGATCCTATTTCTCTCGGTAAAAGGATTTTCGTCAAGTTCAAAGACGGCGAGTGCATGACCGGGTACATCGAGGGCGACATCCCCTGGGGAAAAGGGTTCTTTCTCGAGCCCAAGAGGAGCAGCGGATTCTTCCTCGTCCCCGTGGACGACAAGAGCAACAACAGGAGGGTCTTTGTCGTTGCTTCCTCTGTTCTGGCGGTTACGGTGATGGGATGAAAAGGAACGTTGCGTCTCCGGGACCGCTCTTTTTGCTGCTTGTTCCATTGTTCTTTTTTGTCGCGTTCTTCTGCGGGCCGGTCGGCGACGCCCGGTCTTCCGGGCTTACGGTGGAAGCGATCCAGAAGGCATATCAAAACATCAAGGACATAAAGGGGAGCTTCCTGCAAAAAAGTACGATCAGGGACCTCAAGAGGACGGACACCTTCAAGGGTACGTTCATGATCAAGGTCCCGTCGAAGATGAGATGGCAGTATCAGGACGCGGGCAAGCAGGATACCGAAATCTTCATCGACAAGGGAGAGATCATCGTCTACCAAAGGAACGAAAAACAGGTCTTCAGGGGGAAATTCGACAAGGAGGGTTACGGCCAGGCCCCTATCGCACTGCTCGGCGGATTCGGTAGCATAGGCGAGGAATTCGACGTTACGCAGAAGGGCGGGAAACTTCTCCTCAAGCCGAAAAGGAGCATGGGCAGCGTCGTATCGATAGAGATCGGCCCCTCCGGGGGAGAATTCCCCATAGGCTCGCTCAGTATTGTCGATAAACGGTTGAACAGGATCGAAATAATCTTCAGGAACGTCGTCATCAATTCCGGACTCAAGGACTCGGCGTTCGTCTTTTCCCCGCCTCCGGGCGTGAGCGTGTACGAGTATGTCAGGCCCCGATAAGCGATGCTGATCCTGGGCATAGACACTTCCTGCGACGACACCTCTGCCGCTGTCGTGGAGGACGGAGTAAAGATCATCTCCAATATTGTTTCGAGCCAGGAGACGATCCACAGAAAATACGGGGGCATCGTCCCTGAACTCGCGTCCCGCAGGCACCTCGAGATGATATGGCCCGTCGTGGACGAGGCGCTGAAATCCGCGCAGAGGGGGCTCGATGAGATTGCTGCGGTCGCGGTGTGTTACGGCCCCGGACTGATAGGTTCTCTGCTGGTAGGCTGCTCGTTTGCAAAGGCGGCATGCTTTTCGCGAGGTATTCCCCTCGTCCGGGTGAATCATCTGGAAGGTCACATCTTTTCGTCCTTTCTTGACGGTGGGCCGTTTTCAACCGAAGCGCTCATATTCTCCGGCTTCCCCGCGTTTCCTTTCGTCTCTCTTATCGTATCGGGGGGACACACGAGCCTATACCG